>JBFXGD010000041.1:0-23849 GCA_050178385.1 Calditrichaceae bacterium
ATCGACCGGTTTAGTCATCATCGCGTTTAACATCTCACCGTCTTCAGTCCTGAACTTAAAAAATTCAGGATAAGCGAGATCATACTCGTTTAATGCTTCAATAATATTCTCTTTAATCACCTTGATTTCTTTGCCGGTTATCTCAGAAATTAAATATTTTGTGGGGGTTTTAGTATTGGAATAAGAATCGATAAAATATTTAAAATTTGAAGAGAAGGTTGCCCTGTGCCATCCGGGAACATGCGTGATCTTTTTTTGGTTACGGCCATTCAAATCAATACTAAAGTAGTGGTTTTCATTCATGTTGTCTTTGTTGGCGTCAAAAAACACCAGATTTCCGTTTACACCACTGATGCCTTGTACTTCCCATGATCCCTTTGTCAGCTGACGTATAAGTTTACCATCCATTTTATAGAGATAAATATGCCTGTAGCCATCCCTTTCCGATGTCCAGGTAAACTCCCGGCCGTTTTCCAGAAATGTCAGATCATCGGTTACATCCACCCAGCAAGGATCTGTTTCGGTTAGAATCGTCTTTGATTTTCCCGTTTGGGCATCGGCAAACAGGAGCTCCAGCTTGTTTTGAAGACGGTTTAATCTTTGAATGGATAGAAGATTCGGGTTCTTTGTCCATTTTATTCTGGGAATATAGATGTCCGGATCGTCACCTGTTTCCATCCAGGCCGTTTTACCAGAATTCAGGTCGAAGACACCGATCTTAACCAGAGCGTTCGGGTCGCCCGGCTTCGGATACCGGATGGTTTCAAATGAACCGTTTACAGGATCGAAATCAATCCAGCTGAACTCCGGCTCCTGTGATTGATCCAGTCTCCAGAAGGCAATCTTCTTTCCGTCCGGCGACCAGTCCCAGCCGTCAGAAATGGCAAATTCTTCCTCATAAACCCAGTCAAATTGCCCGTTGATGATGTTATCGGATCCGTCAAAAGTCAACTGTGTGATCTTTTCTGAAGGCAAATCCATAACATATATATTATTTTCAAAAACGTATCCAATCTTGGATTCATCCGGTGAGAATTTAGCATTTGATAATGACTTCCCATCCCTTGAAATGTTCTTCTGTGTTTTTGAATCTAAATCATAGACAACATAGCTGGCCAGAATTGAATGTCGCCAGACATGTTCGACATCACTTGTCAGCAGAATTTTGGAGCCGCTGCCGGACCATTTATAAGACGACCAGCGCAGATGTTTTTGATCATCAGGGGAAACAAGCATTGTGCTGTCAATGAGAACGGTTTCTTTTTGGCTTTTAAGATCAAATTTGTACAACACCGGCTGACGATCCGCGCCCTCATACTTTATAAATGAATAGGCGTTTTCCCCGGGTGCCCAGTTTAATCCGGCCGGAGCTTGGCCGGAAAATTTCCGGGAGCTATAAATATCTTCCACGGTAAGTTGTTTGCCGGCCGCGAAGAGATTTACCGTGAAAAAACAAATCAGAAGAGTTATAATATATAATTGTCGCATGAACTTACTCCTGTTATCTTTTAAAGATCGGTACATTACTAAACAGATGAATGCTGCTTTTTAAAATATTCATACATTCCTTTTATGCTGTTAAAAGCAAAATATTTTTCTCTTTCCCGGATATCTTCCGGTAGAGACGGATATGCCGCTATGGAAGGATCCGATATAAGTAATTCATTAAATACAGTTTCGTAAAAGTTTTTGGATTTTCTTTGAAAATGTCTTTCCACAATTTTTATCCACAGAAACATTTGAAATCGCGCGCGTTCAAATACGGATTCCGGATTATCGCTGATTCCGTAATGGCCGAAGCAGACGTATTTTGCCGGTATTGATGCGGCTTTATCCAGAGATGTTTGATAAATGTCATATTTAAAAACCGGCGGAGTGGCAATTCTGAGATACTCCGGATCTCCGGCGGGAACATTTACACCGGCAGCTTCTCCCGCGAAAAGTATATCACCGATACGGTAACACATATGATGGGAGGCGTGCCCGGGTGTTTCATATACATCGACTGATACTCCCCGGTCATTAATTTGTGGCAGAAATGAAATTTTATCTGTATTAACGGGGGCTATTTCTCCGTAAACTTCCGCTAATTTCCCCAGAATTTTTAATGAGCCTTCCCACAGATCAGAAGGATTAATCATGTGAGGAATGCCTCTCGGATGACAAATTACTTTAGCGGTTGGATATTCATTTAGAAGAAGACCGGTGCATCCCGCGTGATCTATATGGATATGGGTGAGTAATATATAATCAATTCTTTTTACATCCAGCGATTCCAAAGCCTTTTTGAGAACAGGGAATGATGAACGGGGGCCGGGATCCACAACGATGGTTATATCATTCTCTCTGTAAAGCCAACAGTTTATGAATTTGTGATATCCTCTAAGAGATTGATCAAGATCAATCTGGTGAAGATTTTTCAGTGGATTTTGTATCCCTTTCAGGTCGATGCTCCTCAAATAAATGTTAATAAAATCTTAGACAACGACGTCTGAAATATTAATATTTCTAACGGCAAAATTCCTTTTCGAGATGCACAAATTTAAAGATGGTGAAGAACTCAAGCAAAAAATGATATATATTTTATAAAAATTTATCAAAAAAATCGTTTGTAACAACGGTAAAGAATAATTTTACTTGACTGATGTCCAATTTCTTTGTATTTAACCCTCCGTAAAAAAAGGATTGGATTGGGTATGGCAGTAGTTGTTCAAAAAGTTTACCTGGAAAATCCGCAGCCCAGGTTAATTAAGCAGGCCGTAGAAGTGTTAAAGGATGGGGGAGTATTAGTTTATCCGACGGACACTATTTACGGCCTTGGCGCGGATTTGTTTAATAAACAAGCCATGGAACGAATATTCCGAATTAAGAAATCTTCAAATCACAAACTTTTAAGTTTCATCTGTCCGGATTTGAAAGATATATCCGAGTGGGCCCAGGTTCCTGATTATGCGTATAAAATTATGCGCCGTGTGACTCCCGGGTCCTATACGTTCATTTTGAGAGCATCAAGACAGGTCCCGAAAATACTTTTGCAAAAAAGAAAAACGGTGGGAATCCGGATTCCTGATTCACCGGTTGCCATTGCTCTCGCGACAGAACTTGGCAGGCCCATTTTAAGCACAAGTGTGCCGCTGGGTGATGATGGATATTACACGGACCCGGATGAAATCGCGCGACGCTATGAAAATGAAATTGATTTGATACTTGACGCCGGGATAAGTTTTAATCAACCTTCCACCATCGTCGATTTTACCTCTGATGAGCCGCAGATTTTACGCGAAGGCGCGGGTAATATTGAAGCGTTGGCATATTAAAATAATAACCGCGGATAATTGACAAACCAAATGTGGAATTGTCTGTTCCCATTAAAATAATTAGGCATCTTTGTAACCGCAATCTTTATCAGGTGTCTTTTCAGGATCGTAAGCACTTCCAATACGGGAATTTCTGCATCTCAAAATATTTAATTGCTGTTTAATCATTGATACGAAATGAATAGAAATAATCCCTTTGCTATAGATTTATTGATCATAGATTTTTAACTTTTCGGACTTTTATAAAAGAGGATAATTCGGTTTTAATGGGTGAGATGAAGAAACAAAGCTATTCGTTGTTAAATCAGAACCTGCATAAATCAATTTATGAATTAGCATTTCCGGGGATGATTTCTTCGGTTCTGCAGACATTATATCAGCTTATAGACGCATATTGGGTTGGAAAGCTGGGCGCCTCAGCGCTGGCGGCGATCGGGGGAAGTTCATTCATCATGTGGGCGATATTTTCACTTTCAGCATTGAGCGTGAACGGAATAACGACGCTTGTGGCGCAAAGTGTCGGAGCCGGTGAAGAAGAAAATGGAAGATATGCGGCCGGTCAGGGGATGTTGATTAACACCGTCAGCGCGGTGCTGATTGTCATTGTTGTGTTCTTAACGCAAAATATGCTGTTCAGAGTGATGGGATTTGATGAAGTGGTATTTAATGACGCGCGAACCTATCTAAGCATTGTATTGTCAGGACTGCTTTTTTCTTTTTGGTTTGTCGGCATGGAAGGGGTTTTCAGAGGCATTGGTGACACAAAAACGCCAATGATCATTCTGGCAATCGCGCTTTTATTAAATGCGGTTCTTGATCCCATATTTATCTTTGGTTGGTTCGGTTTTCCCGAAATGGGTATAGCGGGCGCCGCTTTTGCCACCATATTGTCTGAAATAGTCGCTGCCGGTCTTTGTATCCAGATTCTGCGCAGGAAAAAATTTCTTCCGGATTTCCGTAGGCGGATCGACAAAAAAATCATCCGGAGAATTCTCAGTATTGGCAGTCCCATTGCATTTGGCGGGTTTTTCTTCAGCCTTATCTATGTCGCGCTGACAGGTATTATTGCCCGGTTTGGAACAGAGGCGATCGCGGCAATCGGTGTATGTCACAGAATAGAAGGGATCGCGTGGTTTGCATGTGTCGGATACTCTGCCGCCGCTTCAGCCCTAGTGGGGCAGAATGTCGGCGCGCGCGCAATCGCTTCGGCTCAAAAGGCGGCCTGGTGGGTTAATATTTACGGAGTGATTACTCTTTTCCTGGTTTCCATGGTCTTTTATTTCTGGCCGGAATGGTTAATGCGTGTCTTTACTACAGATGTGAGCGTGCAAAAAATCGGCGTAGAATATTTGCGTATTATCGCGATTTTTGAAATTTTCCTGGGGCTTGAAGTCATTATGGAGGGAGCCTTCAGCGGAGCGGGTTATACGCTGCCTGTAATGCTGGTTTCGGTTCCTGTCACTCTGAGCCGTATTCCGCTCGCCTGGTTCTTTGCCGTCAATCTGGATTGGGGAACAAAAGGAATATGGTGGGCGATAGCCCTGACAACACTCTTAAAAGGAATGCTCAATACAGTTCTGTTTGCAATGGGAATATGGAAAAAGAAAATTGGTGAAATGCAATAAAAAAAGGCCGCCCATTTATATGGACAGCCTTTTATAATATAGTATCAAAAAAATTATTTAGCGCCAAACATTACGGCGAGTCCAATCATCAGATGGCTATAGTCAGAAACGATTCCGTATTTTGCTTCAGCCATTGCGTCCATGCCGCCTATCGGAAATTTGTAACCGCCCAACAGTGAAAAGCCTACGCGATTTTCTGACTCATCATAAGTTTCAGTTTGACCCGTGAATGGATTTGTATAATCTAACTCAATTGTAAGGATGTTAAATGTAAGCCCGCCGCCGACATAGAGACCGGCAACGCTTGGAAGATTATAATGCACATCCGCGCCAATCTGAATATCGCTGAATGTTAAATCATCATAATCAGTTCCGGGCATATGATAGAAAGCTAACGGATAAATAGCGATTCCCGGAGCGATTTCACCCAAATTAACTTTTGCGCCAAATGCAAAGCCTGTGGTGAGACCATCTTCACCGGGTACAAGCAGCGCTACCTGAGGAGCAACACCGTGAAAACCGATACCCTGCGCGAAGCCAAATGAACCCAGTGCGAAAATAACAAGTACAACTACCAGTAACTTTTTCATGAACCTCTCCTTAAATTGAATGAACGATTAAAAAACGAGAATCTAATTAGACCATTTGTGTTTTTACATATAAATATTGAATAATGCTATAATTATATTTTTAGATTTTATCAATAAATAATGATAATGGCTGTGATTTATGGCACAAAATTCAAGTGTGAAAGGATAAATTGTTTTGATACTATTAAAACGCAGCATCAAGTAACAACATGAACAGAATTAGGTGTTTTCGTTCATTGCTTCGAACCTGAGAACAACTTTCCGGTAATAAATCCGATGATAGAAAAAACGAAGCCCCACAAAATATAGCTAAGTCCTGTACCTGATAAAAATGACGGTTCAAAAGAAGCCATTTTCCCCCGCGATTCAAGGAAATAAAATATTAGTGTGGATAAAAAACCAAAAAAGATTGATAAATGTACCTGTCTTTTTTGGGTGGATTTAAAAAAGCTGCTGATGACCGGAATAAAAACGGTGGTTGTCAATATACCGGAAGAAAGATAAAAAATATCCCACAGACTCTCGGTAAATATGGCGTAGATATAGGATATGAATACCGCGCCGACCGATGAGATCCGGGCGAATTTGTTTAAGCGGGCGGGGCTCCATTTGTTTTTTACGTGCGGTTCGACCAGGTCAAAAGAAAATGAAAGGGCGACCACGTTACCGCAGGTGTCAATGGTGGACATGGCGGCGGCTATAAGACCGATAGACAGAAACACATTTAGCCAGACAGGAGCGTAATTCTGCATCAGTACGGTTAGAATAACCGTGCCGTCCTGAAGTTGTTCCGGGATGATTCCGTCAACAGGCGGAAAGAGTATTAATGCCGACAAGCCTATAATCAGAGGCATAATTCCGACGAAAACAAAGGAATTGACACCTGCAATCAAAATGCCTCTTCTCGCCGCCCCGTTTGATCTTGAAGCCTGCAATCTGATCCATACATCAGTTTCAATCAGCCAGCCCGGAAGATAGGCAAAAAAAGTCACCGCGATAAGCGCGATTCCCGGAGCGAATAAATTAGAGCTGTGATTTAATTTGGGCGGCGGCGGTATATTCCAGATGGATGCGCCCGGAGGTAACGCGTTCCAGCCGATGGCAGCCAGGGTGCTTATGAATACCGCGACCAGCAAAAATTGGATTTTATCGGTGGAAACAACCGCTTCGAATCCGCCGGAATAGGTATAAATCGCGACCACAATGGTGATAATCAGCAGCGCCTGATTGAGAGATATACCGAGAAAAGGCGCGATAATATTTCCAGCGGCGTAAATCTCCGCGCCTGTCCAGGTTATAAATACGACAATCAGCGCCGGAGCCAGAAGCTGTCGCGCTTTAGAGCCAAATCGTGATTCGAGAAGTTCAGGCTGCGAAAAAGTCTTAAATTTCCGGAAGCGGGATGCAAAAATAAAAAATCCGGTCATCGTTATAAGCCAGGGAATAATAAGAAGCCACGCGCCGCCCGGTCCGTACCAGTAAAAAAGCTGAACACCATACACACATGACCAGCTTATGGACATCATGCTGGCGGAAATTGAGAGTCCGCTGGAAAAGCCGGATAGATTGCCGCTTGCCGACCAGTAGGCTGAGTTATCGTTGTGCCTGCCCGATGATTTTTCTTTGTTCCAGATATAGAATCCGATCCAGATGACTGTAATGCTGTATGCCAGAAAGCCGATCCAGAAATAGATGTAATTGTTCATTGCTTTTTACCGGTTTTATTCAAATTTTAACCGCAAAGTTAAAAATATTAAGTGGAATTTAAAACATAAACTTTAAAAAGTAAGAAGAAGGATGGATAAACGATATTATTCTAGGATGCAAAACCAAGAATGATGCCCTGAGCAAACAAATCGTTAAAAAATGGAAGTCCATTTTGAAGCAATACATGTTCGTCATGAATATTAAAAAACTTTCCCGCTTCGGTTAACGCTTCTTTTCCTGAAAAATGATTGTTAATTAGTTTTTCGAACACAACGGCGAAAAACGGAGAAAATTCGAAAAATCTTGCTGACAGATTTTTCTGTTCCCGGTAACAGAGGATAAAGTAATCACCGGCATTCGCGGAAAGTTCATCAGATGAAAATTTATGCACAGGATATGTCAATCGGATCAGCCGGAACTCCGGATTGATCACGAGCGGACTTTCAAGCAAATCACCATCAGATTGAAATGGGGGAATAATCAGGTCTTCCATCGTGTGCACTTCAATCTCGATCCATTCAAAATACAGCAAATCAGTCAGATAAGGGCGCTGAAGTTTTTCCGAATAATTATTTTCAGAACAAAACATGTAGAATTCATAAGGCATCTTCCAGACCTGCGGAGACTGTGGGTCATGATTGATAAAAAAGTCATTTACCATCTGATTCCAGTCATCCTCAGGTAATATCTGACGGGTTACCGGATAAGCGGTTTCAAGAGTACCGTTTATGACGTTAAAAACAAGTCTCCGGTAGTGGTGCAGACGATCCGCTTTAGCTCCTTTGATAGGACGGGGTACACCGCTGCGGCAGTAGTCCGCGAGTTCGCTCTGTATTTGGCGGGTTTCTTCACGCAACAACATTTTGGGTTTCCCATTTTAATTCCATAAGCGACTGCAGACGGCCTAACTCATCCTGTAGCTCGTCAAATTCGGGGATATTGAAATCACGCTCCAGGAGCACAGGAACCGGTTTGACCCTTTCGATTGTCCACTCAAATAAATCAAACACCGGATCAATAATGGGCTGGCCATGTGTATCGATTATCAGGTCCGGACTGACCTGTTCGTGACCCGCCATGTGGATATAAACAACTTTATCAAGAGGTATTTTGCTTATAAAGTCTTTGGCGTCGTATTGATGATTAAAGGCGTTTACATAAACATTGTTTACATCGAGAAGCAGGTTGCAGCCTGATTCCTTAACGATGGAATTGATAAAAGTAATCTCGTCCATTTCTGCCGCCACAGGCGTATAGTAAGATACATTTTCTATTGCTATGGGCCGTTCAAGGAAATCCTGGATTTGCCTGATACGGTCAACGATATGGCGCACGGCATCTTCACGAAAGGGAATTGGCAACAGGTCGTATAAATGAGCATTGTTGCATTTACTGTAACTCAAATGCTCTGAATATATCTGCACGGGAAATTCATTAAAAAATTTTTTGAGATCTTTCAGGAACTCCCAGTCCAGCGGTTCAGGGCTTCCGATAGAAAGTGAGAGCCCGTGATTGATAATCGGATATTTTTCGACTACGGCTTTTAATTTTTTACCCCAGTAACCGCCCATTCCCATCCAGTTTTCGGGCGCGAATTCCACAAACTGCGGTTTATTCTTCTCCGCGCCAATCAGATCATCGGCAAGGTGTCTCCTGAATCCCAAACCGGCTCCCTTGATCATTATAAACCTCACTCATTTAAAAAATAAAAATCGGGCAGGCGCAAAGAAATGCCTGCCCGGGATAATGCTTATTGTCCGCATTTACCTTCGCCGCATTTGGCTTCTGCAGCTTTTGAATCATCAACGGTGTCAGCCTTTTTGTCTACAGCTTTTTTATCGGAAACATCTCCCTCACCGCACTGGCCCTCTCCGCATTTACCTTCACCGCACTTTGCTTCCATTGCTTTAGACTCTGCTGATGCGCTGTCCTTTATCGCGCCGGCTTTTTTCATGTCAGTTTTGGATTCTCCGCATTTACCTTCACCGCATTTTGCTTCAGCAGCTTTGGCATCCTTCATTTCCTTTGCGTCTTTCTTGACATCTGCCTTCTTTTCTGCCGATTTTTTTGTCTCTCCCGCGCATTTGAGTTCTGCCGGAGCTTTAGGCGTAGAGTTCAGTGATGACAATGCTTCTCTAACTTCGCTTCCGGATCCCAGCGGTGAATAGGCAAAGACATTTTCCGGCGCCTGACCGACAGCCAGGCCGGCTATGGCGCTCAGAAGAATTGAGCCTTTTGAAAAGCTCACTAATTTATTTGAACGATTGTTCTTGATTTCCCTGCTCATAAAAAATTCCCCCTTAGTTGTGATAAAAAATGTTTCATTCCAATGAAAAACTGTTATCTTTAAATTGAACTTCATCAAATGAATATTTTGTACTCATCAAACCGGAGTTCGGATTCCATTATTCCAGAAAATTATTAAATGATTTTTTATAATAGATTGATTTCAGGCGGTGTTTTCGGTCATTTTAACAGATAAAACTGATTGTCGGACTTAATTAATATCAGGAATAATCAGATGAGTACAGGGGTTAGTTTTGCGGGTGTTTGTATTTTAATGCAATTGACCCTTTGCGGGTGCGGAAGCCGGACGGATCAGAATCCGGGACAAAAAATCATTTTTCAGGATATGAATATCACTGCTGATTCTGTCGATATCCACCACGAATACCGGCAGGTATATATTCCGGTTGAGGGGAAATCAGAAGTATTTGAACACAGAACCATCTATGCCGCGGATACCTCGAATGTAATAGCGTTGCTGGTGGAAAAAGGTAAGAAGGTAAATCAGAATGATTTTCTCGCCGGATTATGGAGCCTTTCGAAACAAAAAGAATATACTCCGGTAGATATCCGGTCACCTATAACGGGTGAAATCACAAAAGTTTATGTTAAAGTCGGTGATAACATTGCATCAGGGGCTCCTCTGTTTGAGATCAGAAACAATGACTACCAGATTTTAAAAGTACAATTAAGGCTCGAGCAGGCACGGTATATATATAAAGGCCAACACGCGGAACTCAAAACAAATTCTGTACGGGTTCAAGGTATTGTTAATCAGGTCGATAATTCACAAGGATTGATCGTGATTTTAATAAATAATCTTGAATCCGGCTTGCCGGATGGGGTACAGATAGACGGCAAGATTGATTGCGGAAAAATCAAGGGAGAGTATATAGGAAGCAGATATTTTAACGCTTCCGAAAAGCTGATTGCAGCTGGAGACGGAGGAGAAACCCTGGAAATATCGAGAGTTGGGATCGCGGACTCCTTGTCACTAATTTATCCCCCGATTCCACATGGTATAAGGATGCAGATTATTCAGAAAAGTCTTGATTTAGCTAATTAAAATTATATATTTAAACTAATTAATGGTATGAGGCAGAAAACACTTCATGCGTAAAGCACTCTTCTATTTAATAAGTCTTCTTTTACCCGTGTCAATTCTATTGGCGGGTATTGTATTCAGCGAATACAGCGCTGTTCCCACAACAGATAAGGTGACCGTATCCTGGGTTACATCTTCTGAAGAGGGGGTCAGGCATTTTATTATACTAAAAAGCACAACCGACCGGGACTTTGTTGAACTAAAGCGCGTAAAGCCGAGAGGACCGGGAACTTCATATGATTTTATCGATGAGAATGTAATGTTTAAAAGCGGTACGGCTCTCTTTTACAAAATTAAGGCCGTCGGGGAGAACGACACACAGATAGAAGAAACAGATTCGATGATCGTTCACCCAAATATTTCAGGTGTGTTCAGAACCTGGGGAGCTATAAAGGCCATGTTCAGATAATTTAATTTTGAAGACTTCATTTATCCCTTTTCATTCAGTTGGAAAGGGATTTTTTGTTTATTGGCAAAATGCTAAGTTTGAAAATTCTCAAATCAAAAGGCAAGATCATTTAAAGTGTCAGAATCAAGTCAATAGACTTGATATAATAGACATCAAAAGAATAACCTTAAAAAATGTTAATTTATCCTCAGTAAAATTGGTCAGAATAAATCAATGAAAATGTTAACTTCGCGTATTAAAAAAAAATAACAGTGTAAAATTAGAATAATACTGATGCCAATTTCCTTTTATTGTACAAATTAAGAAAGCTAAATATCATTCCCTAAGGAACCTGTACAAAAGGAATTTGTTTATCATTGTGAGTGTTTTTTGTAATGATGTCGCCCGATCGGTGAAAATTAGTTGAATGGATTTAAGAGATCCCCTATATTTTATCACAGGAGGATAAATTGAAAAAAAATATATTCATTTTATTGTTAATTCTGATCCCAATCCAGGGTTTCAGCCAGTTTGAACAATATCTGCAGAAGGATCCGCAGCCTACGACATACCGGCAGCGCGGATTGGCCTTCAGCATGGTTGAGCTCGGAGCCGGGATTGGCGCCTTCATAAAATGGCCTCTTAAGAACTATTGGCATATTGGTATGGGATTTGACGGATTTATGCTCCGCGACAGTAAAGAATTTAACTATATTGATATTTACGGATATCCCAGAACCGTCAATGGCGATAATAATGTATATATCCTTGACTTTATGTTTACCGTAAAAAAAAGATTGTTCGCAAAAGATCTGGATGACAATGTAAGACCGTTTTTCGCGATCGGCGCGGGTCCAATTTACGGGATGAATTTTCCGGAGTATGACACAAAACCAGACGGCACAAAAACAAGAGACCAGTACTCACTCACTCTGGGCGGGTTGATTGCCGCGGGTATCGACGCGAATGTCAGTTCAAAAAACTTCCTTGGAATAAGATTGCAGTACCGTATAATTCCGTTCACCGAAACCATCGGTGAGCGTAAGGATCAATCAACCTTTGATTTACGGCTTGAAGTCGGACAGCGATTCTAATGGCAAAAACATCCGTTACATTTATTGAATTAAAAATTACCGCTAAAGAAAGATACATCTGCCAGATTGTAGAAAAATTGTTCAACAAAAATTTGCGCACGACGGTTTATGTGGCGGATAAAAAAGCAGCTTTTAATCTTGATAACCTGCTCTGGAACTGGAAGCAGGAAAGTTTTGTGCCTCATTCCATAATGAACGATCCATCCATGGCGCCCGAAGATCCGGTTATTATTACATCGAACGAATCATTCCCGGCGTTGACTGATGCGCTTATTTTATACGATCCGTTGCCTGTCAGCAAGTTTGAAGGGTACCGGTATATTATTGATTTCGCGGAAATCTATGACAATACAAAATTAGTGGAAAGCCGTAAACGTTATGCGGCGTTCCTGCATAAGGAAGAATACGAATTGTCCTTCATGCAACTGGGCGCATTCTTAAACGGGCAAAATAAAAAGTAACAACGCTAATACGTTTTTTGTATATTACATGTATATCTTTGAGCATAAAAGAGCAGGCTGTCAAATCCGGTTTTATCTCAAAATATAATTTCGGATTCTACTGTAAAGCCATGACAAATAGATTTAAAAATGCCTATTCACGATTCCGGTAATTCTAATCAAAACTTCTAAGATTCAAAGACAATGACTACAGCTCGCCGGGATTAATAATACTGACAGGGATTTAAATATGTTAGTCAGGAAGATTTTAGATGAATTAAACGAAAGCCAGCAATTAGCGGTGACCGCGCCGCGGCAGCCGGTACTTATGATCGCGGGACCGGGAACAGGAAAAACCCGGGCTCTGATCGCGCGGATTGTTTATGAAGTACATCATTACAGTATCCCTCCTGAAAACATTCTTGCCCTCACATTCAGTAATAAGGCAGCGGGTGAAATAAAACTGCGCTTAACCAAGATTCTGGATTCGAAAGCTGAACGGATACGGACCGGGACTATACACGCCTTTTGTCTGGATATTCTTAGAAAATACCATGAACCCGCGGGTTTGAATAAATATTTTAGCGTATGTGATGATGATTATCAGAATCGTCTTCTAAAAAGTCTGATAAGCGGTAAGGTAAGGGAAAATCCGGAAAGAGTGGCCAAAGGCATTCAGCTGGCTTTCTCAAATTTCCTGTTGAAAGGCAATCCTCTACCGTCTTTTTCCGCGATGATATATGAAAATTATGAAACGCATCTTCAGAAACACGGACTGATCGATTATAATCAAATCCTGGTCAAAACGCTCGCTCTGCTTAAGGAAAATAAGGATATTCTGGAGCAGTACAGGTTTTTGTATCAATCTATCCTTGTCGATGAATTTCAGGATACGGATGTTGTTCAGTATCAAATCATCAAACTGCTGGCCGAAAAACATCGCAATATCTTTGTCGTTGCTGATGATGATCAGTCAATATATTCCTGGCGGGGCGCAAACCCGGAAAATATACGTCAGTATATGGACGATTTTTTAATAAAAGAACCGGTATTTCTTGAAATTAACTACCGGAGCGGAGAAAAAATTACTCAGGCGGCACAAGCCATTGTGAAGTCGACTGACAGAATTGAACCGGGCAAAAATATAATTCCCGATGCTCAAAAAAAGGATCTGATACAGGTTGCTCTGTTTGAAGAAGAGGGAAAAGAGATTGAATTTATCGTAAAAAAAATTGATGAATGGCACACGGCGCAAAAGGCTGATTACTCCGAAATAGCCATTATCTATCCTCAGCACCGGTTCGGGGATCAGATTGCTGTCCGGTTACTAAAAGAGAGAATTCCCTATCAACAGGCCTCCGGCAGGAATCTGCTTGATCAGCCTAAAATGGCTCGTCTATTATCATATTTGAAGCTCATCAGAAATCCGATCGACAATCTTGTCATCGAGGAGCTTGTGGAAGTCGAGCTGGGACATCACATATACAAACAGATTCAGAATTATCAGAATCTAAATGAGAAATCAACTTTCAGGAAGGCGTTGAACGATTTTTCAACACGTTCGGAAATCGGGTCTGATTTACGCAGGAGAATAAACGCGTTTATCGGAAACATCGCGAATCTTGTAAAT
This sequence comes from Calditrichaceae bacterium, assembly GCA_050178385.1. Lineage (GTDB taxonomy): Bacteria > Calditrichota > Calditrichia > Calditrichales > JBFXGD01 > JBFXGD01. The sequence goes on from JBFXGD010000041.1 coordinate 14,183, forward strand.
CTGAAATCATTTTACAAATTTGACAGCCTCGTTGCGGAAATATTGAACAGTTCACAGGACACGGAAAAAACGATTCTGGAACATAATGTTGAGAAGATAGCCGATGTTACCCTTAGGGAAAACAACAAAGCCAGAAATCCGAAAGCGCAGATTTGGATATATCACTCAAACGAGAAATTGTCATTTGTCGCCTGCGAAATGCTGCAGTTGTTTTATCAAAACCGGGTTCATGTTTTAAAGAATGAAAATCTGATCAATATTAATCCGGGTGATGTGGCAATTCTGTTGTCGCCCATGAATGACCACAAACTTTCATGTGAAGTAGAAATATTGTACGATAAAACTGATGAAAAAAGACAGGGTTCGCTTTCCACGCTTTTTCGCATAATGCAGTCAAAAATGAAGCAGTCTCGCGCGGCATTTTTCAGGGACTATGTAGTGTTTGATCTGGAAACCACGGGAAGAGATCCTGAAAAATGCGGGATTGTTGAAATCGCGGCCGTGCGTGTACGTGATTCCAAGATCATTGATGAGTTTCAGACCCTGGTCAATCCCGGCATGCCCATCGAGCCTGAAGCGCAGGCTGTACACCACATCACCGAAGAAGATGTCAGAGATGCTCCCGATATGAAAACAGCCGTGAAAAAAATGATCGGGTTCGCGGGTAAAGACTTATTGATTGCTCATAACGGATACAGTTTTGATTTTAAAATTATGGACAGGCTCTCACGCAGCCTGACGGATGACCGGCTTCCAAACATACGCTACGATTCACTTGTATTCGCGCGCCACCTGTATCCTTCTCATCGAAATTCCATTGACGCGCTGGCGGAGCGGTTTGAGCTTGATCCGGGAAACAGACACAGAGCGCTGGATGATGTGCGCGTATTGCATGAAATTATTCAAATAATGCATGAGGTTGCCGGAAAAAGAGAATCCAAAACTGCCGGTGAGAATCTTACCGAGTATGTTGCCCTGGGAAATTTGCTGGAAGACAAACTGGTGGCTGTTGAAGACAAGATATTTTTTGCTTCGGGGGCGCGCAAATTGCTCTCGCCGTATTCAGAAATTCTAAGTAAATTCGCTTCGAGATTTAATTATCCCGAAGCGGAATTAAGGGAAAAAATTCGAAGCAGAGCCGAGCAGGCCATGCCGGGCATTACGTCTTATGACATGAAAGACGATGTCTTCAAACGAATGCTTGAAATGGCTGATCAGTTCAAGCATCTGCCCGTCGAACAGGCGATAGCTGAATTCTTGTCATTTATCCTGCTGATAAACCCGCAGGATGGCCTTGGAAGCATAGATGCTGTTTCACTCCTCACATATCACGCCGCAAAGGGACTGGAGTTTGACCATGTGATCATCATGGGGCTCGAAGACGATACCATGCCCAGTTTTTTTGCCTACAAAAAAGATGATCAGGATGACCGTCCCGTGGCAAAAAAACTGGAAGAACAAAAACGGCTTCTTTATGTCGGGATTACGAGAGCAAGAAAGGAAGTTATCCTGACAGCAGTCAAAAACCGATTTGGCAAGATGCAGAAATCCTCTCCTTTTTTAAAGGAGATGACGGATCTGGTCGGCCAGTCTGACCTTCCCATTTTAAGATTGTAAAGTAGCTTTGATTATAAACATATTAATTCATAGATTATCATTGCGAATAATTTTACTGAATTTGAATACCAGTTTTTTTGAACAGGACCGGAGGTTTAAATAATAATATATGTTACCTGAAAAAATATGGAGAATACTAAATACCGACCCAAAAAATTCAATTGTAGATGTCATACTTAAGAACAGAGATCTGCCTCCCGATCATCTTGAACCGTTCAAATTGTCCGATAGGCTTCATTCACCGTATCTGCTGCCTGATATGGAAAAGGCGGTCACCCGCATCATCAGGGCAATTGATAACGGGGAAAAAATATTCATTTTTGGCGATTATGACGTGGATGGTGTGACTTCTACGGCAATCATGGTCTATTTCTTTAGAAAGATCGGATATCCCGTGGAATACGCCCTGCCTCACAGGGAAAAGGACGGATACGGATTAAGACCGTCGGCGGTTGATCTGGCTGCTGAACTTGGGATGAAGCTCATCATTACGGTTGACAACGGAATCACGGCTCATGATGCAATCGATCATGCAAAATCCCTGGGAATTGATGTCGTTGTAACGGATCACCATTTGCAGGAAGGAGAGCTTCCTGATGCCTGCGCGGTGATTAATCCAAACAGAACCGATTCTGAATATCCTTTCAAAACTATCTGCGGTGTGGCGGTCGCCTTTAAATTGCTCCACGCCTTAAGCGAGAAACTGATGCAGGAGGACGATTTTAAACAGTTCCTGCTGAATCAGCTTGATTTGGTTGCTATTGGAACCATCGCCGATGTAATGCCATTGCGGGATGAAAATTACGCGCTGGTAAAATTCGGGTTGAAGGTATTGAGCGGAAGCCGGAAACCGGGTTTGATGGCGCTGAAAAAAATAAGCGGCGTAAAAGAGAAAGTTGTAACACCGATTTCTGTGGGCTATTTTCTGGCGCCAAGATTAAATGCCGCCGGGAGGATGGAAGAAGCCGCCATATCCGTTGAACTGTTGATTACCGAATCAAAAGAAGAAGCTCAGGAACTGTCTGCGCACCTTGACAGTTTAAATCGAAAAAGACAGACGTTGCAGTCCAGTTATCTTGATTTCGCGCTAAATTTAATGCCGGACAATGACGAAGTTCCTTCAGAAAAAGTGATCTTTGTTGAAAATGATGAATGGCTGGCCGGTTTGATCGGGCTCGTTTCCGGTAGGCTGAAAGAAAAATATTCACGACCGGCCTTTGTTTTTACCCGGGATGAAAATGGTAATTATGTAGGATCAGCAAGAAGTATTGACGCTTTTCATGTGACTAACGCGTTGACGCAGTTTAATCATTACTTTTTGAATTACGGAGGGCATCACAAAGCAGCCGGTTTAACCATTCCCGCGGAAAATTATGATCAATTTAAAAAAGAATTTATAGATTATGCAAACGACGCATTGAGTAATGAAGAACTGGTACCGGAAATAGTGATTGACTCGGTGATAGATATTGATCAGCTTAACCTGAACACCGCCAGAGTTCTTCAGGAAATAGGACCCTTTGGAGAAACAAATGCCGAACCGATTCTTTTGCTAAAAAATGTATATATTCGCGATATGATGTTATTGAGCAACGGAAAGCATCTGAAATTATCCGTACAAAGGGGAAATCAGTTGTTTGAATGTATCTGGTGGGGCGGAGGCTGTCATAAGGATGATGTTGTTTTCGGTGAGACAATCGATGTGGCGTTCAGGGTGAATATTAACAACTGGAGGGGGACTGAAAGACTCCAGCTGACAGTTGAAGATTTGAAAAAAAGTGAAGAAATGTGACAAATGTCATATTGATATTAGTGAATAGCATGTATCTTTTACATATAAGAAGCCGGGGGGGATCTTTATGAAAAAGTTAGTAATTTTAACTTTTATTTTTTTGGCATTCATCATTTATTCCTGCTCAGACAGCACTTCAGGAAATTCCAGTCAAGACACACCGCCGGCGTTGCCGGATTTAAATATGATTTCACTGCCCGCAGACACGCCTCCTGAAGTTTATACTGAATTTCAGTACACGGGTGTGATGCTTGGGCCCTGGACGCTGTGGATCGGTTATATTTTTGATGATATCGCCGCCGTCAAAGACGGTGATACATGGGTCTGGACTACCGTAAATAATGGTCTCACGATAACGATAAGAGCGACAATCGGTGATGATGATTCAATTGTCTGGCAAATGATTCTTGATGGATCAGCGGGCATTTTGGTGTATGATAACTGGCTTGCTATGGAGGTTTATCAGACCGGCGACAGAAAATCAACATCCTGGACTTTTTATCAGATTAACTCTGATCAGGCCGCGTTTGTCTCTTCCTGCACAACTGATGACGATGGTAATGTACATTGTACATTTGACTTTGGCATATTCAGCCATGAATCGACAGCAAACATCGATGGCAGTGGCAGTTTTCTGATATACAATAATGGAAATCTGATTTTTGAATCACATTGGGATTCCAGCGGCAACGGATGGTGGAAGAAATACAATAGCTCAGGAGTTGAAATTGCCGGCGGTACTTGGGGAAGTGATTAAAATTTATCCTGATAAAATTTGATTGCATTTTAGATCCGGCAGAGTTAGCTTTGCCGGATATTTTTTTCTTCATTATGATTTGTCTTTTCAGGTATCCTGACATAAAAAGGAATATTTGTCACAAAAGGGATATATTCTCATCCAATAAACTAATAATGAAACTAAAATGGTAATGTTAGGTTTAATGACTTGATTTTTTATCAACAAAAGTGTAGTTTTTTTTTGGAATATACATAGGGAAACAGATGCAAGAACGAATTATTGAGATCATTGTTTACCTGATGGCTGAATTTCAGCACCAGCACTCAGATGAAAATTATGTCGATTTATCGGAAGAACTAAGATCACGCGGTTATACCGAAAATGAAATAAACATAGCTTTTTCCTGGATATTTAATCATTTGCAAAAAGAACAGGCTCCGCAAAAAGCCGAGTTCAAATATAGCGGGAAATCGATTCGGGTTTTACACGAACTTGAAAAACTGGTTGTATCGCCGGATGCATACGGGTATCTTTTGCAGTTATGGCAGTTGGGTATTCTCGATGAATCAGGTATTGAATCCGCGATAGAAAAATCATTATCGCTGGGGACAACCGATATTACACTTGATGATATTAAGAGTATCACAGCGTCAATGGTGTTGGGCGCCGATCCGGGCAATTTCTATGAAGGATTTTTTTACCAGCTGGGATCCAATACCATACATTAACCTGATTCTCACTGATATTCCGGAATTCGGATGATATCGTCCCGCGTTAACAGCAAACCACAATCAAAAAGTTATAGAGTTATATGGCAAACAAATCTTTAGTGATAGTAGAATCACCGGCAAAAGCAAAGACCATTAATAAGTATCTGGGGGCTGAATTTAAAGTTGCCGCCTCGGTTGGTCATATAATTGATTTACCCAAAAACCAATTTGGTGTCAATATTGAAGACGGGTTTAAACCGCAGTATATAAATATTCGCGGCAAAGAAAAAATAATCAAGGAATTGAGAGCTCTTTCGGCAGGCGCGGATAATATCTATATCGCGACTGACCCTGACCGCGAAGGTGAAGCGATCGCTTACCATATTTCTACTGTTTTGAATACTGCCAAGAAGGAAATCCATCGGGTTGAATTTCATGAAATAACCAGAACCGGTGTTGAGACAGCCATGAGTCATCCCAGGGCTATTGACATGAAGATGGTTTATTCTCAACAGGCCCGAAGAGTTTTGGATCGTATTGTGGGTTACAAAATCAGCCCGGTTTTGTGGCGAATGATCTACCGTGGTCTGAGCGCCGGAAGAGTGCAATCAGTGGCTTTGTATATCATCTGCAAGCGTGAAGTGGAAATCCGCGAGTTCAAATCCGAAGAATTCTGGACCATCAAAATATTGGTAAAAACAGATACTTCTGATCCCTTTGAGCTGAAACTGGCAAAAATTAACAATAAAAAAGCGCATATTCCGGATCAGGAATCGGCTGACAATCATGTTGCGGCGATCAAAAACGCGGCAATGAAAATCTCATCGATCAATAAGAAAGAACTGAAAAGAAATCCGCAGCCGCCTTTCACGACAAGTACCCTGCAGCAATCCGGTTCCCGGATGCTTCACATGTCAACAAAAAGGATCATGAGCATCGCGCAAACATTGTATGAGGGCGTGGATGTTCCCGGACAGGGCAGGATAGGTCTGATTACTTATATGCGTACCGATTCAACCAGAATCAGCGCCGAAGCGATTCATGCTTCACGTGATTACATCAAAAAGCAGTTTGGCGATGAATATCTTCCTGCTAATCCGAGAATATATAAAACGAAAAAATCAGCGCAGGACGCCCATGAGTCGATCCGGCCGGCCAATATATCGGACGAGTTTGCTCCGGAAAATCTAAAAGCAGTGCTTTCGGCAGAACAATTCAAATTGTACAACCTGATCTGGAAAAGATTTGTAGCCTGTCAGATGATGCCTGCCGTATATGAAAAAACAACCATCTCTGTCACAGGCGGTCATTATCTGTTTACAACCGAAGGCGAAGTGATGAATTTCCCGGGTTACGAAAAAGTGTACCGGGAAACCGCCGGCGAAGATGAAGAAAACGGGATGAAAGTTATTCCCCTGGGCCTGAATGAAGGCGATGTGTGCTATCTGCAGAAAATCCTGCCGGAGCAGAATTTTACAAAACCGCCGGCAAGATATACGGAAAGCACGCTTGTGAAAGAAATGGATAAACTTGGAATCGGCCGGCCGAGTACATATGCTCAGATTGTAAGCACAATTCTACACCGCAAATATGTGGAACTGAAAGAACGCAAATTATTCGCCACGCAGCTTGGAGAGACGGTAAACAAAATCCTGATCGAGAATTTTCCTGATATCTTTAATGTGGATTTCACCGCTTCGATGGAAAAAAAGCTGGATGAAATAGCCGGAGACCACGCCACGTACGAAGATGTTATGAATGAATTTTATACGCCTTTTGACCGCGCGATAAAAACCGTTGAAGCGAATAAGGAAGAGATTAAGTCTGATCTACTGGAAGATTCCGGCGAATCCTGTGATAAGTGCGGCCGCCCGATGATAATCCGGTGGGGTAGGAATGGCCGGTTTATGGCCTGCAGCGGATACCCGGAATGCAAAAACACCAAACCGCTGGAAGAGGAAGAACAGGAAACCACGGATGAAGTCTGTGATAAATGTAACAGCCCCATGGTGGTTAAAAGAGGAAAATACGGTAAGTTTTTAGCGTGTTCCAATTATCCTGACTGCAAAAACACAAAGCCCATCACTGTCAACACCGGTGTCTCATGCCCAAAAGATTCATGCGACGGCACCATCATTGAACGAAGAAGCAAACGCGGTAAGATTTTTTATGGATGTACAAATTATCCGGCATGTGATTTTGTAAGCTGGGATAAGCCTGTTAATCAAAAATGTTCGAACTGCGGGAATAAATACATGAATGAAAAGTCTTCCAAGTCTAAAGGACATTTTTTGCGTTGTCCGGAATGTAAGTTTGAAATAGTTGAAGAAAACATTGCAAATTGATTAATAAATGCCGAATATGTAATACAGAAACCATAGACTCAATTATAATATTATAGATATTATGGATTCACAGATCCGTAAGTTTTTAGATTTTTTAATACTGGAAAAACGATATTCCAGGAATACCGCGCAGGCGTACGCGGCAGATTTAACACAGTTTGAAACCTTCGCGCTTGACTACTTCAGAACCGATCAGATGGAATGGAATCGGATTGAAAAAAAGACACTCCGCTACTTTCTCGTCTTCCTGCAGGAAAATGATATTTCAAAACGCAGCATCGCAAGAAAACTTGCGGCGATAAAATCATTTTTTAAATTTTTAACGCGTGAGGAGATTATCAAAATTAACCCTGCTCTGGCGATTAAACTACCAAAATTCGAAAAAAAATTACCCGAATACATGACGGAAGACGAAGTTAGCCGACTTATGCGGCAGCCTGACATCGCTACATTTGAAGGTGTGCGTGATCTTACAATTCTGGAGTTTTTCTATGGAACCGGAATGCGTCTGGCGGAGTTAATAAACCTAAAGGTTACCGATGTTTTTTTAAATGAAAATCTGATCCGGATTACCGGAAAAGGAAATAAGGAACGAGTGGTACCAGTAGGCAGCGTCGCGTTGAAGATTCTTGAAAAATATTTAACATTTAGAACTAAATTTGCGCAGCATGATGTCGATCATTTATTTGTGCTTAATTCAGGGAAGAAAATGTATCCAATGGCTGTCCAGAGAATCGTGAAAAAGTATCTCGCGTTTGTATCCAATTCCCCCCAAAAAAGTCCGCATGTGCTCAGACACAGCTACGCGACGCATTTATTGAACGCGGGAGCCAGTATAAGGGTTGTGAAAGATCTGTTGGGACATGAAAGTTTATCGACAACGCAGATTTATACCCATATGTCAATTGAACATTTAAAAGAAATCTACAATCAAGCCCATCCGGGCGCCTCAAATAAATCATCAAAAAAAGTAGGGAGGTCATGATGAAATTAGCAATCACCGCTAGAGGGTACAAAGCACCGGAGCGTCTAAAGAGCTATATTACGGAAAAAATGAAGAGACTCGACCGCTTCGCGGATTCAATCATGGATGTTGAAGTTATACTCTCGTATGAAAAGCTTGATCAGGTCGTGGAATTTATTCTGCGGCTGAATCACAAGGTGATTGTAGTTAAAGAGCGATCAGAGGACGTGTTCAAATCTATTGATCTGGCCATCGATAAAATGGAACAGCAGGTTGTAAAAACCAAGGCGAAGATCAAGGATCATGACAACAAGAAAATCGTAGAAAATTTGGTCAGCTAATAAGTCCTTTGTGAATTATATGATAGGCACTTCGTTCAGAAGTGCCTATTTTTTTTAAATTTTTGCGGACTTTATCAATCTTTAGTAAATTCAAACTATGAACCAGTTTATTACAGTCAGAACATTTTTCAGGGAGAATCAGTCCAGGCTCAAATTAAAGCTGGTCTGCTCTGAAAACGGACTTAACAGGAAGATCACGTCACCGGAGCTCCATCGGCCGGGATTGGCGTTATCGGGATTCGTTGAGCTGTTTACCTGGGACCGGATACAGATTCTCGGAAATACTGAAATATCTTATCTTTCCGGGCTTGATGAAGACGCGTTGCTGCTATCCATCAGCCGGTTTAGTGAGTTTGAAATCCCTGCTGTTATAGTTTCCAATGGAAATCCGATTCCTCCCCTTTTAATCGAAGCGGCCACGCGCAGATATATTTCGGTTTTCAGCACTCCTTACAGTACGACCAGGTTTGTGCACTTGCTCGGTGAGTATCTCGAAACCAAATTCGCTCCGCGTGTGTCTATGCATGGTTCGCTGGTGGATGTTTATGGCATCGGAATCCTTTTTACCGGTCGCAGCGGTATAGGAAAAAGTGAAATCACGCTTGATCTTGTGGAAAGGGGGCACCGTCTTGTCGCCGATGATCTGGTTATTGTCACCCTCAAGGCGGAAGACGTACTCATAGGCGCAGGTCAGGAAATTTCGGAACATGTGCTGGAGATCCGCGGCGTAGGATTGATCGATGTGAAGCGTGTGTTCGGTATCCGGAGCGTGCGTATGCAGAAACGCGTTGAAGTGGAAGTGAAACTGGTTGACTGGGATAAAGATGCCGACTATGAGCGTACCGGTCTTGAGGAGAATATCACGGAAATTTTAGGTGTGGAAGTCCCGCAAATTGTCCTTCCCATTAATCCCGGGAAAAATATCACGGTAATCGCCGAGACCATCGCCATGAATCATCTGTTAAAGATGTATGGTTATCATACAGCGCGTGAATTCAATTCCCGGCTTAAAGAGTTTATGAAACAGAAAGACCGCAGCCCGCTTTCTCAGGACAGAGCATTTCTGGAAAAGGACTGGGAATGAACGGGAAATATTTTTCATGCATTATCACCCATGGGGATCTGGCGCGTGAATTAAAGAAGGTGGTGGACGGACTGG
>JBFXGD010000042.1:0-23003 GCA_050178385.1 Calditrichaceae bacterium
CGGTTGATGGTGTTTCATGGCGAATTCTGATTGAGGATTTTCAGTCGGTTTACAGTCAGTATCTTGTGGGCAAACAGCCCGAACTACCGCGGAAAACAACATCATTTAAGTCCTGGGCAGAAAAAGCGAACGGCCATTTCTTATCGGAATTGGCTGACATGGATGCTGATTTCTGGTCGGCACTGCGCGCTAATAACCCAGGTGAACCCGCAATCGATTTTTCAAACGGTGACAACGATGAGAAATCCGTTGAAACCGTGAGTGTATCACTGCATGAGGATGACACGGAATCTCTGCTCAAAAAAGTACCGCCGGTTTACCGTACCCGGATTGATGATATTTTGCTGACTTCCCTTGCGGTCGTGCTGTCTGAATGGACGGGTGAAACTGCCATCACGGTCGATCTGGAAAGTCACGGAAGGGAATCTCTTTTTGATGATGTTGATTTATCCCGTACGGTCGGATGGTTCACAAATATTTATCCCGTATATCTCAATTGCCCTCCTGACACAGCGGAAAAGGGCCGATTGATAAAATCTATTAAAGAGCAACTGCATACCATTCGTTCAAAATCCATGAGCTACGGAATTCTCCGTTATTTAGCGTATGATAATGCAATAGGGAATGACCGGAATCAGTCCCCAAAAATCAGTTTTAACTATCTCGGACAATTCAACCAGCATTCTGAATCAAACGAAAAAAATCTGTTTTTATTGGCGGGAGAAAACCGCGGATCCGAGAGAAGCCCCTCAAATATGCGCTCCCATCTTTTAGATATTACTGCCACCATATCCGGCGGAAGGCTTCAGCTTGAATGGGGTTACAGCAGAAATTTTCATAAAAAATCGACAATCGAACATATCGCGACCCGGTATCTGGCAGTACTTAAAGAGTTAATTACTCACTGCCTGTCGGCTGCTGCCGGTGGGGTGACCCCATCAGATTTCCCGCTCGCGTCGATCGAACAGTCTTATCTTGACCGAATTTATGAAAAGAACCATCTGATTGAAGACATCTATCCCCTTTCGCCCATGCAGCAGGGAATGCTATTTCACTCATTAATGTCCCCGGAAACCGAGGTTTACAGTGAACAACTCAGCTGCAAATTCACCGGAGAACTGGATATAGAGATGTTCAGACGGGCCTGGCAGAAAGTATCAGAAAGGCATGAAGTTCTTAGAAGCGCGTATATATGGAAAGGCCTGGACCGTCCTCTTCAGATTGTCTATAAAAAAATAGATATTTCGTTCACCATGCATGACTGGAGCAATACTTCCGCTGATCAACAGAAATCTCTGACGCAGGAATTTTTGAGCAGTGAATTGAAAAAAATCACTTCTATGGCCGAAGCGCCTCTAATGCGGATCGGTCTGATAAAACTGGACGAACAGACTCACAATTTTGTGTGGAGCCATCATCATCTTCTATTTGACGGTTGGGGCACGCAAATCATATTAAAAGAGATTTTTGAGTATTATGAATCCTTGTCAAAAGAGGAACGTGACACCCGGGAACTTTCGACTCCTTATAGTGAGTACATTTCGTGGCTTCAGAAAAGGGATATGGAAGAGGCAAAAACTTTCTGGCAGTCCCGGCTGGAAGGATTCACTTCCCCGACGCCATTACCGGTTAAAATGCATAATAACGATCTACCCTACGGTTATTCGAAGGAACGCGTATTACTCTCCCCCGGCCTATCTGAATCTCTGACAAAATTAGCGAAAGACAATCAATTGACGATGTTCACCCTGATCCAGGGCGCGTGGTCATTACTGCTGAACAGGTACAGTGGCGAAGATGACGTTGTATTCGGAGCTACCGTTTCGGGACGGCCGGCTGAAATATCCGGAGTGGAATCAATGGTCGGGTTGTTCATCAACACCCTCCCGGTCAGAATCATCTTAAATCAATCGGATACTCTGGCTGAATGGCTGCGGAAAATACAGTCTCAGCAGGCCGAATTGAGAGAGTATGAATTCACGCCTCTGGTTGATATCCAGGGTTGGACTGAAGTGCCACGGGGACTGCCGCTGTTTGAAAGTATCGTAGTATTTGAAAATTTTCCGGTGAATACATCAATGAACCAACATCAGAGCGCTCTTCAGATAAGTGATATTGAATCATTTGAACGAACAAATTATCCGCTTACAATCGTCGCGTCTCCCGGAGATCATTTAGCCGTTGAGGCGGCATATCAAAACCATCTGTTCCGCAAAGAGGTTATCAAACGCATGCTCGGACATCTTGAAACTATATTCGAATCCATTGTTTCCAATCCGGATCAAAAACTTTCAGAAATTACGATTTTACCTCCTGCGGAATCTCAGACAATAGTCTCTGAATGGAATCAAACCGGGAAATTATTTCCCGATCAGGTGTCAATCCATCTCTGGTTCGAAGCTCAGGTTGAAAAAAGCCCTGATGCCATCGCGGTAAAATTCGGCGATTATGAGATAACCTACGCCGATCTCAACGCCAGAGCCAATCAGCTTGGACACTATCTGATGCAGCAATCTGTCAAAATCGAAGACCCGGTAGGAATATGTCTTAACCGTTCTGTTGAAATGGTGATCGCCGCGCTTGGTATTCTTAAAGCCGGCGCCGCCTATGTTCCGATCGATCCGGCATACCCCAGGGAACGAATTTCCTATATGCTTGAAGATGCCAAAGCCGGGATTTTATTGACGGAAAAATCCTTATTTACGGACTTGCCACCAAATCATGGTCATATTATTTATATGGATGAAATTTGGGACATAATCAATGACGAAAGCAGCGAAAATATAAATTTGCCTGTTTTTCCAGAGAACATGGCGTATGTGATTTACACATCCGGATCAACAGGCAAACCCAAAGGCACTATGCTCCACCACGGCGGACTATGCAACACTATCCACTCCCTGATCGATAAATTCTCATATTCCCCGGAAAGCCGGGTGCTGCAGTTCGCCTCATTCAGTTTTGACGCGTCAGTTGAGGAAATATTTGCCACCATATGTTCGGGCGGATGTTTGATTGTCGTCAATAAAGAATCGCTGCTCGCGCCGGCAGAATTTATCAGACTTATAAATTCCGAAAAAATATCTAAAGTGCTGCTTCCGCCTTCTCTTCTTAGTATTTTACCCGATGATCCCATGCCGTCACTCAGAACAATTGTATCCGGCGGCGAAGCGTGTACACGGGAAATCGCCGCCCGCTGGTATAAAAACAGAACATTTATTAACGGATACGGGCCCACAGAATCAACAATTGTAGCAGCCTATCATCAGGTAAGTGAATTATCTGAAAGTGATGCCGTTCCCATTGGCAGACCCATAGACAATATCCGTCTTTATGTCCTTGACCCATATATGAATCCGCTTCCGGTCGGTATACCCGGAGAACTCTATATCGGCGGCCCCGGACTTGCGCGGGGTTACCTGGACAGACCGGATCTCACAGCGGAGAAGTTTGTGCCAAATCCGTTCGATCAAATCCCCGGCAGCCGGTTGTACCGCACAGGTGACCTGGTACGCTACCTGGATGGCGGAAATATTGAATATCTGGATCGGATTGACAATCAGATAAAAATCCGTGGTTTCCGTATTGAACTTGGTGAAATTGAATCATTACTTAGAAAAGTTCCGGGTGTTACGGATTCTGCGGTGATTGTGCGGGAAGATTCCCCCGGTGATAAACGTATTACGGCATACATAATTACAAAAGATAATCCGGAATTTTCAACACAGCAGATAAGAAATAGGCTCAAAAATGATCTGCCTGAATTCATGATTCCCGGAGCATTAATCCGGCTTGAAAAGTTTCCATTGTTGCCAAACGGTAAAGTTAACAGAAAGGCATTGCCATCACCGGAACTGGAAGAAATCCGGATTGATGAAGATCATATCGCGCCCCGCAGCAGCATTGAGCTAAAATTGGTTCGGATTTGGCAGGAAATTTTAAATATACCGGTTGTTGGCATCACGGATAATTTCTTTGATCTTGGCGGACATTCTCTTCTGGCAATCAGGGTCATTGATAAAATTCAGCAGGAATTTGATAGGGAGATTCCTTTGGTGAGCCTTTTTTCCGATCCAACCATTGAAAATTTGGCAAAAATTCTATCGAAAGAAGTCAAACCGGATAAATTTGATCCGCTTGTGGAGTTAAAGAAAGGCACCGACGACACGCCGGTATTTTTTGTACATCCAACAGGCGGAAGCGCTCACTGGTACATCCAGCTTGCCGAAATGCTGAAAACACACAGGCCGGTCTATGGAATTCAGGCGCGCGGATTTGATGGCAAACTGGAACTTCATACCACTATCGAATCCATGGCATCCTACTATGTGGACGCAATACGACAGCGGCAATCAGAAGGACCGTATTTTCTTGCCGGATGGTCTTTTGGCGTTATTGTGGCCTTTGAAATGGGCAGACAGCTCATGGAAATGAACCAGAAAGTGGGTTTTCTGGGCATCCTTGATTCCGGTCCGTATATCCCGCACCGGGACGAACCAAAAGATGACAGCGAACTCCTTCAAAAAATGTTCTCGGCTCATTTTGACCTTGACGCGGATAAGCTCCGTGAAATGGATTATGATGAACAATTGAAATTTGTACTAAAAATCGCCAAAAAAGAAAAAGTACTTCCAAGATTTATAAGACAAAATCAGTTTAAACTTTACGTGCATATCAATAAAGTTCAAACTGGCGCCTGGAGAAAATACAAACCACTTAATTTTAACGGAAAAATTACCCTTTTCAGGGCGGATGACAACAGGGACTATGATGATCTGCCCAATGATTTAGGTTGGAAAAAATATGCCGGTAAAGGAGTTGATATTATCAACGTACCCGGTGATCATATCACAATGATGATAAAACCAAACGTAAAAATCCTTGCGGAAAAAATCGAAACGCTGCTGAATAAAACAAATTCTGACGAAAAACATTAAAGGCGGAAAATTGGAAAAGCCTGTAAAACTGACAAATAAAAATTTCATGCTGCTCTGGCAGGGACAGTTTGTAAGCAAACTGGGAACGCACATCTATCTGATTGCCATGGTATGGTGGATGAAAAACGCTTTTGAATCGGCCACGCTGATCGGTTTACTTTGGACATCCGCCGCCGTGCCGGTTGTTCTTTTCAGCGCCATCGGAGGCGTGTTTGCAGACCGGTATTCGAGGCGCAATATTATTATTTTCAGCGATTTGATCAATGGATTGGCAACCCTCAGTCTGGCCGCGGTTATGTTTACCACGCCGGACGCGACGATATTAATCGCTGTCTGGTTATTCTGTATTACCATTTTAGCTTCAACAGTAAACTCATTTTTCGGCCCAGCCATTTCGGCTTCAATTCCGGATCTTGTTCCAGAAGAAAAATTGTCAGCGGCCAACTCCATGTCGCAGTTCGCGGAGCAGGTATCTCTTTTTATCGGCCAGGGAATCGGGAGTACACTGTTTAAAATACTAGGCGCCCCTATTGTTGTATTGATTGACGGCATCAGCTATATATTTTCGGCCATCAGTGAAATATTTATAAAAATACCGCAGGTTTTTCCTGAAAAAGAAAAAGATTTAAAAAGTCAATATCAGTCGTTCAAAAATGACTTGTGGGAAGGAATTGTTTACATTAAGGAGAACACCGGACTAAAAATGCTCCTTTTTGTTTCAATTTTTATCAATTTTTTTACAATGCCGGTTATTGTCCTTCTCCCTTTTTATGTTGATAATTTTTTAAAGGTTTCGGTTGACTGGTATAGCTTCTTCCTTGCTTCGCACGGGATCGGAATATTATTCGGCTACATATCTGTCGGGATTTTCAATCTTCACGGAAAAGTACGTTCCAAGATGTTTATTATCTTTACAATTATTGAATCCGGCGGGTATGGCATATTGGGATTGGTAACCTCCGCGCCTCTTGCGGTTTTTCTTGCTTTTATTGGCGGAATGTTTAACGGATTCATTATGGTTACCATTATTACGATTTTACAATTATCCACGCCAAGCGCGATCAGAGGCAGAGTATTCGGTGTACTCACTACTCTCTCAGGCAGTATCGCGCCGATCGGTATGCTTCTCGGCGGTTTGGCCGGGGATCTGACAGGTCAGAATATTCCGCTTATTTATATGTTTTGCGGTGTGATAATGGCGGTCTTGTCAATATTAATTTCATTCAGCAGACCTTACCGGAAATTCCTTGCTTTTGAACCAAAAACAAAACTCGCTCCTGAAGGATTTACGTATAAAATAAAAATCTGGGGCCATGATGAAGCATCTTATATTGATATAAACAAATAACTTAGGAGGTAGAGATGAGTGCTGATGAACGCGATGACAAAACAATTTACAAGGTCGTTTTGAATCATGAAGAACAATATTCAATCTGGCCGGCAGACCGTGAAAATCCGCTTGGCTGGCGTGACGCGGGTAAAAACGGTACAAAAGATGAATGCCTGGCCTATATCAATGAAGTGTGGACGGATATGCGTCCGCTGAGTTTGCGAAAAAAAATGGAAGAAATGGAGAAAACAAAAAAGAAATGATAATCAATACCGCTCGCTCGACAGTAATTCATTTATGTGCAACAAATTATCAGGATTATTATGAATAAAATGCAAATGCCATTTGTGAGCCGTCAAAAATCGACCATTGTAATCCCAAAACCGGCAAAAAACGCCAAAATCAAGTTGTTTTGCCTTCCATTCGCGGGAGGCAGCAGCGCCGTTTTCCGGTCCTGGCCGAAACACATGCCCGATACTGTCGAAGTCTGCGCAGTGGAAATACCGGGCAGAGGACAGCGTATCAACGAACCTCTACGGGGAAGGATTGAAACGCTTGTCGCTGAATTATCACCGGAAATTAAAAACAGCATTGACCGGCCATTCGCCATATTTGGGCATAGTTTGGGCGCTATTATTGGATTTGAAATTGCGCATCATCTCAAAATCAACTATGGTCTCAAACCTGTGCATCTGTTTCTATCCGGAACAAAAGCTCCGCAATTACAATCCGATAAGAAGCTAATTTATAATCTTCCCGATGCTGAATTTCTGGCTGAGATAAAAAAACTTAACGGAACTCCCGCTGAGGTATTTGAACATCAGGATCTGCTCAAATTGATAATTCCCATTCTACGGGCCGATTTTAAACTGTGTGAAACCTACAGTTATGAAGCAAGAATTCCGCTTGACTGCCCGATTTCGGTTTTAGGTGGGTTACAGGATCCGCATCTCGATAAAAAAATGCTTGAGTCATGGAGTACGCAAACAAACGGGCCATTTTTTCTTAGAATGTTTCCGGGGGATCATTTTTATTTAAATGATCATCAACAGATTCTTCTCAGTACAATAACCAGAGACATTAATGCTCATTTTAACTTAAATCTATTCCAAAGGCGTATCTAATGAATTTAACTACATGGAAAAATTATTGTGAGCAGACTTTAATCGTTGATGGAGATGTTAAGGTCTGGCGCATAAAATTAAACATCCAGGATAAAGTAATTGCGATGTTTGAAAACCTGCTCTCCCCTGATGAACTCAACCGAGCTAATCGCTTTATGTTCGAAAAAGACCGTATTCACTTTATCGCCTGCCGCGGTCAGCTGAGAATATTGCTCGCTCAATCTACGGGAATGAATCCGGGAAAATTGCAATTTGGATATAATCAGTATGGTAAGCCTTATCTGATTTTCCCTGTGCCCGGCCCTTACTTTAATGTATCACATTCTAACAATCTGGCCCTGGTGGCAATTTCCAATGATTTTCAGCTCGGAATTGATATTGAATTTATGAAATTAAATACCGATCAACTTCAAATCGCCAGAAATTTTTTCTCTGAACAGGAATATAAACAGCTCATTAATTTACCACAGAATCTGCACAAAGAAGCCTTCTATAATTGCTGGACCAGGAAAGAAGCGTATATAAAAGCATGCGGCAAAGGGCTCTCTATTCCACTTAATGAATTTGATGTAACTCTAAAGCCCGGAGAACTCGCCAAGATCATTGAGTGCCGGCATGATCCGTCATCTGTGTACAATTGGCAACTGGACTCTCTTGCGGTGCCCAACGGTTATATCGCGGCGTTGGCGGTAAATGCGAGATCATATGAATTCCGTTTAACGGGATCATAGACCGGGAATATATTTTCCGGCATTAATTGAAAAATTACTGATCAATTAACATGATTGATCGTTTAACTGATACATTCATTTTGTGGGACCATCTGGTTATGAGAAATATGAAAAAAATATTTCTGGTTCTGACTTTAACCTTATTAGCCTGCGATGCTCCACGACAGAATCCTCTTGATCCAGGCGCGGATAATTATCTTCGGCAATCGCTGACAGAGATAAAAGTACAGCGGCTTTATCCTCCTAATCCGGTTTTAAAAGATGTGGTAGTAACAGAGGATAAACTCGGTTTTTACGGAAAAACCGGTTCCGAAGGCATCGTACAATGGTATCACCCGCCTTCCGACTCTATTCATCTAGCGATATTCAGAGACGGTTATTATACACAAACCGGCTCATACCCAGGTTCAGATGATTATATGTTGATAAACATCTATCTGAACGCCATGCCGGTTATCTCAAACGTTTCGCTTTATTCGGTTTACAATAACACAGACAGTAAAACATATATCGTTGCGGAAGCACTGGTAACTGATCCTGACGGAATGACGGATATCGATGATATTTATATCGATGTACCGGAAAAGAACTTTAAAATTTCTATCCCGCATGTCGCGGAATCCGATGATATGTACTCGGTTAAAATCAAATCGGATGATATCTCTTTAGGGCTGACACCTGAAACGATTCCGGAATTGAATTTCGGACTGACCGTCAGAAATCTTAACGGAGACAGTCTGCAATCCCTCGGTTACAATATCCGCAGAGTAATCAATAAAACCCTGACCTTAAAATTACCGAATGTGGACCGCCCGGAATCCGGTGATATTCGCTTTACCTGGACAAAACTTGATTTACCATATACGCATCATTATAGAATTATTCTTTTCAGACTCCAGAATCCTGTTATAAAAATTGGCACTTTTGACGAAATACAATCCGATAATGACCAGTATATTTTAAATGATCCCGTGATCCTGGCCGGTATAACGGATGGATGGTATCTCTGGACACTGGAAGTTGAAGATCAGATCGGCAATATTTGTCAGTCACAGGCTGTTAGTTTTCAATATTTTAAATAGGGGCGCGACTCTTGATTCTACCTTATAGCAAAATCAGGAATGATCATTTGCAGGTTATCTTCAAAATGACCAAATCCATGGCAAGTATGGATGATGAAACCGATATTCTTAATATGATCTTAACTGAGTTAATGAGCCAAACCGGAGCGGAAGTGGGCGCGTTTGTGTATTACAACCGGACCGAAGATATGTTTGAAACAAGAAATGTTGTATCCGCAAATCCCAAAAATGCCGAAAAAATCAATTTTTCTCAAACCGTCTTCAGAAAAGTACTTGATTCGAAGGAAGCGCTTTTGCTTTTTGATACCAATAAAGATGAAAGCATCAAAAGCCGGGATAGCATCATCATAAATGATATCCATGCCATCCTGGCGTTTCCGCTGATAATTATGGATCAGGTTTACGGTGTCATGTATTTCGACAGCAGGAAAAACCGGCAGCATTTTAATGAAACTTCAAGACAGTTGCTCTCCTTTTTTGCCCCGATCGCATCCCTGACTCTTGAACAGGTTTTAAGCCGGCGAGATGTGCGGAACGAAAACATAATATTAAAATCACGTCTGGACCAGGAGGTTGGAATCTCTTCGATGATCGGTGAAACCGATATCATGAAGCAGATGTGTAAGCTGATCAGAAAGGTCGCTCCGTCCGATGTTTCGGTCGTTATCATCGGTGAAAACGGAACAGGAAAAGAGCTCGTCGCTCTTGCCATTCATGATCTCAGCAACCGGAAGGATAAACCCTATCTTGCCCAATATGTCGGTAATATTCCGGCCAGCATCCTGGAAAGTGAACTATTTGGTTACAAGAAGGGCGCGTTTACCGGAGCGGATAAAGATAAACCCGGCCTGTTTGAAGCGGTTAGCGGCGGTACTTTATTTCTGGACGAAATCGGTGATCTAAGCATGGAACTTCAGACAAAACTCCTGCGTGTCCTTCAGAATAATGAGATCAAACGGCTGGGCGAAAATGTCGTACGAAAGGTAGATGTAAGGATCATCGCGGCAACTCATCAGGATTTATCGCTTATGGTGCGTCAGGGAAAATTCAGGGAGGATTTGTACTACCGTCTGAGCGTCATTAATATCAATGTCCCTCCCCTGAGAGACAGGATCGATGATATTCCCTTTCTTGTCACTCATTTTATGGATAAATACGGGCCAGGCAATCCTATAAAAATAAAGAAAACCGCGATACAGAAACTTATGGACTACCAGTGGCCCGGTAACGTGCGGCAACTGGAAAACGCGGTAAAAAGGGCGATTGTGCTTGTACAAAATGATTCCATCGGGCCTGATGATTTTGAATTTAACTGTATTGAGTCCGAACCTTTCATGGGCACGCTTGATGAGTATAAAAATAAACTGATCATCGAGAGACTTCATCAATTTAAAGGCAATAAAACCCGGGCCGCAAAAAGCCTCGGCATATCCTTGCGATATCTTCAATTGAAAGTCAAAGAAATCATCGGTAATGAGTCATGAATTTAATCGGTAACTACGAAATTCTCCGTACCATCTCAGAAAAAGGTCAGAACCGCGTGTATGAAGCCCGTCATACAGTGCTCGACAGGAAAACATTACTTAAAGTCTATCTCGGCGGAGATGATTTACTGATTCAGCGATTTGAACGGGAAGCGCGGATTGTCGCTGATCTGAACGATGACTCGATTGTATCTGTTTATGATTTCGGAAAGGTTGACGGTCAGTTTTATATTTCGATGGAATACGTGGAAGGGTGTTCACTGGCTGAGTATATGGCAAACGACAAACCGGATGCTAAGGATATCATTGGTATCGCCTCAAAAATAACGCGGGGACTCGCCGTCATTCACAGCAAAGGTTACATTCACCGTGACCTGAAACCCGAAAACATCCTGATTGATAAAAATATGAATATCAATTTGACTGATTTCGGTATCAGTATTCATGAGTCCGCGAACCGGATTACTGAGGAAGGTTCGCTGATTGGCACCCCCTTGTATCTTTCCCCGGAACAAATAAATAATCTGCCTGTTATCTTCAGCGCGGATATGTTCGCGCTCGGTACAATATTGTATCAGTTGGCAACAGGTACTCATCCTTTTGAAGCACCACAATACGGCGAAATATTTTCAAAAATTTTAAGTTATGACCCGCCCCCTGTTAACACAATCAACCCTTCCCTGCCCGAATGGTTTAGCGAATCAATAGGGTTGCTGATAAGTAAAGATCCGGACAACAGACCGCCCGATGCGCGAAAGTACGCTTTATTATTGGACAAAATGAATCCGGAGATAAATCAGTTAAGAGTACCTTATGACTCAAAATCGAAAAAAGTTCGGTCGATGACACTATTTTTTATCGTTCCCGCCGTCATCTTAGGCATCATATTCATTATTTATTTAAGATCAATATATTCTCCGGCAGGCAACCCGGACATCCCCCAACCCGCTTTCACCGACAGCGTCTTATTTGCCGAAAACTCAGGACCGGCCTTGAATGAGATTGAATTGAAGCCGGATGAGATCATATCCACAAAAAAGGTAAAATCTGTTTCCAAAGAAAAAAACCTGCCATCCAAAACTGACTATGAACCGGATCAATCTATAAAAATTATAGAACCGACCACTCTGCTGATAAACACATGGCCCTGGGCTAAAGTTTACATTGATTACCGTGAAATTGATGTCACACCAATGTCAGAACCAATCAAATTTAATCCCGGTAAATATCTGGTTTCATTACAACACCCGCTTTACCCCTCCTGGTCTGACAGTATTACCGTCAAAAAGGGAATAAACAATCTATTCATTTTTAATCTGGACTCTCTCTTCATCCGGCTTGATCTGCAGATTAATCCATGGGGAGAAGTTTATATCGACGGCCAATACCGCGGAACAAGCCCTCTGGCGGATCCGATCTATCTGACCCGTGAAAATCATTCCGTTACCATTAAGAATAAATATTATATTACACACCGGGACTCCGTCATATGGAACGGTGACCATAAAATTGTCAAGAATATTATGCTACGGGAAATACCACCGCCAAATTAAAAAGGTCATGATGATGAAAATTAAATTTATTTTCATTCTTATTCTCATAGCTGTCCCGATATTTTCACAAAATCTGAGCAGGGAAATCGGTACACTTGAAGAGGATCTCCGGCAGTTCTCATATGAACGGGTGCTTGAAAAAGGAAATTATCTTCTTTCTGATTCATTCATAAGCAAAGACGACAGCCTGACCATATTCCAATATATGCTTCAGGCCGCATCATCATTAAATGATACAACTCAGGCAAGGGAAATTTCTGAAAAAATATTGAAATGTTCACCAGGATTTAAATTAAATCCTAAAATTATTTCACCAAAAATTATTAATTTTTTTGAGGAGTACAGGAATAAAAAGGTAAATGTAAAGAATGAAGCGCCGGTGGAGACTGCAACATTCAGCGGCAGACCGGCATTTAAAGCCATGCTGGCAAATATCATTATTCCGGGCTCAGGTTATTTTTTCACACAAAACAAGACAAAAGGCTATATATTTTCCGGAATTTCAACTATTATCATCGGCGGCATCACCTATTACTCAATCCATTCATCCGAATACCGGGATGATTATATGAATGCGCGTGGCAGCATCGATTTTGATCATCTTTACAATCGTTATAATGATGCCTATAAGACGAGAAACACATTTATATTGTCATATTTAATACTCAATTTTTATTCGTTTTACGATTTCTATACTCACGGCAATGATATGACTTTCTCATTTGATGTAAAAACAAAATCCAACAAATCAATCGTATTCCAGATACAAAAGCGCTGGTGATCCATGCATATTTTTCATGGTTACGCACAATATTCATAGCTCCGGCTTAAAAATTATAGCGGCCTTTTTTAAAAAAGTATTTTTAATTACAAGCTAACACTCTAATTAACAACTACTTAATAAAGAGATATTCATTCGCTTTCAGGAATTCTTTTAATGGCACATTAATTGCGTTATTTAAGGATGTTAACCATCTTTATAAACCAACCTTGGGGGGTATTTATGATTCATTTTAGACGGTTCCATCTTATACCGGTTATATTTATTATTTTCGCGTTGGCTATTCCGGGATTTTCACAGTTTCCAAATCTCGGATATTTAACAGGGACCGTTAGCGCCGACGGAGTAGGGATAGAAATGACGCTTCTTCGTCTCTCAAATCAGGATACTTCTTTTGTCTCTATCAGCGGCGCGGATGGAAACTACGCGTTTGTCGCGCCTCCGGGCACCTATACCGTGAGCAATGTTGACACGATGAACTACTGGCATTTTACCTCTGAAGAAGTACAGATTATTAAATCATTTCAACCTACACTTCTGGATATCAGTTTGACTAACCGGCCTCAGGATGCAAAAATCACCGGTCTTGTTACATTTAAGGGAACTCCGATGGCCGGCGTGACGGTCTATTTTCTTAAACTGGGACCGGAGGGCACTGACTTTGAAGATCTGGAAACCGGAAACTTTAATATGGCTGATCTGATGCTTGTTCCCTACAAGGCAGTCACTGACTCAGAAGGAAAATTTGAACAGCCGGTGCTTTCGGGTTCTTATTTTATGCATATCCCCGGCGATGACAATGAAGGTTATCTGCCCTACTGGAATATTGATGTATCAGTCGGGAAAGATAAGACTCTGGATCTTGGTGAAATTAAATTACAGGAATTCAAACGTGTAACCGGTATGGTTACGAACTTTAGTGAATTCGATTTTGTAGTGATATGGGCTTATTCGGTCAATTCAGGGAAACCGTTTATGGCAAATATTTTTCCCACAAACGATGACGGTTCTTATGAGCTCAAAGTTGCCCCTGATACGTACATATTCAGAGCCGAAGGATTCATGCAGGAATTAAATCACGTTTACACTGTATTTTATGATGGCGTGTTCACAACAAAAGAAGCCGCGCAGATCGATGTATTTGATGATGTCTCAGGAATCGATTTTGTTCTGCCGACATCCGCGGATCTGAAACCGGTGACGATTACCGGTACGGTGTCCAGCGCGACCAGCGGCAAACCTCTGATGGATGCGACCGTCGATTTCTTTACGGCTAACTTCCTGAATTATGTATTTAATACGTACGAAGCAAAAACCGATGCCGATGGCAATTATTCGATCTCGGCTCACACATTTATGAACAGGGATTCCTTAATAGCATTTTCATATAAGGACGGGTTCTTTGCGAAATTCTATGATGATCAACCTACCTATCACACCGCGGATCCCATCATCATCGAACCGGACGGAACAGAGAAATATACCGTTTCAGGTATCGATTTCGCGCTTGATTCAATTGATACTGACATCGGATATAAAATTTCAGGAAAAGTCATAGACGATGAGGGCAATCCCGTATATCGCGCGCAGGTTACCGCCTACAGCACAGCTCCGAGCGCCGGTGTTGTTTACACACACGCGGATTCGCTGGGGAATTATGATTTCAGCAGTATATTTGTAGAAGGCAGCTATGTTGTTCTCCAGGCATGGGCAGGTTATGGTTATGTCCCGGTGATTTATGACGGCAAAACCAGCTGGGAAGATGCGGATACTCTGCGTATGACAGAAGATAAAGTAGCGAATTTCACCCTGAAAAAAGCAAAACTCCGGATTCCATTCGGTCAGATTACAGGTATCGTGTCTGTGAACTCAACGAACAAAACAACGGCTTCATCCATTGAAGGAGCAACCATCTATCTGAAGAAAAGCGGCACGATTGAATGGACGAACGCGGCCTATGTAAAGGCTGACGGTTCCTTTGACCTGCCGGTTGAATCATACGGTATATATGACTTGAAACTGACATCTCAGAATTATCAGGATGTAACTAAGAACAATATTGAAATTAATGAGCAGACCGGGAATTCTGTTAAAGTTGACTTCAACCTCCAGGTTACATCTGTCGGTGATAATCCGCTTCAGGGTGTGATCAGGACGAGCGTGCTCCATAACGCTTATCCCAATCCATTTAACCCGTCAACTACAATTCGTATTGATATGGTTAAAACCGAACGGGTAACTCTGACCGTATATAATATCCTCGGTCAGAAAGTACGTCTGCTATATAGCGGTATATTGGAAAATGGTACCAGAAATTTTGTCTGGGACGGCAGAGATGATAGCTCTAAATTGGTCTCTTCAGGATTATATTTCTATCAGTTCAAATCAGATAATCTGGTTCAGACAAGATCGATGATGCTACTGAAATAATGACTCGAAATGCGGAAAATCCCCGGTTTACAGCCGGGGATTTTTTTTATATCTTTTTCTGGCAATTAGAACAATACCCATAAAGCTCAAACGCGTGACTGATCACTTTGAAATTCAGATCATTTCCCACCACTGGAATAACCCGGCTAATATCACATTCGGAAAGACAGATTATTTTGCCGCACGAAAGACATATGGCATGATGATGATGAAGTTTTCCAAAATATTTGAACTGCGCTGCTTCCTTATTCTGCAAATTAACCTGACCGGCCACACCGGATACTGAAAGCATGCTCAGATTCCGGTAAACCGTATCCAGGCTGATATTTGGATGCTCCGCCCTAACCTGCCTGTAAATTTCCTTAGCGGTTAACGGCTGATCGGATCCCATTAATAATTTTAATATGGACAGACGCTGAGGCGTTAATTTTTGACCAATTTTTTTTAACTCAGCGCCCGCGAATTTTAAATCTATCTTTGTCTCGTTAATTTTTTTACCCATCGGAATAGTTTTCATTTTTTAAGATTGCTCAATTTCTGGCGCTTACCATCGTCAGGAAAAATATAACCGCCTGAATCAGGATAATTGTCGCCCCGCTGGGAAGATCGAGCCAGTACGAAGTGAACAGACCCGTGACAGCGCTTAATAGACCGATGCTCATTGATACCCATGTCATTCTTCTGAAGCTCGGCGCGATAAGCCTTGCGGTAGCTGCCGGTATTACGAGAAACGCGGCGATCAGTATGATTCCGACCACTTTGACGGCAACAACAACGGTAATGGCGATCAGTATTGATAAAAAATAGTCATCCCGCTGTACCGGAAGCCTGTCGGCGATAGCAAGCTCACGATCAAATGTCGCGTACGCCCACCTTCGCCATAATGGCAAGGTGAGAAGTGAAATTCCGAAGGCGCCGGAAGTAACCCATAAATCTACTTTTTTAACGGATAAAATGGAGCCGAATAAATAGGCGAACGCATCAACTGTATATTCCTGCTTTAATGAAAGAAAGACAACACCCAGCGCCACAGAAACAGCAAAAAATATTCCTACGGATGTGTCATTTCCCAATGCTGTCTGTTCCCTAACCCATACGATTGCTATGGCGACAAAAACAGTAAACGGAGCCGCTATCCATAACGGTTCGGTACCAAGCAGCAATCCCAGTGCAACCCCTCCAAATGCGGCATGCGCAAGACCGCTTCCAAGAAAACTCAGACCTCTTTGAACAACAAACACTCCGTAATAACTGGCCATCACACCAACCAAGGCTCCGGCAATCAAAGCGCGCTGCATAAAGGGCATACTCATGAAATCAAACATTATCTTTAAACCTCTGGTTAAATGCGTGTTCGTGGCCAATATGACCAAAAGCCCGGCGCAGACATTCATCTGTCAGCGCTTTCTCCGGTGGGCCGTAACCTACCAGCCTCCTGTTCAGGATCATCACATGACTCACATGATGTTTTACAGCTTCCCAGTCATGAGTAATCATCAGTATTGTGCATTTGGTTTCCTTCTGATAATTATCCAGAACACGGTATAAATCAGCTTCTCCCGTAACGTCAATTCCGGTGGCGGGTTCATCAAGCATGATAAGTTTTGGCTGCCGGGCAAGACTTCTCGCCAGAAATACCCGTTGCAACTCTCCTCCAGAGAGTTCATTCAATGGACGGTACGCCAGATGCGCCGCGCCGACCCGTTCAAGCGCCTCAATCGCCGAAGCGGATTTTTTCGATTTAAACCTCCATGGCCAGCGTTGATTCAACCCCGTCATCACCAGTTCAATGGACATCGCGGGAAAGTTTCTGTCCATGGTTTTTATTTGCGGAACATAACCGATCCATTCCGGCGATATATTCTGAACAGAATTGCCAAAAAGTCTGACACTGCCCGAGCTCACAGGGATGATGCCGAGCAAAACTTTTAGAAAAGTTGATTTTCCCGCGCCGTTTGGACCGATGATGGCGATAAATTCATCCTTTCCCACGGTCAGATTGATTTCTTCAAGAATGGCTAAATTGCTCAGTCTTACGGATAGATCATTAATTTCCAGCACCGGTTTATTCACCTAAAGCCTCCAGAATTACCTTTGCGTTGTAGCGGATTAAATCTGAATAATTGACACGGCCTTCAACGCCGCCCAATGGATCGAGAAATACAATTTTAGCGCCTGTGGATTCCGCCACTACCTCAGCGGCCCGGTTTGGCAGTTGTTTTTGTGTCAGAATCACTCTGATGCGTTCTTTCCGCATAAGTGAAATTACGCCCTTCAGCGTCTTCGGCGTTGGTTCTTTGCCCGGAATGGTTTCAATGGCGCCGGCGATTTTAATCTGATATCTGTTGCAGAAATACTGCATAAACGGATGAGCAATAAATACGTTCGCGCCTTTAACCGGCTTTAGCATCTCTTCGATTTCCGAATTCAGTGAATCGAGTTTAACGGCAAAACGTTCTGAGTTGGTCCGATATTTTTCTTTTCCCTTTGGATCCAACTCCGATAGTTTTGCCGCCAATGACGGAAGCAATGCCTTCACCGCCAGAGGATCGAGCCAAAAATGTGGATCAATATCTCCCGAATGACCATGATCATGGTCCCGCACAATCATTTTAAGCCGATAGGAATCGGGTAAAAAATCCATTAATTGGATTTTGTTTTCTGACGGAATTCTTGAAACCCAGCCGTCCAGTTCGGGTGATCCGTAAATAAGCGCCGTTGCCTTCTCAATCTCTCTCAAATGTGACGGCCGCAGTTCAAAGGTGTGAGGTGACGCTCCTGCCGGCAACAAGGCGTTAACCGCTTCTCTTTCACCCGACACTTCACGGATGATTTCAGCAAACGGATGGATGGATGTCACATATCTAGATTGCGCGTAAGAATTATTGAATGCTCCGGTCAAAATTAAAACCGATATTAAAAATAAATACAGCTTTTTCATGTTTCTCCAAAAAGTCTTTTATTGATGATGAAATCAAATAAAATTTTAAGTGCATCAATTTAACAAAAATATGAAATATTGCAACCAAATAAGAATTTTACTATTTAAATGATTTGATATATTTATGAAGATGGCCGGAATAAAATCGCTTGCAAGTATTGTTCTTTTCCCTAAATTGTTTAAAAACTTAATAAATGTAGATATAAATATTAAGCGGAGATCAAATTCATGCGATTATTAAAGCTCTCAACCTTGACGCTGTTTAGCTTACTGATTTTAATGTCATGCGGTACGAAAGAAAACAAAGAATCCGGCGCTCCCGCGGCATCTGCACCCGATGGTGAAGTCATTTATACCGCGCCTAACGGCTGGGTCGCGCAAACCCCCGGCAGTTCGTTCAGAAAGGCAGAATATGCTCTTCCCGGTATGGATGGCAAGGATGCGGCAGATCTGGGTGTATTCTTTTTCCCCGGAACCGGTGGCTCTGTTCAGGATAATTTAGAGCGATGGTACGGTCAGATAAAACAGCCGGATGGATCATCAACATCCGCCAAGGCGGAGATTAAGAAAATTAGTGTCGGTAGTCTACCTGTAACCATGGTCTACGTGACAGGAACCTATATGAAATCCAGCTCCGGAATGATGATGGGCGGACCGGTTGATGAACTACCCGGATACGCGATGCTTGCAGCGATAGTTGAAACAGCTAATGGTCCCTGGTTTTTTAAGATCACCGGACCACAGGAAACAGTTGATTATTGGCGACCGACTTTTGGAAAATTTGTCAACACATTTAGAATTAAGAAAACATCCTAACCGGATACGATGTTCACTTATTAAAAAAAGATTCCTGATTATGAATTTATGTCTGCATCGTGTGTAATAAGCATGACGCAGACATTTTTTTATTCAGTCAATTTGATTTTTTAGTTTAAAAACAATTAAGTACAATAGATATAACGCCTTAAGCGTAATTCTGATGTCCCCTTTTTATTTTTATAAAAAAAAATAAAAAATTACTTGTTTCACAAGCATTACTGTTTTTATATTAAACCATACAGGTAATATATTATTATTTCAGTAATACAGTACTTTCCAGGTATTATATAAATGACATCATTTATTAAAAGAGAATATGATTACGCCATTCGAATCTGCGCTTACCTGGCCGGTCAGGCGCCGGAGACGATTGTGCCATTATCCCAAATCTCAAAAAGGCTCTTTATCTCAAGACCGTTCGCCAGTAAAATCGTCTATCAATTAATAAAAAAGCAGATTCTTGCCTCGGTTCAGGGAAAATATGGAGGAATCTATCTGGCCTGCGATCCGCGTGATTTATCCGTACTTGATATACTTATCTCAATGGGATTTGATCATCATATTAATGAATGTGTTGAAAACCTGACGGCATGTCCTCTCAGCAATAATTGTAAAATTCATAATTTTTTTGTTCATCAGGAAGCCATGCTGCTTGATAATTTCAAAAATAAAAAATTAAATGAACTGGCTTTTTCAAACAAAGATTTATCAATTGAAAAATCAGTGTGCCGTTAAAAATCTACTTCTGAATTAATACACTGAAAGGAGGCAAAATGGATGTTCTCATGCTGTCCCGCTGGCAGTTTGCAGTCACCACTGTTTATCATTTTTTCTTTGTGCCTTTAACCCTTGGCTTATCTATTATGGTCGCCATTATGGAAACCATGTATGTCCGGACCGGAAATGAAGTTTATCTGCGAATGACAAAATTCTGGGGCAAATTATTTCTGATTAATTTCGTAATGGGAGTCGTTACTGGACTTGTCCAGGAGTTTCAGTTCGGAATGAACTGGTCTGAATATTCCAGATTTGTAGGCGATATTTTCGGCGCTCCTCTGGCCATCGAAGCGCTGCTGGCTTTCTTCCTGGAATCCACCTTTCTTGGCGTCTGGATTTTCGGATGGGAGAGACTCTCCAAAAAGATACACGCGGCAACGATCTGGATTGTCGCTATCGGCTCAAATCTCTCCGCCTTATGGATACTGATCGCCAATTCTTTTATGCAGGAGCCGGTCGGTTATGTTGTCAGAAACGGCCGGGCTGAGATGGTTGATTTTTTAGCACTCATCGTCAATCCGCATGTATGGGTTCAGTTCCCCCATGTGTTTTTCGCCGGGATTTCAACCGCGGCGTTTTTTGTCCTTGGTATCAGCGCATACCATCTTCTCAAAAAAAGTGATGATATTGAAGTATTTCAGAAATCTTTTAATATGAGTGTGGTTTACGGACTTATTGGATCAGTTCTTGTCGCCCTGCTCGGTCATACACAGATGCAGCACATGGTGGTTGAACAACCCATGAAAGTCGCGGCCGCCGAAGCACTCTGGGAAAGCGCAGATCCCGCCGCGTTGTCTTTATTCACGGTCGGTGATGAAGTGGAAAGGAAAGATATTTTCGCCATACATGTTCCAAGACTGCTTTCGATTCTTGCCTATAACAGTTTTGACGGAGAAGTTAAAGGAATTAGAAACCTGCAAGCCGAGTATGAACAAAAATACGGACCGGGAGATTATGTACCTCCGGTCATCATTACATACTGGACTTTCCGGATTATGGTCGGCGCAGGCACCGTTATGATTCTGATCATCCTCTATGCTCTTTATTTTGTTCTCACCAAACGGTTTGATATCAAGCCGGTTTACCTGAAAATTTTTATACTGTCGCTTTTCCTGCCCTATATCGCAAACTCCGCGGGATGGATATTAACCGAAGTCGGACGGCAGCCCTGGGTGGTATTCGGATTGATGAAAACAGCCGATGCGGTTTCACCGACGGTTACCGGCGGTGAAGTTTTATTCTCCCTGATTGTTTTTACCTTATTATATGGAGCACTAATGGCCGTGGATATTTATTTGCTGAAAAAATACGCTCTGTCGGGCACAAAACAATTAAACCATTAACGAATAGAGAGAAAAATTATGGATCTGAATATAATCTGGTTTTTATTAATAGCCGTCCTTTTTATCGGTTTCTTTTTTCTCGAAGGATTTGACTACGGCGTCGGTATTCTTCTCCCGTTTATCGCGAAAGACGATCGTACACGCCGGGTTGTAATCAACACTATCGGTCCTTTTTGGGATGGCAATGAAGTATGGCTTATTACCGCGGGAGGAGCGATGTTTGCCGCTTTTCCGCACTGGTATGCCACTATGTTCAGCGGATTCTATATTGCGCTTGTGCTTATGCTCGTGGCCCTGATTGTCCGCGGTGTCGCTTTTGAATTCCGAAGTAAAGACAAAAATCCCGCCTGGCGCGCGACATGGGACTGGATGTTGTTTATCGGTAGTTTTGTGCCGGCTCTGTTGTGGGGCGTCGCCATGGCAAATCTGTTACGGGGAATTCCGATTGACGCCACAAAAAATTATGTGGGCGGTTTCTTGGATTTGCTTAACCCATATGCTCTTGTGGGCGGACTCGCTTCTCTCACGCTTTTCACTCTTCACGGGGCGATTTACCTTAATCTGAAAACAGTTGATGATCTGAAGGAACGCGCGCGAAAATTCGCGATGAAACTCTGGCTGCCGGTGGTGATCATTCTTTTTGTTTTTGTGATCATGGGCTATTTCGAGACTGACATGTTCACCAGACTTGGTATAAATCCCGGTGTCAGTCCTGTCATCGCTGGCGCCGCGCTCTTATTCAGCTACTGGTTCCTTAAAAACGATAATGGCGGCTGGGCTTTTGTCATGACCGGAATGACGATCGTATTTTCAACCGTCACCATTTTTATGGGACTTTTTCCCAGGGTGATGGTCTCAAGCATCAGCGACACCTTTTCGCTGACCATTTACAACGCGTCATCAACACCATATACCCTGAAAATTATGAGCATTATCGCACTGTTCTTCGTACCTGTGGTTTTGTTATATCAGGGCTGGACTTATTGGGTGTTTAGAAACAGGATCAGCCATAAGTCGGATCTTGAATATTGATATTGATGTAAATTCAATTTCTGAATGACTCCTGCGGCCCGAAGTTAATAATTAAAAATGTGGAGCCGTTCAGACAGATTAGGATTCTTGCAGATTTGCGGTATGATTTTTTCATACCGCAAATTTTTATCTAAAACCTTTACAGCAAATATAATACATGAAATTTGACAGACGATTATTAAAATTTTTATCCGAAGTGCGTTTTCCGCTGTTTCTGACGATTTTTTTGGGATTATCCGCTGGAATACTGACCATCGGTCAGGCAAAGTACATCAGCATGATCATCGATGACGTATTTCTGAAGGGCATCGGCCTTCCCGGTGTCTCCGGTCTGCTTTTCATATTTGCGGTGATAAGCATCCTGCGCGCCTTTTTTATCTGGTTCAGCCAGAGCGAAAGCAATCGAATTGCTCTATATATAAAAGCCAGGCTTCGGAAAAAACTTGGTGAAAAAATCTTAAACGCCGGTCCATCATACGTGACCGGAGAACGCAGCGGCGAATTAAGCAACACTATCCTGAACGGAGTCGAAGCTCTTGACGCCTATTTCAGCAAGTACATTCCTCAGTTATTCCTATCCGTTCTGATTCCTGTTGCCAGTTTATTTTTTATTTTCCCGGCCGATCTGTTATCCGGAGT
>JBFXGD010000043.1:0-22634 GCA_050178385.1 Calditrichaceae bacterium
TCAAATCTTCGGGTCTCCGGCTGAAATACTGAACACTAATTTAATTTTTGGTTCATTATTATATTATACGGGAGAAAAATAAAAAAAAGGCGGTCAACTGACCGCCGAAATATTATTTAAGGTCATCCAGGTATTTTTTAGCCTGAGCTTTATATTCAGGATCATCTGCATCGCTGTTGGCAAGCGAAAGGCAGGTTTCGAATTCTTTTTTTGCCAACCCTTTTTCATCCATTTCTTTATAGGTAATACCCAGCTCAAGATGATGGTTTATATGTTCGGGATGAAGTTCAATCGCTTTTTTAAAATTAAAAACCGCGTTATCATAAGAAGCTTCTTTTGGAACACCTCCCAAAAACAGATTAGCGAATTTTTTTTCGACCCAGCTTAAATTGGAAAGTTTACGATTCCAGCGTCCAAGTACATGATAAGCAATATCATTCTTCGGATCATATTTAATCGCAAGATCAACATGCTGTTTAATTTCTTTGGAAAGCCTTATTCTCTCCTTTGCGCCGGCATCAAGAGCGACACGGCCGGTGGCAACACTGTAAAATAAATGCCCGTTACTTCCTTCGGGATTTAAAGCAATAGCTTTTTCAGCAAATTCCTTCCCTTTTTTGTAGTTCTCGGCACGCTCATCACCTTCCAGTTTCTCACCGACATCGACAAAAGCGCGCGAACACTTCCATGCCGCTTCATAGTTTGTTGTATCATTCTGAAAGGCTTTGAGGTAAAAATCGAGTGCTTTTTTGTTGTCAAGATTTTTATACGCCATGTCACCCTGTTGCACAAGTGTAGGCGGGGGTGCTTCCTGGGCACTCGCAAAAATGATCATGCTAAACAGAAAAACAGACAAGAATTTCATTGTTTTCATCGGGCCTCCAATAGGATTGTGGTTGTTGCGATTTATTATCTACGAAATTAATGAACAGTATCTATACCGATAATTTTATCACCGGGTACGATTTGATCAATGATATCCAGGCCTTCAACAACCTGTCCGAATAGAGTGTAATTCCCATTGAGGTGAAATTGTTCCGACTGACAGATGAAAAACTGACATCCACCGGTATCCCATCCTGAAGTGGCGATCCCAACGCTTCCTCTTATAAAAGGCAGATCGCTGTGTTCAGAGGGAATCGTATACCCCGGACCTCCCCATCCGTTTCCCATCGGATCACCGCCCTGAATGACAAAATCTGTCACCATTCGATGAAAGGTTAAGTTATTATAGAATTTTTTATTTGCAAGAGTTAAAAAATTATGAACGGTTAAAGGCGCCATCTTTGGATATAATTCCATGACCATTGCCCCCTTTTCAGTCCTGATGAGGATTTTTGGATTGGCGCTAAATCTGTTTAATGAGTCGGGGGAAAGGTATGCCGGAGATAAATTTGCCAGGCTGTCCGCCCGGTATTGATAATTATCATTTTTGCCACTTAAATCCATAAGCGCCTTAAGCACATGCTGGTGGCTGGCATTATCGGCAAGTATCTTTAATTCATTTTCAGATAAATCGGCTTTTGTTTTTATAAGCAGCTTAATGATAACTAATTGCAGTTCAGACTCCGACGGTTGTCTGAATTTGGAATACAGTTCAAGAAGTTTATTAATTGCAACGGGTTGATTTCTATCAATTTTCCAGTCGATTGCCGTGGCGACCGAAGAGAATGATTCTGATTCAAGCAGGGCGATAAAATCCGACTGATGAATATTATGCTTGTCCGCCAGAAGACCGAATGCTTTCTCGGCAAGAGCCGGAGACGCGACGTTTACAAACTGATGCAAAAGATCTGTTGCCAGAGGCATATCTAACAATGAAAGTGTTTCGAGCAGGGATTGTTTAAACGCATCATTCCCCTGATCAAGGTTTTGCATAACAGACCGATAAGCCATGTTTTTATTAATGCCCGCCATAATTTTTATTACTTCAGCCTTTAAATACATATCTTCTGTCTCATTGATTGTATTTAATAAAATCGCAATGCTTTTTTCCTCTGAAATTTTCGCCAGCGCCTGTAACGCGGCGAGTTTCAAATGAATATTTTCAGCAGAAGTATATTTTCTGACTAAACTCAGATCGGATGAATCTGCGACGACCGGAAACAGGCGTAAAGCATAATATAAAGTTTGCCAGGGTGAGCCCGGCTTAAATGTGTTTGCCAGAGATGATTCAAAATTATTGAACTGAATGCTATCGGATCGAATGTGCGCGGTTACTAAATCCACATCTTTTGAATACCATCCATCAATTTTTTTATACAAATATTTAGCAGAGTGCACATCAGCATATTTGAGTTCAGATATCAGAAAATCTAAATCTCTTTGAGGAGTTGAATAAAAATAGAAATATGCCAATTCTTCTGAAACGGGATCTTGTTCATCAATCTCCTCTTTTATGCCGAGAACAGAGATACCCCTTTTTGCCGATAGAGCGGCCGCGATAAAAACTTCCTTCTGAATATCAGGATCATTAAAATAGCGCTGAAATAACCGGACAGATTTTTCACCGCCAAAATTACCTAAAGTCAGCAAAATTGATTTCTTAACACTAATCGGAAGATTGGAAAAGGAAAGATTGCATAAAATATTCTCAGTTTCAGAATTTCCAATCTGTCCAAGAGAAAAAACGGCTTCTTTTAATAGATCAGGGTTTTTTTCTGTAATCAAAACTTCTTTTAAATGTGGGATAAAAAGTTCATCTTTAACCCTTCCCATAGAGCGGATGGTTTCAATCTTTAAATCAATATCGCTTTCGCTATAGATTTTTATGAAGGCATTAATATCCCCGGAGCGGGAAAATTCAAGTTTTTTCAGGGCGGTCCAACTATCAGGTCGTTGATCATCATTTGATGAACAGCCAATCAAATAAAAAAAGCTCAATAAAACTATAAAATATTTCGATATCATCTGAAGCGATTCTTCCCATAAATTGTTTACAAATAATGATTTGTAAATTATAGTGAAAAATAGTTATTTTTGCAATAGATTTTAGTTAGGGCTCTCTATTTGGAAGTTCTTATAATTACTTGTTTTATGGCATAAGTAGCGTTAAAAAAGGTTTGACATCCAAATTAGATTTGGTTAACTTGCAAATGTTTTTTTATACTTAAAATTGCTAAAGTCGCGCTTTTGAATAATATTAATTTGTTGGAGGAAGAATGTCTAATACAGAAGGCAAGGGATCAATTCTTCTTAAATTATTGATTCTCGTGTTATTTGTCTTGTTGATCGCGGTAATTATCATACCCGGAAGAATTTGGAATGAAGAAGAAAGCGAAAAAATAGAGGCTCAGAACAATATGATGAGCATTTATGAAGCGGAAAGATTTTATCATCGTACAACCGGCGGATTTACCTCTGATCCGGCCGAATTATTAAGACTTGTGCATGATGATTCAACATTGGTAATGGCACAGACCACAGTGAATTATACACAGGAACTTGCTGGCCATATTGATGATTTCTTAAACATTGCTAAAATTAAAGCTGTGAACAACATTTCACAGAACTCTGCGAGTATTATTGAAGATTTTAATACCAATGCCCGATTCTTAATGACCAATGAAGAAATTAACAATGAAGCTGAAAATTTGAAATTAAAATTATCAGTCCTGAATAACGACACGAAATATGAGAATTTTATCCTGACCGCAAACTATGTAGATTCGCTCATACAGCTCAGAAGGGATCTTTCCGACTATACACTTCAGTCTGCCGCTTCAAGAGCAGTCGCAATCACGGATACTATCAACAAAATGATCTCAAGAGTAGAGTTTGATAATCTACAAAATGGATGGGCACCACTCTCATCAAGAATTAAAGATCTGGTAAAATCGATTAACCGTTCATCGATTAAAGATGTTTCCAATGTCTCTGACCGCGTAAAGGATTTTGATGCTAAGATAGATAAATCATTTTCCGAGATTTCAAAAACAAGCTCTGCTGGAGACACACAGAAAGTTCAGGAAATATCGGTAAAAATTGCTGCTACTTTTCAAAAATTCTTAATGGATTTCATCAACACGAGCAGAATTGCGCTCTACAGATTGTCGGAGGCCGATTCTATGGTCATGCATCTGACGGAGGCAAATTTTTATAGTCCCGTGTCGCGCAAAATGTACTATATTACCATATTGGATGATTCCGGCGCCGTTAAAGTGGAAAGTCCGGAGTTGCTGGAAGATTTGAAATCTTTGACCATGCCTATTGTTGAAAAGTCAAAAAGCCTACCAATTTTGCCGGCATTTAAAGCGTATGTGGATACGGTTAACGGCATCAAAAACAAATCCATGGCGGTGAAACAGGAAATTCGTAAGAACGTAGATATTTTTGTTAAAAACAGGCAAATTGAAGAACTTACAAATAAGCTTGCAGATCTGAGTGTGGTTAACTCATATACAGATCTGGACAAATTTGTAAAAGAAGTACCAAATTCAAACAGTTATAGTGACATCAAGCTTTATTCTGAAAATGCCCTCAGCAGCGTCCGGATATTCGATCAGGTTTACACGGAAAATATTTTCGGGAACTTAGATTCACTTCACTCGGATCTGGTTAAGATTCTGGAAGAATATAATCAGCAGTTAAACGGAATTCGAAGGCTTCCGACCGGTGTAAAAAACTTTGATGAAGATATTGCGGCATTAAATAATTCATTTGGGAAGATTAAATCAATTTCCGGAGCTTCTGTTACCCCGATCTTAAAATCGCTGGAGACTGAACTGGGAGAGGTGTATCTTTTTGCTTCTGAAGGTAAATCTGAAAATGAATACGGTCTGTTTAAGAAACAAATCGAGAATTTCGGTTATATCTATAAAGACACCAAAAGCTGGGAAGAATAGAAGTCTAATGTATAAAGAAATAAATGAAGGAGGGAATTTTCCCTCCTTTTTTTAATTAGAAAACACATCATGAAAAATATCTTTGGCATATCATTCTCAGACAACGGCATGCATCTGGTTCAATTCCGGACAGACGCCGGAGTTAGTCAATTTATAAAATCCAGCCACTTTCCCTATCCTTTCGATTTTCGCTTCGACAGTTTTATAAAAAAAGAAAATTTTAATAAATTAGCAGAATTAGTTTTAAAGGAAAAAAGCAGCCAGGCGTTTGATAATTTAGAGATTGATATCACCATTCCTTATAATTTCGCGTTTGTAAAAAAAGTGTCCCTTCCAAAGGAAATTATCGGAGATCTTCTGCGTGTTCAAATAGAATGGGAGTTAATTAATTATCTGCCGGATGACATCGCCAATTATAAAATTAACCTTGGGAATGAATTTGTTTTTGATGATTACCGGGAGTTAATTGTAATTGCGATCAAAAGATCCGTAATCAGAGAATTAAATGAGTTTGCTCTTCAATGTGAAGGAAATCTTAGCTCATTGAGTCTGAATAATTTCGCGGTTGAGAATTATCTCAATCGTCATGGCTTAAATGATCATCAAAAAAATCAGTTGATATTTAAGGTCAATCGTTACTCTATTGAAACACATTTTATGTTGAGTGGTGAATATTACACATCTTTTTTAGATAATATTAATACTTTAAGCGGACATCAAAATAAGGACCAAAAAGTTCTTGAGAAGATGGTAGAACGGTTTAAGGAACTGGAAAATCTGTCCAATCAGTTATCGGCCGAAAGTCAAAGAGAGTTACAGGTTTATATCTATGGCCCCTCTGTTGTCGATTCAACGTTTGACCTTCTGCGGAAAAATTTTTCAATCGAGTTAAAAAGGATAGAAACGGATAAATATCCGGTTGATGTTCCAGACGGAATCAGTTATGTTGAAGCAATCGGTTCTGTTCTTCGAAACTCGGATGATGCATAAATTTGGAGGTATGAATGGGAAAGTACAATCTTTTGGAAGATGACGAACTGTTTTCATCGAAGAAACCGGAAGACAAGGAGACAGACGACAATAAAAAGACGGAAAAGGATGAAATATATTATGATGCTCTTGAAAAAGACGAGCCGATAAATATTGATGAGAGCAAAGATAAAAATACAGACCGATTCGAGCGACGTGAGGTAATTGATCTTACCAATGATTCAGAAACGTCCGGAAGCTTGTTTGATATTGATCAGGATGATGCGGCCCCGACAGAACCAAAAATTTCCAGATTTGATGAAGAGCAGCCGCCGGTTATGAAAGAAAAAAAACCTTCTTTTATTCCGGATGAAAGCTTTTTTGATGAAAAACCGGATGCCATCAACTATAAGCCGATACTGATCGGAGCCGGAATAGTGGCTTTGCTCTTTATCGTTTATCTTGGATTAAACCAGTGGGTTTTTAACGATGATACCGGCAAGAAGCCCGCGGCTGAAATTGTTGAAGAGCAACCGGTTGTTTCTCAGGAAGAATTAGAAAAAGCAAGATTTCTTGGATTACTGGCGGACAGAACAGGAAATGAGCTTTCTTTTATCGGCAATATCCTAAACTTTAGCGGTCCAAGTATCAATCTGTCCAGTATTCTTCTTTATGACAATTCATTTTTGTTTGAAGTCTTTGGTAAAAGCAGAGATGACCTGGCGAAACTCAGTCTTGATCTGAAAAATAAATACAGAGACAAAAAATTTATTATCCTGTCTTCAAGTCAACGGCCAGGAAAAAACGGAGGTATTTTCGGGTTATATACAGCGGAAATGAATGGATCGCCCCAGGCCAAACAGCTGAGTTTAGAATTAAACGGTGTTGATGACGCCAGCGCGTGGCTGGCGGATCTTACGCGCAAAAACGGCTTAAAGATGAATTCAATAAAGAGCGGGCCTGTTGTATCACAAAATAATTTCAGGGTATATGAACTGGACGCCGTGATCTCAGGTACTCTTGATGGGTGCAAGTCATTAATGAATTCAATCGGATCCTCCGCCAGCAATATTAAAATACACAAATTGACATTATCAGCAGCAGATCAAAAAACATTCAAACTCAGTAAATACCAGCTCAAACTGATTGTACAGGTTTTTGTTTAGAAAATGAGAATTATTTCAGGGATTTACAAGGGAAGGCGCTTAAGAAGCAGCGATGATCTTTCAATAAGACCGACAATGGACCGGGTAAAGGAAGATATATTTAACATTCTGCAGGATTTTCCGGTTGGGAAAAGTGTAATTGATTTGTTTGCCGGAAGTGGAAATCTGGGGCTGGAGGCGCTTAGCAGAGGGGCGGAAAAAATTTATTTTGTTGAGAAAGCTCCGTCTTCCATAAAAATTCTAACATCCAACCTTGAACATTTAAAGATCAGCCCTAATCAAAATGAAATCATCCGGAATGACGCGATTAATTTTGCGAAGTCCACAAACCTCTCGGTTGATCTTTGTTTAATGGACCCGCCGTTTGTTTATCCCCCGATTCAGGAATTGGTCGATACGCTTTTTAGCCGAAATGTCATAAGCCAAACAGGAATCCTTGTCCTGGAGCATGAAACGACAAATCCAATATTGATGGAATCTTTAAACTATAATATTCTGAAACAAAAGAGAGTTGGCAGGAGTTTATTATCATTTCTTGAAAAGAGGAAAAATAATGAGTGATTTGAAAGTCGCCATTTATCCGGGAACTTTTGATCCGATAACTCTCGGGCATATAGATATCATTGAACGGGCCAGCCGTTTGTTCGATAAGGTGATCGTAACCCTGGCGATAAACCAGACAAAAGAACCGCTTTTTACTGAATCTGAACGGATCGATATGATCGAAAACGCATGTCAAAATTTTTCCAATGTTTCAGTGGATAAGTTTGATGGATTATTAGTAAATTTCGCATTAGAACAGAAGGCAATAGGAATTATCAGAGGACTGCGAGCGGTGTCTGATTTCGAATATGAATTTCAGATGGCCCTAATGAACAGGCAATTGGCACACAATATAACAACCGTTTTTCTTATGCCGAATGAGAAGTATACCTATTTAAATTCGACTATTGTAAAAGATGTCGCAAGATTTGGCGGAAATGTTGAAAAATTTGTAACTAAATATGTTTCTGATAAACTATTAGATAAAATGAAAGTTAAAGGTATAGGACAATGACCGAATTTGTGGTTAAAATAAGAGAAAATGCAAAGAAAAGGAATTCAAACAGGATCGTTTTGCCGGAGGGAGCTGAGCCGAGAGTTGTTAAGGCGGCGGTTTTTCTAAAGGAAAACAAACTGGTTGAACCAATCCTGCTTGGCAAGGATGAAATGATTCAAGCCGTCGCATTGGAAAACGGAGTTTCCCTGAACGGTATTACAATTATTGATCCAAAAATATCACCCCAAAAAAAGGCCTATGCAGAACAATATTATCAGTTAAGAAAACATAAAGGAATGACCCTGGATGAAGCGGAGACAATTCTTGAAAGTGAATTGTACTATGGGGCAATGATGGTTCGGAACGGAGAAGCCAAAGGCGCTGTTGCCGGATCGGTTAATACAACGGGTGATGTTCTCCGCGCGGCAATCCAGATAATCGGATTGGCGGAAGGTATCAAGGCGGTATCAAGCTCATTTGTGATGATACTACCCGACGGAAGGGAACTCGTCTTCGGTGATTGCGCCGTGATTCCGAATCCGGATGTTGATCAGCTTACAAGTATTGCCGTAAGCAGCGCAAAAACATATGAACGACTGGTAGGAAAAGAGCCAAAGGTAGCGATGCTTTCATTCTCAACAAAAGGAAGCGCCGTACATGAGGACGTAGATAAAGTGCTGGCCGCAACGGAAAAAATCAGGGAAATTAAGCCGGATTTGAAAATCGATGGTGAATTGCAATTTGACGCGGCTATAATTGATTCAATAGGAAAGAGAAAGGCGCCGGGCAGTCCCGTGGCCGGAAATGCAAATGTGTTTATTTTCCCGGACTTAGATGCGGGAAATATTGGTTATAAGATTGCGGAACGACTTGCTGGCGCGGAAGCAATCGGGCCAGTTATTCAGGGGCTCGCAAAGCCATATAATGATCTTTCGCGTGGCTGCAGTGTGGATGATATCGTTAATGTGGCCTGTATTTGCAGCACGATGTCCTGATGGATGGGAAAAAATAAAGGAGTGATTGATAAAGATGCCTACTTATGATTATATTTGTGATAGTTGCGGGTACGAGTTTGAGAAATTTCATGGAATCAGCGCCGTACCTCCAAGAGTATGTCCAAAATGTGGCGGGCAGCTTCGCAGAAAAATCGGCGCAGGGGCGGGCTTGCTCTTTAAGGGGAGTGGATTTTATATAACGGATTATAAGAAGAACGGCGGATCGTCCAATAATAAATCGGGTGACTCATCAAAATAGGATTTTGATGCGGGGGATGCATCCGGGATTTGCAGAAGAGTTTATTAAAAAACTTTGTGAAATACATCTCTAAATGTTGTTTTTTCTTATCCAATAAAGAAAGGATTAACAAATGTCAAAACTCAAAGCAAAACTCGAAGAAAAAATTCCTGGTTACAGGGATCGAGTGACCAAGTTGGTCAAGGAGCATGGCGATGTTGTTGTCGACCAGGTTAAAATTAACCAGTTTTACGGCGGGATGCGAAGTTTAAAATCCCTCACAACCGATATTTCCTATTTGGATCCTGAGGAAGGTATCCGGTTCCGTGGATATACCATTCCGGAATGTCTTGAAAAACTCCCCAAACCGAAGGGTTCGGAAATGCCGTTTGTGGAAGGTCATTTTTATCTACTTCTTACAGGTGAAATCCCGACAAAAGATGACATCGCGGATGTGGTGGAAGAATTCAAGGGCAGAAGCCGTGTTCCGGAGTATGTTTTTGATATGTTGCGGGCTATGCCCAGGGATACTCATCCAATGACCATGTTTTCGGCTGCTGTTCTTTCTCTGCAGAGAGAATCAGTATTTGTGCAAAAATATAACGCCGGAATCAGCAAGATGGATTACTGGGATCCTACCTATGAAGACTCAATGAATCTGCTGGCTAAATTACCTGAGATTGCCGCTTATATTTACAGAATGAAGTACAAAGCTGATTCACCGATTAAACCGGATCCAAGCCTGGATTTTGGAGCAAATTTCGCTCATATGATGGGAATCAAACATCCGTACGACGAAATTTCCCGCCTCTATTTTATTCTTCATAGTGATCATGAAAGCGGAAACGTAAGCGCCCATACTACTCATCTGGTTTCCTCTGCTTTGTCAGACGCTTATTATTCATTGTCTGCCGGACTTAATGGTCTTGCAGGGCCGCTTCATGGATTGGCAAATCAGGAAGTATTGCGCTGGATTCAACAGTTGATGAATCAACTTGGGAATAAGGTACCGACCAAGGAAGAACTGAAAAAGTTTGTATGGGATACTCT
Organism: Calditrichaceae bacterium; assembly: GCA_050178385.1. GTDB lineage: Bacteria > Calditrichota > Calditrichia > Calditrichales > JBFXGD01 > JBFXGD01. Next base: position 10,302 of record JBFXGD010000043.1, read on the forward strand.
GCAATCCGGTCAGGTCATTCCAGGTTACGGACATGCCGTTCTGCGGAAAACAGATCCGCGCTATGCCGCGCAGCGTGATTTTTCATTGAAGTATCTGCCGAATGATCCAATTTTTAAACTGGTAAGTATGCTTTATGACGTTGTGCCTCCAATTCTTGTCGAACAAGGCAAAGCTAAGAATCCATGGCCAAATGTTGATGCTCATTCAGGTGTTATTCAATGGCATTATGGTGTGACAGACTATGATTTCTATACAGTTATGTTTGGTGTAGGCCGGGCAATAGGCGTTCTCAGCAATATCATCTGGGATCGCGCGCTTGGTCAGGCTCTGGAGCGTCCGAAATCATTGACAACCGCCATGCTTGAAAAAATCGCCGGGATCAAATAACAATCAGGAATTCAGGAAGGAATAAAAAAAAGGCGTCCATGTGACGCCTTTTTTTATATGAAGATATGATTATGATTGATTGTTATATACTAAAATTAAGAAGCTTTTTCCCTCATGCCTTTTGCCATCCAGTTTTTAGCAAGGAATAATGCAATCGGTGATGTGATAGCTATAATCGCGTAAAAGAGCCACATTTCCCCGGTTCTCATTTCCAGCCCTTCTTCCGGTTTTGGAATATAATTTGCGACAAAATATCCCGAATACGCGGCCGTTATCATTTTTGTTAAAAACCAGGGTAGTTGACCAATACCCATATATGAACCCGTTTTGCCTTCCGGCGCGATTTCGGCAATCCATTGAAGAAAACGAGGCTGCCACATGGCTTCACCGATCGTCATGAGAAGAATATAGGTCAGAAGCAATGCAGTGTTGGGGCCCAGGGCGAGTAAGAATGTCGGGGCGGCCATCACGAGCGTTCCGAGAATCATCATTTTGTAAACATTGGCGCGAGCGGTAACCGCGGCAATGGCCGGCGCGAATATAAAGATGAGAATTGGATTGAGGTTGGAAAAAAATTCAAAATACTCTCCAACAATACTGCCGGCAAACGCGCGATCTAAATAATACGGCAGGGTGAGCCAGTTATGCGCGAATAAGGTTTGTACCGGGATAAGCATAAAAATAAAAAATACAAAGCGAATATCCCTGAAAGGATGGTCCGGGCGAACTTTAAGGAACTGCCAGACGGAGATAATCCCGGTCACAACAAGGAGAATGTACTCAACATAATACGGCAAGGTTATTTTTCCCATTTGAACCAAAATGATGAGAAAAGCCGATAAAATTACAAAAAAGAGTGAAGCAAAAAAGGCGTTATTGTTTATTTTTTCTGTTTTACCGGATTTTTCGGAGATTTCCTTTTTTGGTTTCCCGTCCAGCTCTTTTGACGCGTCAGTCTCTTTTTTTATTCTTGCTACGGCGGCAGAATCTGTTTTCTTTGTAAGGATCACATAGGTCAAAAGAAGCGCGAGCAGAGTTAATCCACTATACACCCAGAATACAGCTGTTAAGCCATTCGGCGGGAAAACACTTTCAAATTTATGCCGGGTTATCGGTGAAATGAAACCGGAGAAAAACGCGCCGAGATTCATTAAGGCGTAAATGACAGCATACCCGATTGCGGCAGTTTGAGGGTTTGTATACCGTTTGACCCCTGCATAGGCCGCAGGCTGGTAAAGACCATAAGCGATTACCATAATCAGCAAGCCGAGTGACATCGTAATAAACATCGGAGAACCAATGCCGCTGCCCATGGGAATAGTACCTGAAAGCGCGATCAGGAGCCGGCCTACAAACATCATTATAAAAGCAAGCGCCAAAGAATTTCGCACGCCGATTTTATCTGACACGCCCCCAAAGATCAACATGGCGAATGTAATGCCGCCGGTGACTCCTCCGTAAACCCATCCCGCGTGTATATCGCTTAACGCGACATTTTCGGAAGAATATTTTCCCAGGATAGTAAGGATCCCGAAATAAACCAGACCCTCTATCACATAGGGAATATTGATACCCCACAATGCCCTGGGAGCCTTAAAAAAGGCAACAAAAGTATCGACAAGCTCTTTCATGGAATCTTTTAATATTTGAGAGAAAGATTTTTTCTCTGTAACATCGTTTGCTAATTTTTCGCTCATGCATACTCCATGTTAGGATAAATCGTTAAATTAATAAAAGCCCGGCAAAATTAATGCTCCGTCTGAACAAAATGTTTAATATACAACTTCAAATAACCGCAATAAAGAAAAAATTTTATTGAAAAATTAGAATCATAATATAATTAGTCAAAATTTATTTATTCATTACGCCCCTGACGGTTCCATCTGAATATCGTGATACCTTTCCTTGTACTGATCCACAGATCTTCACCGGAAACATCAATATGATAGACATGGTTATCAGCCAAACCATCATCGACAGTATAGAGATACCAATAATCTCTGGAGATGACATACTTTAATAATCCAGAATCAGATGCAAACCAAACATTCCCCGGAGTAAACGCGATATCATGAAAAACCATTTTGAGATCAAGATTTACCTGCGGAAAAGAAATCCAGTTTTTTGTCTTTGAATCGTATAATGTAATTCCATACCTCGAAGCAACCCAGAGTGAATCGTTGTTTACGCCAACCGCATTTATGTCAACATCAAGGACGGCGGATTTTGTCGAGAAAAAGCTGATTTTGTCCTTTTGGGGATCATAACTATATAATCCAAAGCGGGTGGCTAATAATATTAACGAGTCAAGGGAAGTGATTTTAAGGACGGTAAAATTATCTAAGGTACGGTCAGACGATTCAAAAATAGTATCATAACCCTGGCTCATCCAGTTAAAACCGGCATCTGTGGCTATATATAAGACATCGCCATGAATATAAAGATCGTTAACCTTATTAGATTCCAAACCGTCTGAAACGGTATATGTCTTCCAACTGTTTTTACTTATATTGTATCTGGCAAGCCCAAGATCCAATCCAAAAAATATATTATTTGTATGCGCGCTGATAACATTCACATCGTCTTTATTCAGGCCGTTTGTCAAAGGAGCCTCAAAATACTCCCATGTATTATTGTCTGTACGCCATAGACAAATTCCGGAAGGGGGAATACTACCGGATTTTCCTCCAATCCATACATCGCTCCCAAGAAATTCCATATCCCGTGGGCTAATGTTGGCGATAGAGGCCTGATAAAAAGAAATTTCTGACTGATAAAGCTTGCCCATGGCAACACCAAGTCCATTTGTTCCGGCCCAGAAGTTAAACCATTGATCGACAATTCTGTCCGTCAGCCGGAAGGACCGGTTATAGCGATCCAATATTTCTCCGTTGAGATGATATACATAATTGATGTCGGTGAAAAAATTTGGCAAAGCAGCTGTCGCGGGGCGAGAGTAGGCCGGGAATCGATAATCAGTGTAATCCGGTCTGTTATTGGTATTATTCTGAATCGGCTCTCTGCGGGCAGGCATTTCATTGGTTAAGGCCGGCCTCCAATATTCGAAGCCTCGATTGTAAACATCAATACCCATGGGTGTTTTAGCGTAAAGCTGATGATCAATCGGATTAAAAACCAGCGCGAGTATTTTATTGCTTCTCAAGCCATTGCTTGTGGTAAACGGATATTCCCAGACATGTTCGTAAAGATGATATCTCAGAATACCTCCATGCCTCGTTCCAAAATAGACATAGTCATCCCCGATATCCACCGTAAGAATGTCGGTGGAGGGAGCGTATGTGATCCAGTCATCAACGTCATAATGAGAAAAACGATCAAAATATATCTGATGAACAACCTGACTGCCGGCGGATGAAATCAATAAAAAAAGAATAAAAAGCAATGTTTTCGGCAAAATTAAAATCCTGTCATTTATACTGGCTGGTAACTGCGTCTATCTTAGATTTATTTTCTCGCGGATATTTTATGGTCAGATAAATATACTCATCATCAAAAGTCTTTTCCAGAACTCGCGCAAGCGGCCGGATGAGATATTCAGCGGATCCGGAATGGAAATTCAGACGAATTTGCTCCGTTTCAAATCCGGATTCAACAATTTCTCCAAGACGATCTTTTAAATTCTGAATTCCAATACCGCGCTTTCCGGACACAAAAATAGCCTCCGGGTATCTTGCCTTAATCTGGTTCAGAATACCGTTCTGTTTAATCTGGTCAACTTTATTAAATACTAATAGCCGTTCTTTTTGAGATATTTTTAATTCAGTAAATAAATTGTTAACGACTTCGATATGATCAGAAAAATGCGGATGCGAAATATCTACAACATGAACAAGCAAATCTGCGCCGGTCGTTTCGGCGAGAGTCGTCTTAAAAGACGCGACTAACTGATGAGGAAGTTTTCGGATAAAGCCGACCGTATCACTGAGCAAAAGAGTCGTTCCGGAATTCAGTTGAAGTCGCCTGATAGTGGTATCAAGAGTGGCGAACAACTGATCTTCGACCAGAACTTCAGCGTCAGTGAGGGCGTTCATCAATGTCGATTTTCCGGCATTAGTATACCCAATCAACGCGGCGCGAAAGACAGATTCCCGCTGTACCCGCTGTGTAGAGTTTTGCTTTTCAATTCGTTTAAGATCCTGTTTAAGTCTGGCGATCCGCGTACGAATGAGTCGTCTGTCTGTTTCAAGCTGGGTTTCACCAGGACCTTTTGTTCCGATACCGCCGACCTGCCGTGATAAATGCTGCCACTGTCGGGTAAGTCTGGGCAGCAAATAGTTGAGCTGCGCCAGTTCAACCTGCGTTTTTGCTTCGCTTGATCTGGCGTGCAAAGCAAAAATATCAAGAATAAGCGCGGTCCGGTCTATGACTTTGACCGATAATGCCTTCTCAAGATTTCTTACTTGCGCCGGACTGAGTTCATCATCAAAAATAATGAGATTGACCGAATCCATTTCAACGCGCAGGGCTATTTCTTCTATTTTCCCCTTCCCAAGGAAATATGCCGGATCGGGTGAGTTTCTTTCCTGAATAACGGTATCCACAACTTCAGCGCCGGCAGTTTTTGCGAGAGCGGAAAGTTCATTAAGGTGTTCTTCAACCTCCCACCGGGTTTGATGATGCTGAACGATTCCGGCGAGCAGGCTTCGCTCAACTTTTATGGTGATGTCATTTGATTGAATTTCTATAATAGGCTCCAATAAATAATTTATATTTAAGTGTACTGCAAATAATTAATGTTCCATTTTTTTTATTAAGATCATCTCTCCGGCTAAGGTTAACAAAGCTAAAGTTAAAAAAACATACCATAATTCGAATCCGCTTCTGGTATCAATTATCTGCTCATTTAAGGATTCATCTCCCTCAAATTTAAATACGCGCGATGTAATATTCTCAAAACTCTGAAAAGGACTTTGAAATTCTTTTGATGAAACATTAACCGCGAATGACTGAATAGGCTCATTGTCTGAAAACAAATGATAATGGCCGGGCTGATCAATATTTTCAAATTTAAATCTCAGGCCCGATGAAGTTTGTTCGGGCACGATATCAAGCTTATCCTTCCCCGGGGGTTGGACTGAATACGATTTCTGGAAAGAAAGATCAGGCCTCATTAAATAAAAGACATCCCCGGTATGCACCTGATCCACAGCATGCAGATCTTTTTGCGCTGCATAGTATAAGCTCCGGTAAAGCATCGGCACAAACAGACCCTTCACGGGAAAGTCAGTCCAGGACAAATCAAATAATGAACTAAAAAGAAATAATGAACCGGCCGCGGGGTCGGATAATATTATTTCTGATAAAAAGGGATCCCCGTTTTTAAAACTCAATAACGTATTTCCACCGCTCTTTATTCTAAAGTACTGATATACTTTTGGCATATCTAACTCAGATGCATTTCCGGAAAAAAGGAGACTGAAAACAGGGTTTATAGTATCAACCGCACGTAATGAATAATATGATTCATTGATGTTTGTGGATTTAAAATCAACAAAACAATTCTTTATTCCAAATATATTCATAACAGAATTTAATTCAGTGATTGTCATTTGATTGCCGGGGATAAGAACAATACTTTTCCCGTTCTTTACAAAAGAAGCCAAACGTCCGGCGGTTTCATCGCGTATAAATCCGGGGTCATTCAGCACAATCAGATCAAATTTATCAAAATTCGCGCCCTGCCAGGCGGAATAGCCAAGATGATCAATTTTGAATATTGTATTTTGAGAAAGCACATCCACCGCGTGGTTTAAGAAGGGAGTGGTCTGATTGTCAACAAAAAGGATGGACAGGTTTTCAGGAACGTTTATAGAAAAATAGTAGTAATTATCAGCAGATAAATCATCATCTTCAAGTTCTACATGCAGAAGCTGCTGTCCGGTTGTGGTGGGTACAAAAGCCATCTCCACATTGTTAACTGCGGAAGGTTCCAGCTTTACCTGTTCCATTGCGACTCTTGTATTACCGGCATACAGGTTGACCGGCAAACTGATTCCGGCGTCATCGTTAAAATTATGCACACGGACGGTAAGATTGACGGGTTTGTCTCGTTCAAACAACTGATTTTGAACAATGACCGTATCAATACCGGCGTTTTCAAATGTATGGGTTGCGGATACGTCGATAAGAAAAGATCTTATGGTTTTATCACTGAAAAAGAATTGATGGAATCATGGAGCGCCTCCCGCGAAATTTGAAAATCACTGTATATGTATAATTCTTTGTTATAATTGGGATATTTTTCAAAAATTTCGGATGCGTTCCTTAAGACATTTGTGAAGTCGGGTGATAAAAATGTCGGTTCCGCCAGTTGAGAGATCTCCTGAGTATTAACGTGAACAGGTGTGGTGATTTTTGCGGGCGTGATAAAAAATACACGATCGTCATGGCTAAACAAACTAATCTGCTCTTTCATATGAAGGAGCGCTTGTTCGAACCTTGTGGTTGAGCCGGCATAGCTGCGCATGCTGTACGAATCGTCCAGGATCATAACCGCGGTAGTATTTGCCGGGGTTGTTATTGACGGGAGATCCCCGGTGATAGTCGGCCTTGTAAATGCTAAAACGATAAACAAAATAAATAAGGTTCTCAATATTATCAGTAAAATTTGATAAAGTTTAACCTGCCGAATTCTTTTACTTTCGAGAAGCTTAAGAAAGCGAAGAGAGCTGAATTCAATTTTTTTTGTCTTCTGCCGATTAAAAAAGTGGATTAACAGCGGAATAACCGCTGCAGCGAGCGCCGGTAATAGAATTGAGTTTAAAAAACTAATCATATTGAGCTTGTACAGGCTCCATAAAACATTTTGTTTTAAAAAAAAATGATTTGGCTTGAATTTGAATAAAAAATTTCAATATATTCAAACTAAATCAATTTACAGTATTTTTAGGCGATTTCCCAAAAAAATGCTCAGACCTTCTCGTTTCCGCAAATTTCAAATTGTCTGTCCATATTAATTGTGTTAGAGTGTCAAATGTTTAATGAGACAGACAACCTCCGGGTTCCGCAATATTCGTACCTGGCTCGCTATTATGACAGAATAATGAATCATGTCGATTATAAGCAATGGGCAGGTTACCTCAAGCCATTATTTTCTTACAGCGATCTGAACGTGAAATATATTGCTGATATTTCATGCGGTACGGGCAAGCTGCTTCCAAATTTAATTTCTGAGAACTGGAAAATTTACGGAGGTGATTTATCCGCATCCATGCTCAAAAGGGCAAAATCTAAAACCCGGACATCAGGATTTTTGTATTTCTGCAGTGATGCTTCTGCTGCGGGGATAAAAAAAAACAAATTTGATGTCGTTTTGATGTTGTATGATTCAATCAATTATTTTGTTGAAGAAGAAAAAATGGCGATGCTCTTTGATGAAGTTTTCAGAATATTAAAGAAAGGCGGTTTGTTTATATTTGATGTTGTGACGCCTGATATTTGTATTCAGAATTTTTCTGATTACCATGAAAAAGATTCCTGGAATAATTCCGGTTATGAGCGGCACAGCTGGTATGAAAAAAAGACCGGCATCCAATATAATGAGTTTACCATATATGAAGGTAACGATAAGTACACGGAATTACATGCTCAAAAAATCAGATCAATCGCCGAATGGAAGAAAATGCTGATACCGGGTCCCTTCGAAATAATAGCCGTTTATGACAATTTTACTTATCGGGATGCGGATGAACGCTCTGAACGGGTGCATTTTTTATGTAAAAAGAAAACAGAACAATGATAGAATTCTATAATGTTGCCGTGGATATCGACGGGAAATCAATTTTAAAAAATATAACATTCCGAATGCTTAAAGGTGAATTTGTTTACCTGGTTGGAGCAAGCGGAGCAGGTAAGTCAACTATTCTCAGATTGATCTATATGGATTTGTTTCCCAGTGAGGGAATGGTGGTTGTTGAAAATTTTAGTTCTGCTAAAATAAGGGAAAAAGAAATTCCATACCTTCGGAGAAAAGTCGGTGTTGTGTTTCAGGACTTTAAACTGCTGCAGGACCGGAACGTATTTGATAATGTGGCCTTTGCACTGCGTGTTACAGGTGTAAAGGGCGCCGAGATTAAACGAAAAGTGATGCGCGTACTTGCAGAAGTAAATCTTGGGCATAAGCGAAACCATTATCCGGCTGAATTATCGGGTGGTGAGCAGCAACGGGTGGCTATTGCAAGGGCTATTGTAAATGATCCTATTATTGTTCTTGCCGACGAACCAACCGGTAATCTTGATGATCAGTCTTCGCTGGAGATTGTAAAGATACTTGAAAAAATAAATCACCAGGGCACGGCAGTACTGATGGCAACGCATGATAACAATATTGTCAGCCGTTTTCCGAATCGCACAATTAAAGCAGATAAAGGAATACTCAGACAGGAATGAATTTCTGGTTTACAATTAAAGAGGGACTCAAAGGGTTTAAAAGAGCCCGATTGTCTTCAACGATAACAATAACGTCGATAGCGTTTTCGCATGTATTAATCGGTGTATTCATTATTCTCTCACTAAATCTGGACCAATGGATAAGCGAATTCCGTTCAAAAATGGAGCTTGAAGTTTTCATAGAATCCGGGATGAGCGAAAAAAGCGGACTGTTGATCAAAGACGCCATAGCCGGCATTGAAGGTGTGGCTATGGTATCCTATATATCAAAAGATCAGGCCGCGCAAAGATTTAAAAAGGAATTCGGTCGTGATATATTTGATGTTCTGGACACCAATCCACTGCCCGCATCATGCACCGTTACAGTCACGGATGGATACCGAACGGCGCGATCAATCAGATCGATTTCTGATAAAATCGAACAGATCGACGGAGTGGATGAAGTGATATATCAGAAAGAACTACTGGCATTAATTGATCACTATTTGAAAATAATTTATTTAGGCGGAGGAATAATTGGTTTATTTTTAGTTGTTATTGCAATTATTTTGTTATATAATACGGTCAGATTGACCATTTATGCCAGAAGGGATATTATAGAGATTATGAATCTGGTTGGGGCAACCGATGCATTTATCAGGCGGCCGTTTTTAGTAGAGGGATTTATTCAGGGCCTTTTAGGAGCTCTCCTTGCCAATGTTTTCATCTATCTCATCACTATCACAATAAAATCTTTTATTTATCCATATGTAGTTTTCAAGCCGGAAATATATGTTATGTTAGTAGTATTTGGAATTATGATAGGGTTGTTCTCCAGCAGGATGAGCATCTCAAAACATTTAAAATACATTTAAATGCTGTTAGTGCCAACCAACGGCAAATGGTTCAATCATTACAGGAGAGAAAGATGAAGACAATTTACGTGGGCAATCTGTCTTTTAGCGCGACCGAAGATGAACTGAGGGATTTGTTCGGTCAGCATGGAACGGTTCATTCGGTTAAATTAATAACTGATCGTGAAACCGGCAGGCCGCGTGGTTTTGGTTTTGTTGAGATGGATGACAATGAAGCCGACACAGCGATTGAGGCTCTTGACGGTGCCGATATGGGTGGGCGTAATATCCGTGTTAATGAGGCAAAAGAAAAAAAGGCGCCGCATCAGGGACGCCGATATTAATTTAGTATTATTGGATAACGGAATTTTTTTTTGCCGGGTTTGATTTTATTCGGGAAGTGGAGTTCATATTTGCATTCATCTCTTCGTCATCAATGCTGATTAAAAGATACCTCATTGGTTTTTCTTTTGATTTGGAATCCAGATAGATTTAGCGCCGAGTGATGAAGTATTTGGAGAACCTGTATATATTTATATCAGGTCTGAATGTAATCCCAAATTTTGCTGCGTAAATACCAACTTGGCAAAATGACGATTGAGACATAAAGAGAGTGTGTATGTTGAGTAATTCCGCGGAATTTTTGCCGCGGAAATGTTAGATGATTCATTGGTTCGATTGGGCCGCACCGCGTTCGCATCCGGGCTGATGAGAAGTTATTACATTTACAGGAGTTCAGAGTTATGAAGACAATTTACGTTGGCAACCTGCCATTCAGCGCATCAGAAGATGATATCAAGGATTTATTCGCACAGCATGGCAAAGTTCTTTCAGTGAAACTGGTGACTGACCGGGAAACAGGCAGAGCCAGAGGATTCGGTTTTGTTGAAATGGACAAAGATGATGCTGATCAGGCAATTGAAGCATTGAATGACTTCGAGTTTGGCGGCAGGAACCTGCGCGTAAACGAAGCGAAGGAAAAAAAGGATGATCGCGGTGGCAGAGGCCGTCGTTACTAAAAAGAACGATTGAGTATTGCTGACAAAAATTGATCCAGAATCGTCTGCGGATTTTTAGAATGTTTTACATTTTGAAATTCTGCAGACTTTCCTGATCTAAATAAAAGATCAGATTTTATTCAGTCTATAATCTTCATTGCAATCTACCGCTGAAATGGATAAAATCCAGTTTGTCTTCATGGTAACATGCCGCCGACATGGTCTGTATCTTTGAAGTTATTCCGGAATCTAATAATCTTGACAGATCAGATCATACATTTTATATTTACAGACTTATACAGATTAAATAAATGTCAGGATTATGTCGTTAAAACTAAGAGAAAAATCCATCCTTCAATCGGTGATTCATGAATTTATCATGACCGCGAATCCGATAGGATCAAAAACGCTGGCGGAGAAAAGTGATACCGGGCTTGCGCCGGCGTCTATTCGTAAGATCATGGCTCAACTTGAAGATGAAGGTTATCTTGCGCATCCGCACACTTCCGCCGGAAGGATTCCGACGACTAAAGGATACAGGTTTTATGTGGATGAGATAATTCACCAGCGGCAGATCAGTAATGATCATAAGAATTTAATTCGAAGCGCCCTGGAGAATTTTAACGGCGATGTGGATCATCTGATGGAAGAGGTCGCGGGTATTCTGGCAGCCATATCGCGTCAATTAAGTATAGTGGTTACTCCGAAGTTTTATCAGGCGATATTCGAAAATATGCAGATTGTCCCCCTGTCATCGGATAAATGGCTGGTGATCATGACCGTCAGTTCTGGTCAGGTTAAGACAATACTTCTTGAGGTGAAGCAAAAAATAAAAAAAGAATCCATCAAACGCGTGCTTGTTAAAATCAATCAGCGATTTTGCGGAAAGATGTTGTACGAGATTCGAAATTCTTTTGCCGCGGTGATGGAGGACTTTTACAATGAAGAAACCGGCCTGGTCAGACTTTTTACCGAAAACGCTGACCGTCTGTTTGATTTTTCACGTTATGAGAATTATTCCATTGACGGGACGCGTAATATTATTAATCAGCCCGAATTTTCGGATATCAGCCGCTTCTCATCGCTTATTGAGATGATAGAAGATAAAGACATCATTATTCACTTTATGGGGAAACGCGAAGATCCCCCGGGGATAAAGATTACGATCGGTAATGAACACGCGGAAGAACAAATAAAAGACTGCAGCGTTATAACTTCAACATATCGCGTTGGTAATGTTTCAGGAGTTGTCGGTGTGATTGGTCCAACCAGGATGGCATATGGAAAAGTGATTCCTCTTGTCGATTATTTTGCGCTGGCAATCACGCAAAAACTAAATTTCGCGTAATTTGAAAGTAAAAATTATTTGGAAAGATTAACCGGGGTTCATTTTTCTTTCAGAGTGAACCTTTTTTAATGATAAATATTGAGGGAAAAATGTCAGGTAAAGATCAGAAAAAGGGAATAGATATGGATACTGTTAAAGCGGATGAAAATCTTAAGCAAGGCGAATCCGTTGAGACCGAAGAAAAGGACGTAAAGAGCAAATCCAAAAAAACGAAGTCCAAAGAAGATAAAAAAATCGCCGAATTTGAATCACAAATAGAAAAACTTGGCGCGGAGAACAAAAAACTTGAAGAAGAAAATAAACAATTAAAAGATAAAATGTTGCGAATATCGGCCGAGTTTGAAAATTATAAAAACC
>JBFXGD010000044.1:0-3763 GCA_050178385.1 Calditrichaceae bacterium
AAATGAAGATCATTATACCGTGGAAACAAATGGGATCATATATATACATGGTGTGGAAAGAGAGCTGAACGCGGACGGAGAGATCATAAAAACCGGTGAAAACAGATATCAGATAATAACGAATTTTGAAGTAAAACTTCTTGATTTTAATGTTGACGTCCCACAGCTGATGTTTATGAAAATTAATGAAGTTATAAAGCTGGAATTGACTTTTTTTGTAAAAATAAATGATACGAACTAAGCCGGAGAACAGTAATATGTTATTAAAATACGTTCTAATGCTGGCAATTGTTTTTGGGATGTTTGTAAGTTTGGATGCGCAGGATAAAAAAATCCGCTGGCAGCGAAGCCGAACATTGACAGAACCGGATCTGCAATTATTCCATTCAACACAGTCTGTAAATCTGCCTACAGCGGAAACGCTGCAGAAAGGTGATTTTGAGTTTGAAATTTCTCACAGATTTTTTCCGACGATCAATGAAGGCCCGGATACATTTTACGGTCTTGATGGTCCTGTGAATATGCGGCTGGCGCTCGGTTACGCAATCAATAACAGGATGATTGTCACCCTTGGCAGAAGCAATGTCTCGGATAATGTCGATTTGCAGTTCAAATACAAATTCCTTCAGTTACGCGGCGAGAAATTGCCGGTTTTAGTGGCCGGAAGAGTCGGCGCGGCGTGGAATACTGAAGTGGGTGGGCGGGATAAAGGAGACCCGGATAATTTTCAATATTACGGGCAGCTAATTATTAATACGCTGATTAAAAAAAGATTCGGAATAGGTGTGGTGCCATCTTATTTGTACAACAGTAATATTTATGACGATAACGTACAGGATTCATTTACAATGGGATTGAACGGCCAATATTATGTGTCTTCCGTCTGGAGTGTACTCGCGGAATGGAATCCCACCGTAACCGGATGGCGCAGCAGCCACAATCCCGTATCATTTGGAATCGAACTGGAAACGGGCGGACATTTCTTCAAAATTATTCTCACCAACAGTTATTTGCTGAATCCGTCTCAGTTTTTAACGGGAGCGGATATTGATTTTAATGATACAGAATGGAGAATAGGTTTTAATATTACCCGATTGTTAAAATTCAGTAAAAATTAATGTCACTAATATCCGATTTTTATAAATTCCGTCTGTGAAAGATCACGTTCAACGAGCGCGAGGATATCCAGATTTTTTTCCGATTCCCGAACACTTCTCAAATCTGCCCGGATAGCGGGGTTTTTAGGCATCAACCGGGTGCAGGCATCATCATGAGGCAATGCGGATATATCGTAGGTGCCGATTTCCCTTGCAACACGTGTTATATCATCCTTATCCATGCCGATAAGCGGGCGGAGTACGGGCAGAACAGCGACTTCTTCCACCGCTCTCATATTTTGAAGAGTCTGCGAAGCCACCTGACCCAGTGAATCACCTGTGACAATGGCGGGAATATTGAGTTGATTGGCAAGCGTCTCGGCGATCCTAAGCATAAATCGGCGATACATAACTACACGCAGATTTTCGGGGCAATTGAGGACAATCTCCTGTTGTGTTTCCGCGAACGGGACCATAAAAAGTCTTGAATGAAACTGGAATTTATTTAGAACAGACGCGAGATCTCTTACTTTTTCCTGGGATACTTTTTTTGTAAAAGGGTAAGAATGAAAATGAATAAAATCACACCGGGCTCCCCGTCTCATGGCATAATACGCGGCAACCGGAGAGTCGATCCCCCCGGAAAGCATCACCAGTACCTTTCCGCTTGAATCCATAGGCAAACCGCCGGCGCCTTTTTGACGGTCTGTATAAAGTAGAACCTGATTATCAAGTACTTCCACACGGCAGGTGACTTCAGCGTCATGAAGCCGTACCCGTTTTCCGTATTTCTCCACCACAGCCGCTCCGAGAATCTGGCTGATTTCCATCGATAGAAGAGGAAAAGCTTTTTTGACCCGCTTGGTGCGGATGACAAAAGATTCGAAGCTTTTTGATTCAAACAAAGACAGACAAACTCTGGTCATTTCATCTATATCTAAACTGCTGGTTTTTATGGGGGAGAAATGAACGAGGCCGACAACGTTCTGTAACGCAGATGTTACAGCCAGGTCATCCATATCATCATCAAAAGTAATGACAATGCGTTTACTCAGATGTTCGATTTTAAATGACGGTTTATCAAGTTCGGCTTTTAGCGTTTTACGTAAATTGGCTATCAATAATTTTTCAAAATAGGCTCGGTTTCTTCCCTTTAATCCTATTTCACCATAATGACATATATATATTCGGCTCATGATATTTTTCTTACCTTCTTCACAATTTCAGGTAAAATTTCCATTAAATAATCAATTTCAGTTTCTTTTGTAAATCTACCCAGACTGATTCTGATCGTTCCCTTTGCCCAACTTTCCGGTATTCTGCATGCCGAGAGAACATGTGAGCGATTGAACTGTCCGGATGAACAGGATGATCCCGTCGAAACAGCAATGCCCTCACGATCGAGCTGCATGGCAATCAATTCACCGTCAGCGTTTTTGAAAGAAATGCTCACAATATGATTAACACTATATTCCGGATCGCCGTTGATGAGAACTTCCGGAATATTTTTTTGCGCGTTTCCGATGATTTTGTTTTTAAATTTGCCCAACAAATTATTTTCTTCCATCCTCTCCGCAACCATCAGTTCCGCAGCTTTGGCAAAACCCGCGATGGCCGCCACATTGACGGTGGAAGAGCGTAGGCCGTTTTCCTGCATCCCGCCATGCAGCAGGGGATCCATTTTTACCCCGGATCGGATATAGAGCAGACCTGCGCCGCCGGGGCCGTATATTTTATGTGATGAGGCGCTCAAAAGATCAATGTGAAATTTATTCACGTTGAGATCGATTTTACCAAAACCTTGTACCGCGTCGGTATGGAACAAAACTCCGGCCGCATGACAGATCCGGCCGATTTTTTCTACCGGTTCCAACGTGCCTATTTCATTATTTACAAGTATAACCGAAACCAGAAGCGTATCAGGCCGAATAGCGCTTTGGATATCATCAGGATTGACACGCCCCGTCCTGTTTACCGGAATGACAGTAATTTCATATCCTGATTTTTCAAGATACCTGCACGTTTCATGGACGGATGAATGCTCGATCGCGGAAATAATTATATGCTTACCTTTTGGATTGTCAGCGCGCGCGATACCCTTAATAATCGTGTTATTACTTTCAGTCGCTGAACCGGTAAATACGATTTCGCTCTCTTTGCCGCCGAGTATTTTAGCAAAAATAGTCCGGGATTCTTCCAGTGCGTCATTCATTATTCGGGAATAATAATGTGTTCCCGTTGAATTTCCCCATTTCTCAGTGAGATAGGGCATCATATATTCCAACACACGGACATCAACCGGCGTAGTCGCCGCGTTATCAAGATAGATCTGTTTCATGGCTAAAGGTAACTTATTTATCCGTCATAATCAAAAGGGCAAAGTTTACAAAAATAACAGGCTGATATCCAAAAAATATCATGGTAGGATTTGATAAATCATTCTGAAAGATGGCCATAGATACTCAGGATAAAAATTTGATTCAATCTTGAAAAGGAATGATTAAAAACGTCGAGGATTATGCTTTCCTGTAAAACCAATTGAAGTAAGCCGCTTTTAAACGCGAGTTTTGAAACAAATTGCGGCGGTTTGCATGGGAAATATTTTGAAATAATGGCCTACCTTCGCAAAGAATAAATGGAAAAATAGACAGAATAAATTTATCAAT
>JBFXGD010000044.1:3863-22444 GCA_050178385.1 Calditrichaceae bacterium
TGAAGTAAGCCGCTTTTAAACGCGAGTTTTGAAACAAATTGCGGCGGTTTGCATGGGAAATATTTTGAAATAATGGCCTACCTTCGCAAAGAATAAATGGAAAAATAGACAGAATAAATTTATCAATCAGACCGGATGCGATAAAAAGAATCACTTTCCGCATATGATTGACTCTCTTTAAATCCGCTCCGGTTCAATATGGATCGATACAAATGTATCTTCTCCATATTCTTCTTTTAATCTCTGCTCGGCAAGCGTTGAAATATGATGCGCGTCGACTATATTTAATGAGGGGTTGACTTTTATATGCAAATCTATGGCAATATTATTGCCGATTTTCCGGGTCTTCAGGTTGTGAGGGTTTGTTGCGCCGGGTACGCTTTTTATGATTTCAATTATCTCGGTGTTCGCGTCTTCGGAAAGTGAAGCCTCCGCCAGTTCATTTGCGCTATTCTTTAAAATAAGGATTGCCACTCTTAGAATTAAAAAACTGACTAAAACTGCCGCCAGGGGGTCCAGTACACGCCACGAATCACCTAAAATTATGGCTCCGCCGATACCTAGAGCGGCGGCGATTGAAGAAAAAGCATCCGAACGATGATGCCAGGCGTTCGCGATAATGGCATCGCTTTGAATCCATTTGCCGATACGATGAGTGTATTGATAGAGGACTTCCTTGACAATGACAGAAACGAGGGCTGCGATAAAGGCAATCCAGCCGGGACGTCTTAAAACTTCACCGTTTAAGGTGTCATAGATTTTGCTGGCTCCACCCCAAAAAATACCGACAGCCGCGATTATAATCATGATGCTTATAAGTATGGTTGATAATGTTTCAAATTTACCGTGACCATAATTATGAGTTTTGTCTTTCGGTTTCTGAACAATGTGGAAGCTGATGATGACAATAAAATCAGTGACCAGGTCAGAAAGTGAGTGAATCGCATCGGCAATCATCGCTGCGCTGTGTCCGATGATGCCGGCAATCAGCTTAAACACAACTAAAATAATTTCAAAAATGATACCAATCCAGGTCGCTTTTTTTGCTTCCCGGGATCGTTCGGTACTATCTTTAATCTGAAGGCTTTTCATTTTGACAGTTATTCCTGTTGCTTTATTATGATAAACGTGTACTGTTTTGGAAATCGCTTTCCTTAAAAATGACTGCGGAGAATCGGTATATCTCTGTTATTGGGTCTTTCCAGGCGCTTTGATCGATATTTGCTTTGAGACATGTTTGGTTAAGAAGCGTTTCTCTGCTCCAATTGTATTCGGTAGCAACCTGTGGTAAAAGCAGCCCCTCATGTGGCAGGCGTCTGATTAATAATCCGTCTCTGCCAACTTCTATTTCTGTCAGATTTTTTACGCGGATCATCGGGCTCAATACAGATATCTCTATTTCTGCGTCAGAAAGTTCTGATTCTGATATCGGGTTAAAACGGGGATCATGAAAAGCGGCGGAAATCGCCATTTTTCTGACTGATTCCACTAATGCGGAATAACCCTTTATATAGCCTATGCATCCTCTCAATTCTTCATGAATCTTTATGGTCACGAATACGCCGGTTTTTGTATTGAGTCCGTCAGAATAGTGGGCTTCAAAATTTGCCTCCAAGCCTTTGATCTCGGAGGCGATTACCTGCCTTGCCGTTTGCAGCAGATATTTTTTTTCCTCATTTGATAGATTTATGTCATATGATTTTGTCATTAAGAACTCCTGTTATCGGGAAATATAAGGAAAAAAAACAAGTGCGACAATTATTGTCTGTAAGGATAACATCATATTCGTATAAACCCGCTTTTCCTGAAAACTTCTTTGACGGACTGATTTATTAGTAAGTTTTTTTCATTATCGGTGATAAAATTTGTAAACTTCCGTCATCTAAATTTATTGAACATACGGAAAATATTTTATTAGAATCGGACTAATATATGCAGATAGATAATTATTTAAAAAAGTATTTCAAATTTGAATCGTTTCGAGGACAACAAAAAGCAATCATTGAACACCTGATTAACAAAAAACACGCCCTGGTAATCATGCCTACCGGATCAGGAAAATCGATACTTTATCAGCTGCCGGCGCTTATGCTGCCCGGCTTAACGGTTGTCATTTCTCCCTTAATCGCTCTTATGAAAGATCAGGTGGACAGCCTTATAAAGAAAAATATCGATGCTGCCTTTATCAATTCATCTTTAGGAAAAAAAGAGAGGGAAGAAAGATACAGGAATATTGAAAATGGGCACTATAAAATGATATATGTGACTCCGGAAAGGTTTAGAAAAACCGAATTTCTGGATGTGCTTTCCCGACGGGAAATCAGTCTTCTGGCGGTAGATGAAGCGCATTGCATAAGCCAGTGGGGACATGACTTCAGGCCGGACTATACCCGTATCAGGGAGTTTCGGAAGCTTATGCATGATCCTTTAACGATCGCGCTGACCGCTACAGCCACCCCCGCGGTACAGGCTGATATCATTAGACAATTGGGACTCCGGGAGAATGAGATTCGACTCTTTCATGAGGGAATCGACCGCCCGAATCTGTTCTTGGATTACAGGGATCTCTGGGGTGAAGATGAAAAACTAAAAGAAATATTAGAGATTGTGGAAAACAATCCTGGCAGCGGAATAGTCTATTTTGTGTTAATCAAAGATTTAATGCGGATGAGTGAGCTGCTTCATACAAAAAAACGGCCGCATCTGGTTTATCACGGCGATTTAACAGCGCCGGAAAGAAAAAGGATTCAAAATGAATTCATGAGAAAAGACAATAATCTTATTCTCGCTACGAATGCCTTCGGGATGGGAATCGATAAAGAATCGATTCGTTATGTGATCCACGTGCAAATACCGGGTTCACTGGAAGCATATTACCAGGAAATTGGAAGGGCGGGGAGAGATGGAAAGAAATCGGTCTGCACGCTGCTCTATGATGAACAGGATCTGAATATTCAGCTGGAATTCATGCGCTGGAACAATCCTACTGCAGAATTTTATGACCGCGTGTATCATCTGCTGCTTTCAGATATAGAGCGCGTGAATGGCGAAGGACTCGATTATTTAAAGGAGCAGATGACCTATAAGAATAGGCGTGATTATCGCGCGGAAACCGCCTTGGCGATTTTAGAGCGGTATGGGGTGATTGAAGGCAGCATTGAGCAAAAAAATATAACGGTTGTTTCCGAACTTCCCGACGCGCTTAGTGAACAGGAGTTACTCGATCATAAATTAAAAAATGAACAGGACAAATTATATAAAATGATGCTCTATACTAAATTAAGTACCTGCCGCAAAGCCTATATTCATGAATATTTTGGTTTGGAGCATCCGGATGAATGTATGACTTGTGACAATGACATAAAAATGACTAAGAGCGATTGACAAAAAACACTGAAAGAATGATAAGCCCAGCCCCGGAAATAGCAAGAGGGTCGGGGAACTGATCCCAGATCAATAGCCCCCATCCGATTGAAAAAAGGACATTCATATACCCGACATTAGTCGCTCTGGCGGCTGTTTCACGGTGCAGGCCGCGGGTCATAAATACCTGCGCGATCTGGGTGGCTATCCCGACACCAAACAGCGCCAGCCACTCCGGGATGGTCGGCCAGACAAAGGAATATGTTGTATCAGGCAGGGAAACCAGGGTCGCGAAACCGGAAAAATACAGGATAATGGTGAATTCGTGGTCAGATTTTCCGAGAACCCTCACCGTTACATAAGCGATGGAAGTACAGACCGCGCCGCTTAGTCCGATTATGGTCGCGTAGGGATCAAGCGAAAATGTCGGTTTGATAATCAGTATAATTCCCAAAAATCCAACGAGATACAATCCCCATTGTTTGTTTGTGTTTACCTCCTTCAATATAAACGGCGCGATTAGAGCGGTAATCAACGGATTTGTATATAATAAAAGTGTTGAATCGGCTATGGGCAGGACGGTCAGGGTATAAAAGAAAGCCGATAAACCGAAAAACCCAAAAACCGCCCTTATGATTAGTAATCCGCGGCGCTTGCCGGTAATCGAAATATGACCCTTTCTGATGAGGTAGAAAGTCATCAGAAAAGCTAATAATGATCTGATAAACACAATTTCCTGAGAGGGCAGCCTTGAGCCGGATAATTTGACAAAAACGGCCATCACGCTGTAAAAGAAAGCGGCGGCGATCATAAGTCTGATTCCGGGTGTGAAGGCAAATTGCCGCTGTAGATTATTTAGGATTTTAGTTCTGAACATATGTGTTTTTCTGTACAAATTAAATCATGAATATACATGCTTTTTTGTATCAAATCAGCAAAATAATATGAAATGATTTTTGTTGCCGGAATGAGGGATGAATGATATTCGGCCAAATGATATGACGAATGTTTCTTAGTTCTTAAGGCTGAAATTTTTCTCAGCCATTTCCGCGATTATTTTACCAATGCTGATGGACGCTGTCGCGGCCGGGGATGGGGCATTCAGAACATGAATCATGTTTTCGGCTTCAACAATGCGAAAATCATCGACCAGGCTGCCGTCAGGCGTTAAAGCCTGAGCCCTGACTCCGGCGCCTCCCGGAGAAATATCGGATTCTGTGATTTCAGGTATGAGTTTTTGCAGCGCCTTAACAAAGGCATGTTTATAAAACGACCGGTAGAATTCACCGAGTCCGGTTTTCATGTATCTGGCCGCGAGACGGATAAAACCCGGGTAAGTGAATGTATCAATAGTATCTTTTAAGGAGAAGCTTGTCTTCTGGTATCCTTCCCGTTTGAAGGAAAGAACGGCATTGGGCCCGGCTTCAATTCCTCCGTGAATCATTCTTGTGAAGTGAACACCCAGAAAAGGAAATGAAGGATCGGGGACGGGATAAATCAGATTGTTAACGAGATGGTGTTTCTCAGAATTTAACTTATAATATTCCCCGCGGAAAGGGACAATCATCAGACCGGGATTGATCCCACAGATTTTGGCTATCCGGTCAGACTGTAATCCGCCGCAATTTATGAGATTTATGGCCCTCACATCGCCGCTGGTGGTTTTGATGATCAGCTCTCCGGAATAACGGCCAAGCTCCGTGAATCTCGCATTGGTGATGATATCATTTCCTGCTTCTCGAATCACTCTTGCAAATGCTTCGCATACATCTACATAATCAACAATTCCGGTTTCAGGGACCAACAGGCCGGCTATTCCTTCCACATGGGGTTCATATTCTCTAAGTTCTTCGCGGTTTAATTTTTTGAGACCTGTAAGGCCGTTAGCGAGTCCGCGTTTTTCCATATCATCCAGAATGGCAAGTTCTTTTTCACTGGCAGCCACAACAACTTTGCCGCATTTTTCATGAGGAATTTCATGACGCTGACAAAATTCATACATAGCCTTTCGCCCGGTAACACAATTTTTGGCTTTTAGTGAACCGGGTTTGTAATAAAGACCCGAGTGAATGACTCCGCTGTTATTACCTGTCTGATGACGCGCAATATGCTGCTCGGCCTCAATCACAACGATTTTCATATTGGGGATTTGGGA
The DNA here is from genome assembly GCA_050178385.1 of Calditrichaceae bacterium. Classification (GTDB taxonomy): domain Bacteria; phylum Calditrichota; class Calditrichia; order Calditrichales; family JBFXGD01; genus JBFXGD01. Next base: position 9,382 of record JBFXGD010000044.1, read on the forward strand.
CAATACCATCGCAGAAGCGAGACCGACAATGCCGCCGCCAATAATTGCCACATCATATTTCCCGGATGCGTCCAATCCATTCTCCAGTTTCTTTTAAAGATTGTGTGACATGGCTTTACATAATCTTAGTAATTAATTCCTGTTCATCAGTTTTTCGACATCAATGAGACCGATCGGCTCGGTGCAATCTTCGTCTTCAAAACGCAGATAGACGATATCATTAAAAATATCAATTTTATCCACAAACGCCTTGCCCCTTTTTGTGTACACCAATGTTTCGAGGGGCGGGAATTTTTTGAGAGATGCCTCGTAAAAACCTTTTTCAAATAACAGGCAGCATTTCAGCCTGCCGCAGACACCCGTGATTTTTGACGGATTTAACGGGATATTTTGTTCCTTGGCATATTGTGTTGAGATCGGTTCGAAGTCTTTTATGAATGAAGAACAGCAAAGCGGTTTGCCGCAAACACCAAGGCCGCCTATCCGGCGGGCTTCGTCCCGGACGCCGATCTGTCTCAGCTCAATCCTGGTTCGGTAATATGCCGCCAGATCCTTTACCAGTTCGCGGAAATCAACCCGTTTGTCACTTGTGAAATAGAATGTCAGCTTGTTATGATCATATTGATATTCCACATCAACAAGCTTCATATTTAATCCGTGCTTTTTGATTTTCTCGCGGGCGACTACAAAACCCTGGGCTTCCTTCCTCCGGTTTTCGTCCAATTCCTTTAAGTCTTCCGGGCCTGCTTTGCGGATCAGAACTTTTGGTTTACCCTTAATTTCGCTAAGGGTGACCAGTCTTCCAACCTTACTTATCGTGCCCATATCTATACCTTTATCCGCCTCAACGATAGCGTAATCACCAGGTTTTAGCTTTATTTCCTTGGGATTAAGATAGGGGGCGCGTCTATTCCCTTTGAAAGATATTTCTACCAATTCCGGCGTCATACCGTACTCTCCTTCATTCTAATCTGTGTTTTGATCAGATGATTTTTTATTTCGATGGCCAGGTTGACTAGAGTCGATGCCGTATGTGCATTATGAGTTATATCAATATATGCTTCTTCTGCCAATTCAATCAACAAATTAAAATCAGCTTTTTTATAAATTTCCACGAATTTTTCTATTTTCATTGTAAAATCTATATTTATAAAATCACTGTTTTCATTGAGTATTGAGTAATGCAGAGAGTCCCTCAACCATAGAATAAGTAAATTTAATATTTCCAAAACAACATTCTTGTCCCGGTTTTTGATTATTTCATCAACCGTATTTGATACCTGCAGCATATTATTTGATGCGATGGTCGCTAAAAACTTGTAAACCAACTCACGCTGCGATTCAGATCCCGAATGAAGAAGTGAGAAGACCCGCTTGACATTATTTTGAGCGATTCGGATCAATGGAATTAAATCAATCTCAGTTTTTTCGTAACGTTTGATGATGGGAATGATTTGTTCGTCTGAGAATTTCGGGAAAAAAATCAGCTGACATCTGGATCGGATAGTCTCCAGTAAACTGTTACGATCATTTGTAGTCAGAATTATTATCAGGTTTTCAGGAGGCTCTTCCAGCAGTTTCAGGAACGAGTTGGTGGCTTCTCGCGACATATAATCAGCCTCTGAAATAATAAACACTTTTTTAGATGCCTCATAGGGGGCGTATTTTGATTCGATCTTTAATTCACGGATGGTATCGATCGGTATGTTCTTGTGACCGGAGATTTCAACATTCTTGTATATGTTTTTTCTTTTTTCCGCAATGATTTTTGCAACCAGTTCATTGGCTTTCTCAGGTGTTTTCTGTTTTACAACAGGAAATATAATCTTTATGTCCGGGTGATTAATGTGATTGATTTTGATACAGGATGGGCATTCCCCGCACGGGCGTCTGTCTTCGGAAGAACAGTTTAACGCCTTGGCAAGCTCAAAAGCGAAAGCTTCCTTACCGGTTCCGTCATCACCGTAGAACAAGTAGGCGTGAGCAAGACGGTTGCTGTTGATGCTGTTAATAAAAAATCTTTTTACTCTATCCTGAACGAATGAGTTCTCAAAGTATTTCATTAATATATATATAAATCCAGTGATTGCTTTAGTTTACTATATTAAAATATACATAAAATTTGCAGGTTAATAAAGCTGAATTGTTTTAAAATTCAATTATGAGAGATATTTACGGCTGAAACGAAACTTTTCCGGTAAACAAAGAGTTATTCGTTATTCATTCCAAGTCACTCTGAAAGGGTCATAAAATTTCAGGACCGTTCATCGTAATGACAGGGTACCGACCTTGTTCCGATGTGATTTCAATTCATTGTATTGATAATTAATAGCGGAAATGCTATCTTTAGAGAAAGCAGTTAATAATTGCGTAATTGATAAAGGAACAGAGATTAGATGGATCGGCGCCAAAGGATTTTGCTTTTTGCAATTCTCCTTTCACTCTTACTTCATGTTTTCATGTTTTTTCTACTGGACAAAGAAAAATGGCTGGTATTCAGTATGGAGAAAGATAAGGAATCCTTTCCTCAGGAATTAACATTTCTTTTCCCGGAGAATAAACCTGATGATGAGTCAAAACAGGTTGTGGAAAATATAAATGAAAATGAATTAATGCCGGATAAATCAAATCTGTTGTCTGATAAAAATTCAAGGGCGCGGAATCCGATTAAAACTGATGAAATCAGTGACCTGCCAAGCAGTACAGGAAATACGCCGTTCCCGGATTTTTCCGCGCCATCTTCAAAGCCAAGCATGTCACAACCGGCGCCTTACAGGCGTTTTGACAGCAGGGCGCTGACAAATAATGACCCCGGACAGGATAAGATTCGGACTGATTCGGAAAAAGAAAAAAATGAACAGGACGAGGCTATAAAAAGTTCAACCGCGAGCAGCGGGGCGAACCAGATGCTTGAGCAAAAAAAGTTTTCGGTCGAAGAGGTTGGAGCCCTTTCTCTCAGTACTTATCAATGGGAATGGGCGCCATATATTCACGCGCTCAAGGAAAAATTGGGACGAGTCTGGTATGCGCCCACAGCATACTACCGGCTGGGATTAATCCACGGGTATTCGATAATTACATTCGAAATTGACCGTAGCGGAGAAATAATCAGGATGGAACTTGTGCGGCATGAAGGGCATGAATCACTGCAAACATCGAGTACGGAAGCAATAAAAGCTTTGTTTCCTTTTATGCCTCTGCCGGAAAATTTCCCGGAAAATACACTAACGATAACTGCAAAATTAGTATACCCAGATTTAAGAAGCAGGAGATAAAATATGATTGAATTATTCCAACGCGGCGGAATAATGATGTATCCGCTATTATTGACATCACTTGTCGCTCTGGCATTTATTATTGAGCGCGCCATTCTTTTACGAAAGAAAAAAGTGCTCATTCCGGAGATTACATCGGTAGTCAACAACTTTTCGTCGTTAAAAGACATCGACCTGGCCAGTACAATTTGTGAAAAATACGAAGGTCCTCTTCCGAATATTATAAAAATCGGGTTAAAAAATTATGATCTTCCGAAATCTGAAATAAAAGATATCCTTGAAGATCAGGGCCGGCAGGAAATCCGGAAATTGGAAAAAGGACTTGTGGTGCTGGAAACGTCCGCGTCGATTGCTCCTCTATTGGGACTTCTGGGAACTGTTATCGGGATGGTAGAGGTATTCGCCGTGATAAAAGATCAGGGTATAGGGCAGACAGCTGCTCTTTCAGGCGGTATCTCGCAGGCTTTGCTGACCACCGTAACGGGTTTGTTTATCGGTATCCCCGTTTTAATCGCCTATAATTTTTTTACAAACAAGGCGGAAGGCCTTGTTCTTGATATTGAAAAATACACGAATGATCTTATTCAAAAAATTGTAAATATTAAAAAGAGTGAACAACAGACTCAACCGGCTCAATCGCAAAAATAAAATCAGAGAATATTTAAGATGAAGTTAGCAAATAAAAAAGTACGGAAAATCTCAATCAATTTAACATCGCTGATTGATGTTCTGTTTATCCTGATTATCTTCTTTGCAGTATCGTCAACTTTTCTTGAACAGCCGGGTATTGAGCTGGAGCTGCCAGAAGCTGTGAGCTCTGAGACTCATACAACCCAGAAAATTATTATTTATGTGGACAAGGATCAAAATGTATTTCTGAACGACGATTTGGTGTCCATGAATAATCTTCTGGATGAAGTGAAGAAGCTGGTAAAGGCAAAAGACGATAAAAGCATCGTGCTAAAAGCAGATGCACGGGTGACACATGGATGGATTATAAAAATCATGGATGCGCTGAGAAAAGAAGGTATATATAAAATTGTAGTCTCGACGGTAAAACCTTAAATGTATGATATATACGTCCGGAATGCTTTGCGTTGCTCTCAAACCGGGTTACAGGTGGGAATATGTCTCCAAAAAAAGATATTAATTTTGCTCTATTAGGTTTCGGAAAACTGGGAACGGGATTCTATAATATCTGGATGAATAAAAGGGATAAGATTAAGGAACAAACAGGTTTTAATCTTGTTCTGAAAAAGATTCTGATCAAAAATAAACATTTTAAGCGTTCCGTAAAAAAACTTGACAAAAACCTCCTCACGACCGATTTGGATGATATTCTAAATGATTCAGAAATTCAGATTGTTATTGATGCGATGGGCGGGATAGAACCAACGTTCACGATAATAAAAAAAATGCTCAATAGCAGAAAACATGTTATATCCGCAAACAGAACATTACTCGCATCAAAAATGCATGAATTAGCTGATCTCGGCAATGAGAACAAAACTTACATACTCCCGGAACCTTCACTGGGAGGCGGAATACCCATTATCAGCGCCCTGCAGAGGGATTTGATTGCCAACCGTATAACATCGGTGACGGGAATCCTAAGCGGGACGTCAAATTTTATACTCTCCGAAATGACCGACAAGCAAATTTCTCTGAAAGAGGCTTTGCAGTCACCGGAAATTATCAAAATAGGGGAAACGCTCTCCATCATTGATTATGATGGTTCGGATGCCGCGCAGAAGGTTGCGATACTTGCCGCTGCTTCTTTCGGTGTGGAGATAAATTTTCTTAATATTTTTGCTGAAGGGATATCCGATATTTCGGAATTTGATATCCGCTGCGCGGAAGATTTTGGCTATAGATTTAAACTCCTTGCCATACTGCGGGATCATCCCGATAGTTTTGAGATAAGGGTACATCCAACACTTGTCCCAAAAGATCATCCTCTAAACTCTGTTAAAGGCCAGTATAACGCCTATTACATTATGACCGATCTCCTTGGAGATTATATGATTTACGGGAAAGGGGTAGGTATTGAATCCACGAGCAGCCTGCTTCTTCGCGATATTGTTGAAATAGGCACCCGCTTATATCATCATCCTACAAAAATTAATTATCAATTGTCATGGAACAACAAGCCTGTATTACCTATCTCAGAAATCCAGACATCTTATTATCTCCGGTTTCCATGTGTGGACAAACCGGGTGTCATAGGACAAATTGCAAATATTTTAGGGCAGTATTCCATAAATATCGGATCGGCCCACGCGGAAGTGGATAAAAAAGCGAACAATGGTAGTTTCGGGTTTGTGCATATCTTTGTGGATGATTCCAAAGAGAAAGATATTCATGAGGCGCTTGACAGGATAAGGGAACTGGATATAATTAAAGACAGAATCAAATTATTCAGGATTCTGGATTGAGGAGAATATGAGAAATATTACATTTAAAAGCGGACAAATCTATAACCCCACAAAAATTATTGGGGTTGGCAGGAATTATTCAGAGCATATAAAGGAAATGCAGTCAGAAAAAACTGCGGATCCCGTTCTGTTTATCAAACCGGTCAGCGCTTTGTGTGATATAATGAGTCCATTACTGCTTCCAAAAAATTATGGATCAGTTCATCATGAAATAGAGCTGGCAGTATGTGTGGGTAAGTCAGGATCCAATATCCGGATCGGCGACGCCCTTGATTTTATCGCGGGATATGGCCTTGCATTAGATCTGACACTTCGCGACCTTCAGGCCGAAGCAAAAAAAGCAGGTCTGCCCTGGGCTGTGGCAAAAGGTTTTGATAACTCATGTCCGGTATCAGTTTTTGTGCCGGCGGCAGATGTTGCAGATGTGAATAATCTGAATTTAATGTTGAAAGTTAACGGAGAAGTCCGACAAAAAGGCAATACAGGACAGATGCTGTTTAAGCTTGATGTATTGATTGCATCTATCAGCCGTTTTTTTAGACTAGAAAAAGGAGATATCATTTTAACGGGTACTCCTTCCGGGGTTGGCCCGCTTCATGAAGGTGATAAAATTGAAGCGACCATTGATCAGATCGCTTCAATCCGGACATCTGTATTATAATTCAAATCAGGCGAGAAGCTGCGCTAGCTTGAAGAGGTTTTTGTCTATATTTTTCTGTTTTGTCCATGAATCTTCCAGAGGAGTAAAGACAATCTTGCTGTTTATTTCGCCGACCATAGCATCAGTTTTTCCGTTGAGTAACCCCAATACAGCCTGGCTCCCAAGAAGACTTCCAAGAAGACGGTCTCTTGATGTCGGAGAACCACCTCTTTGAATATGGCCGAGCACCACAACCCGGTATTCCATTCCGCTGATTCTTTTAATCCGGTTGGCGATGGTAAAGGCATTACCCTCCTCTTCTCCTTCAGCGACAACAACAATACTGCTTGTTTTGCCTTTTTTACGTCCTTCAAATATTCTTTCGGCCAATTCAGTGATATTTGTTTTTTTCTCAGGCACTAAAATCTCTTCCGCGCCTCCCCCAATACCGACTTCGAGAGCGATAAATCCTGAATTTCTCCCCATCACCTCTATGATAAACATACGTTCATGAGAATCAGCCGTATCGCGGATCTTATCGATGGCATCCAATGCGATATTCACAGCCGTATCAAAACCGATTGTAAAGTCTGTGCCGTATATATCATTATCAATAGTGGCCGGTACACCGACTATTGGAATCTGATGTTCTTCCGCAAAAAAGTGTGCCCCGTGAAATGTACCGTCACCTCCGATGGCAACGATTCCTTCAATATCCAGCTTCTGCAGAAATTTTGCACCGGTCTCCCGCCCCTGAGGGGTTTTCCATTCATCACATCTGGATGTTTTGAGGATTGTTCCTCCTCGTTGTATTATGTTGGAAACGGAATGGCGGGTAAGTTCCTGATATTCTTTATAGATAAGTCCTGTAAAGCCTCTCTCGATGCCATATACTTTTATATTGTTGTTTATTGCGGTTCGGACAACGGCGCGAATACTGGCATTCATGCCCGGCGCGTCTCCGCCGCTTGTTAATACAGCTATTGCTTTCATTATATTGCTCTCCTGATATTCTGTCTCCGGATGAATGGAATATAATACATTTTTTCCATTCAAAGTCAAAACTCGATGGTCAAATTTTAAGCTGGTAAAGGTATAGCATGGATTCAATTTTGTCAACTGATATGTGAAAATATATTTTGTTTGGATGCATAGGAAATCATACTTAACTTGGATTGTAAAAAGTACAATTATTATGGAATAACAATGAAAGTAAATATAGATAAATTACAGGGCATGGATCGTTTGTTGTATGTCATGAAACGTCTGCGCAAGGATTGTCCATGGGATGCCGGGCAAACGCATCAAAGCCTAAAAAAGTACTTACTTGAAGAGACGTATGAAGCGTTGGAGACAATAGATAATGAACGATGGGACCTGTTGAGTTCCGAATTGGGGGATATATTGCTTCAAATTGTATTTCATAGTGAAATAGCGAGTGAAAATCGAAATTTTAAATTTGAAGATGTGGTTCACAATATTACAAAAAAGATGATTGACCGGCATCCGCATGTTTTTGGAGATAAAAAATTAAAAACCGCGTCAGATGTCAGTCAGAATTGGGAGCATTTGAAAGTAACCGGAGAAAACAGGGAATCAATTCTCAGCGGTATTCCAAAAAACTCCCCCGCTCTGCTGCAGGCGCAGCGATTACAGGAAAAAGCCGCGACTGTAGGATTTGAATGGGATGAAGTGGAATCAGTAATAGAAAAAATTGATGAAGAACTACAGGAGTTCAAAGCGGCGTTCCAGGCGATGGAAACAAAAAATGTTGAACAGGAATTTGGAGATCTGCTTTTTAGTCTGGTTAACCTGAGTCGTTATATTAATATAGATTCTGAGGATGCATTGCGTAAAACAAACGCGAAATTTGTGAAGCGGTTTAAACATATTGAAAATCAGTATCACAATAATCCAAAGGCGATGAAGAATGCGAGCCTCGATGAGCTTGACCGGCATTGGACAGATGCCAAAAAGAATGAATAGGTGGATTTGGGATGCCGAATGACTATCTGAGTTCCCTGGGGTTGTATGAAACACCCGAACAACTCCTGCAGGGCACAGGCAAATTTCTGAGTAAATATATGAAGTTGCGGAATTTTGTCCTTATGAAGCACCGCGTTCACCCGGACCCATTTGTATGTTTGTTGAATCATTATGAAGACCTTGACCTGTCATTGACGCAAAATTCTCTAAAAAACTTCAATATTGATGTATGTCCTTACCAACCCGTGAAATATTTGGAAAATTATTATTGTTTCGGTGAAGGGGATTTCACAAAGAATGATGTCATATTCATAGTATCAAAAAATAAGATTCCGGAAAGCGTTATTGATGTAATGAGATCTTATGATTCATTGAGTCGGCAATGCCGACAGGTGCGCGAGGCGGAAAAAATACAAAATCAGACAGAATATACAGGAATCATTTCACAATTAATGCATGATGTCGCTTCATTGTTAAATCTCAGCCGGAATATCCAAAATCCGGACGAGTTGACAGAACGGATTCATTATCAGGAGAGGGCAAACACCCGGCTGCTTCAGTATATACGGAAACCGGAATTATTTCTGACAGAAATCGGTGTTAATGAATTGATTTTGGATACCATCGCTCTCATGGAAATTTCTGCTGAAAAATTAAATCTGAAAATTAATTCTAACAGGGAGAAAATTCAGGTTGATGTGGAGCTTTTTTCAAAGGCCTTAATTGAAATTATTAAAAATTCAATCGAAGCGGTTGATAACGATTTATCCGGTATTTCAATCTCGGTCGATATGTTGTCTGCACTTTCTCCATTTAATAAAAAATCCTGGATGCGGTGCGAGATTCGTGATACGGGAAACGGTATTTCTGAAGATTTCAAAGAATTTGTCGGAACACCGTTTTTTACGACCGTGAAGAACAAAGGCCATACAGGGTTGGGACTCCCGATATCAGAGAAAATTATTAATGCCCATAAAGGCTATTTGGAAGTAAATTCAGTACATGGAAGTGGCACAGTCGTTACATTATACTTACCTTCTGATTAAGATATTATGAAAGATTCACAGCACAAAATTCTTGTTATTGAAGATAACGCGGTGTGGCAGCAGAGTTACCGAAAATGGCTCGGAACCGGTTATGTTTTTGAATTTGCCGCTGATATTTCTTCCGCAGAGGAGGCGTACATAAGCTTTCTTCCCGATATAGTCCTGCTGGATCTCAGTCTTCCGCAGGCTAAGCAGGGGCTCACGATACTGGATTTTATTATCGGCAGAGGGCGGGATTCCAAGGTCATCGTTATTACCTCCTCGCAGGATCATCAAGACGCTCTTGAAGCGCAGAAGCGGGGCGCGTATGCTTATTTTTTTAAGGGGGAAAATATTGAGGACGAATTACCCTTTCTTGTCAAGCGGGCTACTAAAATGCAAATTCTGGAAAGAGAAAACAGAGAACTAAGACGAAAATTGACAGGTACCCTGCAATATGAAGGCATTGTTGCGGTCAGTAAACAGATGCAGAGCATATTGCAATTGGTTGAACAGATCAGGAATACCAATGAACCGGTGCTTATAACGGGAGAGTCGGGTGTTGGTAAGGAGATTATCGCAAAACATATTCATAAGCGCAGCAGAATATCAAGAAGGCCGTTTGTCGCCATAAATTCAGCTGCTTTGCCTGAGAATCTTCTTGAAAACGAATTGTTCGGCCACGAAAGAGGCGCTTTTACCGGCGCCAACGAATTAAAAAAGGGGCAGTTCGAACAAATAAATGGAGGGACTCTATTTTTGGATGAGATCGGGGAGCTTCCTCAGTCAATGCAGGCAAAAATTCTTAGAGTCCTTCAGGAAAAAAAGTTTTTTAGATTAGGCGGCACAAAGGAAATGGTTGCTGATTTTCGCCTGATCGCAGCGACGAACAGTAATCTCAGCGAAGAAGTAAAAAGAAAAAATTTTCGTGAAGATTTATATTATCGTTTGAATGTCATTCCTATTCATATCCCACCACTTCGTGAGCGACCGGATGATATACCGGCCCTGGTCAATCACTTCACCGGTTACTATTGTAAAATGAATAGACTACCTGTACCTAAGTTGGATGCGGCGCTGGTCGCGTATCTTTCAAAACTGGAATGGAAAGGTAATATTCGTCAGCTTGAGAACACGCTCATCCGCATGCTCGTGCTGAATCTGAAAGTTCTTGGGATAAAGGATATTCCGCAGGATATTCAGAATGAAGTGAATCCTATTATTCAGAATGCCCTGGTTAATAAATATTCTTTGGAACAACTGACAAATATGTATGCGAATCTTGTATATGAATATTCGGGAAAAAACAAAAAAGCTGCCTGTGAATTTTTACAAATTAACTATAGAACATTAATGACCCGCCTTCGAAAATCCTAATTGTAATAATTGCACTTTTCCTACATTATGAATTGTAATTTATGCAATTCATGACGGCATATTTTACCCTAATATGTTGTTTTTTTTGAGATTATCAATATTAGTGAGTTATGTTGTTTAGAAATAATAACTTACGCTGATGGCATGCTAATTGTATTAACAGAATACAAAATAAGGTTGGAGCCGATGAAGCCGGAAGATATAATCAATAGTAATCTGAAAATCAGCATTCAGGATGATGAAAGCGGGAGAAGATATTACAGTGTGCGTCTTGTTTTTTCTGATGAGGATATACTAACCGTATATAGAGACAATATGAGTGAATTAATGAGTGATTTGCCTCATATTATCGGTTCGGCAATGCAAGCCCGGTTAATTTCAGATGGTTTGTTAACAGTTTAGACCAAGGGGGGGGGATGAAAGTTTTTATTTGTGAACAGGATCAGTTGAGAGCAAAATCTATGCAGGATATACTCGGGGTTTATAACTATACGGTAGTAACTATAAATAAACAAACAGATCTCATAAAAGAGGTTACGAGTCATAGGCCTGCTGTCATTATTATGAATGAATGTTTCGCAAAAAACTCAGGATCTGATACGCTGAATTCTTTACGGCGTGATCCGGTAACAGCAGAAATCCCGGTTATATTTATAGGAAAAGATCACCGGTTTCTTGATGATGGAGATGCCTTGACTGAGTTTGTGGAGGAACCCATTAAGATAAAGAATCTTCGTCATTATATCGACAGGTGGACAATATTCAAGAGTTTATATATAAAGCATTAAAATGGAAATCAGTTACCTTTTAATACATATGTTTTTCGTGTCCCTTTGGTTTGTTTTCAAAGGAATCAATATCAAGGATGATGTTTTTCATTAAAACTGATTGGTTAATATCAGTAAAGCTTTAAGATGGAATACCCATCTTAAAGCTTTTTTTTTATCTGTTTTTTAATTATCTTGACAGATGATTATAGGGTTGATTTCAGATACGCACAATATTCTGCCGGAAAAAATATTTAGTATATTTGAAAATGCAGATTATATCATCCATGCCGGTGATGTCGGCTCTAATGATATATTAGTTAATCTGGAAACCATTGCGCCGGTTAAGGCCGTTTACGGAAATATGGATTCATTCCCTTTGGTTAGCGATTATAAAAGAATGGAGATATTTAACCTGGCGGGATGGTCATTCTGTTTAATTCATTCGATAAGCAGCACCAGATCTTTTGCATATGAATTATTTAAAATGCAGAAGAAAATAGATATTGTAATCTTTGGCCACACCCATCAAAAAGAGCACACGGTTTTTAATGGAATTCAATTTATCAACCCGGGTAGTGCTTCAAAGCCAAGACACTCGGTTAAAGGATCTGTGGCCCTATTACAATTAAACAAAAATGATATAGAAGTTCGATTTGTTCATATATAAAAAAAGAGTCAATTCGATTATGAATTGACTCTTTTTGGTTTATCCGTAAATTTCTTTCTCATTGCATTTGCAGACACCGATGTTTTGTTCCTGAAAACGGTATGCGCCTTCTTTTTTGGAAGGAACAACTTTGACCGTTAATGCATGTGAATAAAATTCTCCGCATACGGGGCAGGATTTTCCGTGTCTTGCCATCTTCAGCGTCTTGCTGACGAAATCTTGTTTCTTAGCCATTATTTATCCTCCGGCTGATTGTTAATCAAATCTTAATTTTTAAAAAAACGTTCAATTGTATGTGAAAAGAGATTGCTGTATTCTGTTAATAAATTTTTATGTTCATCTTTGTACTTCCCCGCAATTTCGTGTTCAAGGGTAATCATACCAACAGCCTCTGAACCGAGGCGGATAGGCACAGAAAGAAACGAACGCAATCCATGATTGGATTTTTCCTGCTTTGAAAATCGCGGTATAAAGTAATCGCCTTTATCAATATTATCTATTAAATAAGGTTTATTTTTTAGTATTACCCACCCGTTTAAGCCATCATCAAGAAGAAATTGATAGCCTCTTCTGAATGGATCGTCAATACCGACAGCTTTATTAATTACTGCTCTGTCCGTCTGTCCCCCTTCAATGTCCTTTGTGGCGATAGTTAATTTGGACGCTTCAAATTCAGTTGCCAGAAAGTCGACAAAAAAATCAATACATTCATTGAAATTTCTTCCGGTATTTAGATATTTTGCAAGCTTGAGATTACGTCCATCAAGATCATACCTGAGAAGAGTACTTTTATACTGAAGTTTTGTTGTCACTGCCGACCGGGTGTTTTGATTAATTTGCTGCAAAACCGGCGCATCTTCCAAATTGAAAAAACTGGGTGTATCTGCG
>JBFXGD010000045.1:0-22382 GCA_050178385.1 Calditrichaceae bacterium
ATATAGACCCAGTTCGACAACTGGCCGTCAATGGCCAGTTCAAGTTCACCTTTGTTCGCGGCGTTGAATATCCAGACTTCATTAATCGCGGTGATGATCTTTTCAAAAAGACGGCCTGTTTTGTCTTGATCCGGAATTACTGCTTCAAAGCGCGCCCTCCTTTTTGAAATGGATTATAAAAATGTTGTTTCTGTCCGATGTTATGAACCGGTATTATGATCCCCGCAAGGTGTATATCGATCTTGCCGCTAATCTTTATAAAGAGCAACGCCCTGATTTAATCCCCTTGGCCGTCAAAATAATCAACGAAAATCTATTTAAGGGTACCGAGCCATTGACACTTGCTGAGATAGAAAAATATTACAGAGAAGATAAAATTATATGGACGCTGTTTCTCTCCTTTAGAAGAATCGACCGCTGGATAAAAACGAGAATTTTTAAACAGCGCTATGAATTTATTTTGCCAGGTGATATCAAGCGGTAATTCGAATTCTGTACCTTTACTATAATTATTAACCTCTAATTATAGGGCTGTGATCCCTTTTTAAGGTCAATCCGCTGATTCCGCTTCGTCGGGAAAATCATCTGACAGGAACCGCGGTAATCACAAGTAAATGCTTTTTAGTATAGATTTTAATTACATTTCTCTCATTTTTTTAGATTAGACACCGCTCATCATGCCTCTGATCGGTCAAATACGAATTATCAAAAAAAAACAAAAGAATTCGATAGACTTTTACAAAAAACTTGTTAAATTTGCCAAATTTTTAAACTGAATCTGATAATCGAAAATAGAACCGGATTCCGGTTTTGACAAGAATTAAATTGGAAGTTCAATATGCAGCAGACAAAGTTAATACCAAAACTGTTTACAGTTTTTAAAGAGGGATATACACAAAAAAATCTTGCAAATGATATCATCGCGGGAATTATTGTGGGTATTGTTGCCCTGCCCTTATCCATTGCCCTGGCTATCGCTTCCGGCGTGAAACCGGAACAGGGACTTTATACGGCGGTCATCGCCGGATTTCTGATATCTGTGCTGGGTGGCAGCCGGTTTCAGATTGGCGGACCGACTGGCGCGTTTATCGTCATTGTTTATAATATTGTTCAGCAGTATGGTTACGACGGCCTCGCAACAGCTACGCTGATGGCTGGAGTTTTGCTCATTCTGATGGGTGTTTCACGACTTGGGTCTGTTATAAAATTTATACCATATCCTTTAACGGTCGGTTTTACAAGCGGCATCGCCTTGATTATCGGCGTAAGTCAGTTCCGTGATTTTCTGGGACTGAATATGGATGATGTGCCTGCTGAATTTCTTGATAAATGTTTTGCCTATTCTGAAAACATCATGTCAGCAAATTTTTACGCGGTCGGAATTGGGCTGCTGTCCCTTCTAATTATCGTCTATTGGCCGAGGATCACAAAAAAAATCCCCGGTTCATTAATCGCGATTCTTATAGCTACATTAATGGTTCAGATGCTCAATCTGCCTGTAGAGACAATTGAATCCCGTTTTGGTACGGTTTCAGGCAGTATTCCCGCGCCGCGGCTCCCGTCGATGAACTGGGATCTAATAACCAGTCTTTCTTCACCGGCGCTGGCAATCGCTATTCTGGCGGGCATCGAATCCCTGCTTTCAGCGGTGGTCGCAGACGGTATGACCGGTACGCGGCATCGTTCCAATATGGAACTGGTAGCCCAGGGAGTCGCGAACATAGCTTCTCCGATCTTCGGTGGAATTCCTGCAACCGGTGCCATCGCGAGAACAGCTACAAACATAAAAAATGGCGGAAAAACACCGGTGGCGGGAATTGTACACGCATTGACCATATTGGTTATCATACTGTTTTTTGGAAAATGGGCTTCATGGATCCCGATGGCAACCTTATCGGCAATTCTGATCATGGTCGCCTACAATATGAGCGAATGGCGGCTTTTTATGGGTTTGTTTCGCAGTCCGAAGGCCGATGTCATGGTATTGTTAACCAGCTTTCTGCTGACGGTTTTTGTGGATCTTACGGTGGCGATAGAAGTGGGTGTCGTCCTGGCGGCTTTGCTCTTTATGCACCGTATGTCGTCGGTCACACAAGCGGGATATATAACAAAATCATTAAACGAAGAAGATGATATTAACGATCCCAACTCTTTAAAAATCCGCTCCGTACCGGATGGAGTGGAAGTTTTCGAAATTTACGGTCCGTTTTTCTTTGGAGCTGCTGACCAGTTTAAGGATGCTCTAAGGATTGTCGATGCTATCCCGAAAGTGCTTATCCTTAGACTGCGGGAAGTTTTCGCGCTTGACGCGACCGCGCTACGCGCTCTTGAGGATGTTTACAGAAAAACCGTGAAGGACGGCACCATTCTGGTTCTTTCCGGAGTGCATGCTCAGCCGCTGATTACGATAGAGCGATCCGGATTATTTGATGTAATAGGTGAAGAAAATATACTGGGCAATATCGATTCCGCTCTGAACCGGGCCCGGACCATTTTAGGATTACCGGAAATTAAGAGACCAGGACCTTTTGTCCCGACGGTGGCGAGAGAAAATGCGAAATCCGGCAGTTCAGAATAGAATATTCCAATTATTTTGAAATCAAATTATTTATTTTATGTAATTATTCAAAATATTCAATATTTGGAGAAAAAGTCTCAAATATTTTTGTGAATTTAATATTTTCTGTTATATATTAATGAATAGATATATCCCGGGAGAGAGTACAGTAATATTCCATCTGATAACAGGATTGTGATATATTTAATCATAAATTATATACTACCAGGAGGAATTGTTATGAGATCAGTTATATTATGGCTTTCCTTGTATCTCCTTACTACATCCGCGCTTAAGGCGGGTGACCATAGTGAGTACATACAGGGGCCATTTGAGACTCCGCAGCAGGTCACGGAAGCCTGCCTCGCGTGTCATGAAAATGCCGGCACCGAAATTATGACATCAACGCACTGGACATGGCTGTCAGAAAAGTCTGTACTGGTACCCGGACATGATCAAGCTTTGAAGCTGGGGAAGAAAAATCTGTTTAACAATTTTTGTATCAGTTTGAGTTCCAACTGGGCGCGGTGTACAAGTTGTCATATCGGCTACGGCTGGAAAGATGACAGTTTTGATTTTACAGATCAAAAAAATGTAGATTGCCTTGTTTGCCACGATAATACCGATACTTATAAGAAAAAACCAACCGGCGCGGGATTTCCTGAAGATAATGTTGATTTGCTGTATGTCGCGCAGAATGTCGGACAGACCACAAAATCAAATTGTGGAAACTGTCATTTCTACGGCGGCGGCGGTGAGAACGTCAAACACGGAGACCTTGAACCGGGATTGACTGTCGAAAACAATAAGCTGGATGTTCATATGGGTGAATTGAATATGACTTGTCAGGATTGTCATAAAGTTGAAAACCATGTGATAAAGGGAATTGCTCTTTCTGTGACTTCCCAGGCTGAAGACAGGCAGGTAGAATGCACGGATTGCCACGAATCAAATCCGCATACATCTGATATATTAAACACACATTATGAAAAAGTCGCCTGTCAGACTTGTCATATTCCCGAATACGCAAAGGAATTGCCGACAAAAGTTTATTGGGACTGGTCCACATCGGGTGCGGATAAAGAAATTCCAAAGGACAAATTTGGGAAACCGACTTATGACAAGAAAAAAGGAGATTTTCGCTGGGATAAAAATATTCAACCTGAATATCTCTGGTATAACGGAAATACAGAAAGATATCTGCTTGGGGATAAAGTAAACAGGGATGGGATTACCCATCTGAATTATCCGCTGGGTGATAAAAATGATCCGGATGCTAAAATTTATCCGTTTAAGGTTCATCGTGGAAAACAGATTTCGGATAAACAAAATGGGTATCTTATCGTTCCGAAATTATTTGGTGGTTTCTGGAAACATTTCGACTGGAATCTCGCGTCAAAAGATGGTATGGAAACGATTGGCCTGGCTTACTCCGGCGAATACGAATTTATTGAAACCGATATGTTTTGGCGTGTAAATCATGAAATTTCCGAAAAAGAACAGGCCTTAAAATGTCTCGATTGCCATGGAGAGAACAGCCGTCTTGACTGGAAAGCCCTTGGTTATGCGGGTAATCCAGTTTCTGAAGAAGAAGTCAGGGAATTATTAGGATCACACTAGACCGTTTTATATTGGATCCGAAGTGACCTGTGTCCAGTCATGATAATTTGAGACCGCTTCCTGAGCCATTATATGTGATAAGTTTGCCGGTTATTATGTATTATCCCCAACAAATGCATATCGGAAACAACAAAATGGTTCATGCGAAGCGGTCTCATTCTTTTGCCGGAGAAGGAGTTTGTTTTTAATTACGGAATTCAAAGGTGAAATTTCAGCCTTGCTTGCAGCCCTGCTCTGGGCAATCGCTTCGGTTATGTTTGCTCATCTCGGACGTTTTTTTTCTTCGATCCAGTTAAATCTCATAAAAGGCATTGTCGCGTTTTTTCTTATTTTCCTGACGGTTCTTCCGGGCGGAGAACTTGCCGGAAATATACAGATATATCCGTTTTTGATTTTGCTTTTAAGCGGAGTTATAGGAATAGGTTTAGGAGATACGGCCTATTTTGAATCATTGAAATATATCGGCGCCAGACGGGCATTGCTTGTTCAGACGATTTCTCCTCCGCTGGCCGCGTTCATCGCTCTGATATTTCTGAATGAAAAACTGGCGTTAAACGCCTGGCTTGGGATTCTGGTTACAGTATCGGGAGTCGCATGGGTTGTGACCGATAGAACCGGAGATTCGGGCCAACACTCGTCGCATCTTATACGCGGGATCATTTTTGCTCTTTTAGCAGCTCTAGGACAGGCCAGCGGCGCGGTCATTTCTCACGCGGTGCTTATAAATACGGATATCAGTCCGCTTTTCAGCACATTGATCAGGCTGGCCGGCGGTATCATCGTTCTCTTGTTCTGGATTCCATTTTACAGGGGAGGAAAATCAATCCGGAAAATAGAAAACAAGAGAAAAGTATTCAGCTTAACTTTTCTCGCCATTTTTATCGGAACATATCTAGGTCTGTGGCTTTTGCAGATTTCTCTGAAATACGCGGATGTGGGAATCAGCCAGACTCTTGTTTTTACCAGTCCGATTTTTATACTTCCGATCGCGGCGCGTATGGGGGAAAAAATATCATTGAGAGCCGTATTTGGGGCAATAATTGCCCTGGCGGGAATAGCGCTCCTGTTCCTGTAGGTCCGGAATACGGTTTTTTAGCGTTATTTGTTGTCAGATCAGGGTGAATTGATACCAGAGAAATATTAAAATTGTTTTTTTTGAATATGAATTTTCTTAAAAAAATTAAAGGGAACGGAATACAATTTATTTTCTATTTTCAAAAACACTTTTTTTGTATATCTTTTAATATTAAGTAACTGATAAAATAATTTCAGTAAATAATAAATATTACGCGCCGTTGTGTATAGTTTTGCGCAACAATCGCTATTAATCTGAGTATCTATTGATTTGTCAACTAAGGTAATTTAGAGAAGAGATTAAGTATGAGTAAAGAGGATAGATCAGCTAATATTCAAAAAACCGCTTATGGTGTTTTTGTAATATTTCTTCTTGTTATTTCAGGCATTAATTTTTACAGGTATATCAGTCTTCCCACAGATGAAAACTGGTTCACAAATCCACCTTCACGATTTTCCGTCACAAGCGTCTTTTCTGATACACTGATATCACAGGATGCAAATCCGGATGAAGGCGATTTACTGATTTCAATAAATAAAAACAGATTTCAGAACAGCGATGAAATAACCAATTATCTGGCGGCCATTTCCGGTGATTCGATCATCAATATTGAGCTTCTGCGCCCGGTGTTAAATGAAAAAATTAGTGTGAAAGTACACCGGCGGTTTCTGTCCGACAGTTTTTTTATAGAATTACCGGATTTCGTTTATGTCTTTGACGTTACTGAAGGAGGCGCTTCCGATCGCGCGGGAATGAAAAAAGGTGATTTGATATATAAAATCAATGGCCAGAGTTTTAAAAATTCAATGGAAGCGGATAGAATACTGCGTCTTGGGCATAGCGGGAAAGCTATTACCTACGAGATCTTTCGCGGCAACCGTCCGATGACTCTTCATGTCATCCTTAGCATCATAGGTGTCAGCATCGCGGGTATGACCATATTTTTATGCGGTCTTATCTATATTCTGATAGGCGCTTTTATTCTGTTAAAGAGACATAGGTTAAAGGCCGCGCGGTATCTGGGGCTCGGCATGATATTGATGGGTTATTATTTATCGATCATCTTTAATATGCGTGATGTGCAAGCCGATTTGGTGTCCATATTACGTGACAGCATGACAGCCGCGGGATTCATTTTCGGTACAGCAAGCTGGCTGCACAGCGGATATTATTTTCCACTGGAAATCACCGCGATTACAAAAAAACGATGGCCGTCAATAACTCTATACAGCCTGGCCGGACTGGGAATGATTTTATCCTTTTTGGTCTATCGCCGTATCATTCCCGTCAATTTTAATGTTCTGCTGGTTATAAGTATGCTATTACTAATCGGTTTTAATGGATATATAAAATTCAGGTTTCGTAAATCTCGAGATCCCCGGAGAAAAAAATTGTCCAGAATCATTAAATGGACAGGAATATCAGCAGGGATTCTGGCTGTCGCCATCATAATTTACGCAAACAGTATTAATCAGCAATACAATATTGGCTATATCGGAATTCCACTTGTCCTGATTCCACTTGCTTATCTGTACACCATTGGCCGTTATCGCCTTCTTGATCTTCAAATCAGGGTTCGGAAGAATATCCAATACAGTGTGGTTACGTTTACCTGGATCATCACTCTAATCATTTTCTCGGTTTATATTCTGATCTTCTTTGCCGGATTAGAATTGAACCTCCCCAATATACGATTAAGCGAAACATTAATTGAGGTTCTTGACCAGCCGGCGTCTGCGGAAAAAATAATGATCGAGGAACGTTTTCTGTTCATGATTTTAGCAGTGGCTTTTTTTACGGGAATCTGGCGATTCGGAAGATTCGGGCAGAGGCTGATCAATCAAAAATATTATCGTTCCGGATACGACTACCGGAATGCTGCCAGGCAACTGGGCGAAATGATGCAGAATAACCTGAACATGGAAGAACTGGCCCGGGGTATGGCACAGAAACTTTCCAAATTAATGCATCTAAAACGTATCGGGGTTCTTTTTTTTAAGAATGAGACAGGATGCTGCTGTCAGGAGTTTCAGGGTTTTGACGGGAAGGACTGGTCAGACTCCTGTATACGAGCGGAAAAAGAGATTATAGATGCATTAAAATCATATAAAGCGCCCGTAAACGTGCGCAGTTTGCCACCGATGGTGGGTGAAATCTTTTTTGAGTATCAATTTTACAATGTTATCCCGATTCATTCAAAGGATAAATTGGTGGGGCTTTTTCTTGTGGGCGAAAAACTTTCGGAATCGCCTTTTTATCAGGATGATTTTGAATTTCTGTCTTCGGTGGCAAAACAGGCATCCGTATCCATAGAGAATGCTTTCCTTTACAGCGAACTAGCTGAACAGGAAAGAATGAAGCATGAGCTGAAAATTGCCCGTCAAATACAAATAAGTTCGCTCCCGCAAACCACACCTGATATAAACGGTTTGGATATCGCGAGCGTATCAATCCCGGCCTACGAGGTTGGAGGCGATTATTTTGACTTCCTGAACGGTTTCGATGACGGGTTAATGATCATAGTCGGTGATGTGAGCGGAAAAGGCACGTCCGCCGCGCTATATATGTCAAAATTGCAGGGAATATTCCGTTCCCTAAATGCTTTTAATCTGTCTCCCAAAGATATGTTTCTGCGGGCGAACAAAATTTTATCCGTTGATCTTGAGAAAAAATCATTTGTCACCGCCATCGGCGCTCAGTTCGAACTTTCCGAAAGGAAAATTCGGCTTGCCAGAGCGGGACATCTGCCGTTATATCATTATAAAGCGGAAGATAAAAAGATTATTTCAATCATTCCCGATGGATTAGGTCTTGGACTCGGTAATCCTGATTTGTTCGATGAAAAATTGACGGAGATTGAAATTGACTTTAAATCAGGAGATATTTTCGTTTTCTTAACCGACGGCCTTACAGAAGCGTATAATTCAGCAGGTGTCGAATTCGGAGAAGATAAATTGCTTTCTGAAATAATAAGCCGTCCGGAACTTTCCGCTATGCAAATCTGTGATAATCTGATTTCCAGCGTAAGGAAGTTTACCGGAACCGACATTCAGCAGGACGATATCACTCTGGTGATAGTAAAAATAAATCAGAACTAAATTTTTCAATCAAATTTTAGAATATCTCCTAAAACATTTCCGGGGAAAATATGGAACAGTTCATCAGCAAGTGGCTTTTTGACCCAACCACAGGAAAGCTGATCACATTAGTCATCGGTGTCTTGGTGATTATCGTTTTTGTGCGATTCATTCAGAGATCTCTTTCCCGGTACGTCAAAGAAACGGACAACCGTTATCGCGCGCGTAAGTTTATTTCCTTTATCGGATATATCGCGGTGATTTTGCTGATCTCCACCGTATATAGTGATAAGCTGGGCGGATTGACCGTGGCATTGGGTGTTGCCGGAGCCGGAATCGCTTTTGCCCTGCAGGAAGTGATCGCCAGTGTGGCAGGGTGGTTTGCCATATCTTTCGCGAGTTTTTACAAAACCGGTGACCGGGTTCTGTTGGGCGGGATTAAAGGTGATGTCATCGATATTGGTGTCCTGAGAACCACCTTAATGGAAATCGGGGATTGGGTTAAGGGTGATTTATATAACGGACGTGTGGTACGAATAGCCAACAGCTTTGTTTTTAAAGAACCGGTCTTTAATTATTCAGGCGATTTCCCATTCCTGTGGGATGAAATTTATATTCCCGTCAGGCATGGCTGCGATCATGAAAAATCCAGGGAGTTATTTATGAAAGCAGCAGTGGATGTTATCGGTGATTATACCGGGGATGCTCAAAAATCCTGGAACGGACTGGTTAAAAAATATATGATTGAAGATGCTGCAGTCGCTCCGGCTGTGACTCTGACTCTCGATGAAAACTGGATGACATTTACCATACGTTATGTGGTGGAATTCAAAAAAAGAAGAATAATAAAGGACAGGCTATTTTCCCGAATACTCGAAGAAATCAACAAGACAGACGGCAAAATATCCATCGCGTCGGCCGCCATGGAAATAAGCCTGACCGGTACCGGCGGTCAGTCAAATCAAATGTAAAAACAACAGATTTTCTAAGATACCCACAGCTATTTTAAATATTTCTTGCATAAAACACGGTATAAACCTATAATAATGTTACCGTTATAGTTAGAAAACTCTCTTAAATTTCAAATTGAAATGGCCACAAATTTACAGAAAAATCGTTTTTTTAGATTTTCGGATTATTTTTCATATTCTTATTCAGAAGTATCGTCCACGCTATAACACGCCTTGTTCTGTTTAATAGATAAGTAGTTAAAACTTTATCGAAAAGGGAGGCAATATGAACAATTTTTTAATTCAAATCACGGATTTGGTTGGAGCATATGTCCCAAATCTTATCGGGGCTGTACTAATTCTGGTTGTTGGCTGGATAATAGCTCTGATTATTTCCGCCGGGTTTCGAACGGTCATTAAAAAAACAGGTTTGGATAAAAAAATGATGGGCTGGATCAGCGGCGGCGAAGAAGATAAGGAAGTCCCGGTCGCGAAGTATATCTCTAAAACAATCTTTTACCTGATCATGTTGTTTGTTCTGATCGCATTTTTTCAAACACTGGGACTGACGGTTATTACGGAACCCCTAAACGATTTGTTGAGCAAAGTGTTTGAATACGTACCGCAGATTCTGGCGGCAGGTCTGCTTTTATTGGTTGCCTGGATTGTCGCCAGTTTATTAAGGTTAGGAATTACGCGTCTTCTCACAGCTGTAAAATTGGACGAAAAAATTAGCGATCAAACAGGGACTGAAGAGCAAAAAAGTATTCCCATATCAAAAACCCTGGCGGGTGCGGCATACTGGCTTATATTTCTGTTGTTTCTTCCCGCGATACTGGATACACTCCGGATTGATGGTCTTTTATCACCTGTACAGCAGATGATCAATGAGATTTTAACATTTTTGCCAAATATATTTACGGGACTCATTATCCTGCTGATAGGTTGGTTTTTTGCCACTATATTGAGAAAAATTGTCACCAATCTGTCTTCTGCTGTCGGTGTTGACCGTTTAAGTAAGAATGTTGGTCTTGATAGCGTTATTGGCAGTCAGCAGTTTTCCGGATTGCTGGGACTGATCGTATATGTGCTGATTCTAATTCCTGTTCTTATAGCCGCGCTTGAAGCAATGGCCATTGATTCGATCACTCAACCGGCAATGAACATGCTCAACATGATGTTCAGCGCACTACCCGCGCTTTTTGCGGCTGTGTTGATCCTTCTGATATCTTATATCGTTGGTAAAATCATATCCGCGCTTGTTGTAAATCTGCTTAGCGGAATTGGATTTAACAAAATATGGGTAAAGCTCGGATTTTCACGCGAAGACTTGACCGGGCAGAAATCACCTTCGGATTTTATAGGATATCTGGTTTTAATTGCCATTCTGTTTTTTGCCCTGATTGAAGCGTTCAATATTCTAAAATTTGATTTGCTGGCTGATTTATTTGCAAAATTTACGGTGTTCGCGGGGCAAATTCTTGTTGGGATTATCATATTGGGTATAGGGATATTTTTTGCAAATCTTGCCGCTAACAAGATCAGAGAGAGCGGGAGTAATTATGCGGCCTTTTTCTCAATACTTACAAGGATCGCTATTCTTGTTCTTGTGGGATCAATGGCTTTGCAGCAGATGGGATTCGGGGAAGAAATAATCGTGCTCGCTTTCGGGATCACTCTCGGGGCAATAGCAATTGCTTTTGCCATCGCATTCGGAATCGGCGGCAGGGATATGGCGTCGACTCAGTTGAAAGATTGGATGGAAACAATCCGGACGGGAAAATCCGTAAAATAGACGGCAATGAATCCGGGATATAATAAACAATCAAATAGAACTTTGTCTTAAAATGAATAATTTGTTTGATCTGTTGGAAGGATTGAATTAATATAAAGCGTTCTTTGAATTGATATTCGGAAGAATCGATTCGATAGCCATGGAATCAGTCTCCTAAATAATGTGAGAGGTCGGAATGGTAAAAAAACTCATGAAGCTAAGATCAAAAAAAATTGGTCTTCCACCGGGAACAATGGTTTTTGTCGGTGATAAAAAGGTTGAGAATGTATCGATTTCGGTCATTGATTATAATCAGGATCATTACGAAGCGAGACAACTGCTCAAAATCGAAGAGGCATTTCCATTCAAAAAAACGCCAACGGTCAGCTGGTTAAATATAAATGGTTTACACGATATTGAAATTCTGGAGAAGATAGGCTCGCATTATGATATTCATCCGCTGATACTTGAAGATATACTCAATACTGATCAGCGCCCGAAAGTTGAAGTGTTTGAAAATTATATATTTATTGTTCTAAAAATGATTACATACAATGCGGTAAAGGAAGATGTTCTTATTGAACAGGTGAGCCTGCTGATCGGTGATAATTTTGTGATTACATTTCAGGAGTTTGAAGGGGATCTTTTTCAGCCTGTCCGTGAACGAATCGAGGGAGGAAAAGGGCGCCTTCGCAAAAGCGGCCCGGACTATCTCATGTATGCGATCATGGACGTGCTGATTGATAATTATTTTTTTGTACTTGAACAACTCGGCGAAACAGTGGAGAATCTTGAAGAAAAGGTTCTTCTGGAACCGAGCCAACTTATTATTCATGATATACAGCGCATGAAGCGGGAGCTTATTTTTTTGAGAAAGTCCGTCTGGCCGCTCAGAGAAGTGATAAGTAATCTGATAAGAGAAGATTCAGTCCTGATAAAATCGACTACGGACCCATTCCTCAGAGATCTTTACGATCATACAATTCAGGTGGTTGACACCGTCGAAACATTCCGTGATATGGTTTCGGGAATTCTGGATATTTATCTGTCCAGTATAAGCAATAAAATGAATGAAGTCATGAAGGTGCTTACCATCATCGCCACCATATTTATTCCGCTGACATTTTTTGCGGGTATATACGGTATGAATTTTGAATTTATGCCCGAACTGCATTTTCGCTGGGCCTATCCGGCTCTCTGGGGGGCTATGTTAACAATTGCCATCATAATGGTGGCGTATTTTCGCCGGAAAAGATGGCTTTAAAAATGATATGGAACTGATGAGACACCACCGGCGTTTGGAATGAAAATCAGATTTAGTATTTTTATCATTATTCATTCTGTATCAATATAATTTATCCGGGAAATTAAATATGATGAAAAAAATTGGTGTCTTGACGGGCGGGGGAGATTGTCCAGGGCTGAATGCGGTTATCCGCGCGGTGGTAAAAACGGCAATTAACGATTACGGGATATCGGTTGTAGGCATTGAGGATGGGTTTGACGGTCTGGTAAAAAACCGCGTCAAAAATCTCGATTATGAAACGGTAAGCGGTATTCTCTCCGTAGGAGGCACTATATTAGGTTCATCAAATCGCGCTGATCCCTTCGCTTATGTCGAAGAACAAAACGGAAAAATGACCGAAAAGGTTGACCGTTCTGATGATGCGGTGGAAAATTTTCATAAAAGAGGGCTTGACGCGCTTGTTTGTACAGGCGGTGACGGTACGATGAGCATCGCCCATGGATTGATGGCAAAGGGAATACCGGTGATCGGTGTCCCCAAAACGATTGATAATGACCTTTATGGAACGGATGTCACATTTGGTTTTGATTCCGCAGTTCAGATAGTCACCGAAGCGATTGACAGGCTACATACAACGGCTCAATCGCATCATCGTGTGATGGTTATCGAGACAATGGGACGATATGCCGGGTGGCTGGCGTTGACCGGCGGAGTAGCCGGCGGCGGAGACATTGTTTTGATTCCTGAAATTCCCTACAGCTTAGAATCAATTGCCGAAAGGGTGAGATTTAGAAATAAACACGGCAAAAGATTCAGCATTGTTGTGGTCGCGGAGGGGGTCAAATTACCCGGTGGAGGGTATAAAATTGATCATCGCGATGAAGCCAGTCATGATCCGATCAGACTTGGAGGAATAGGCGTGTGGATTGCCCGTCAGATAGAAGAAATGACCGGAATTTCATCCAGGGCGACAATTTTAGGGCATCTGCAACGCGGAGGCAGCCCGACGGCTTATGACCGTGTATTAGCGACCAGATTTGGCAGAGAAGCAATGAAATTTGCCTATGAAGGGGAATTAGGAGTGATGGTTGGTCTTAAAGGAGATGCCATAAAAACGACTCCGCTCGATCAGATTGCCAATCGTCAAAGACTGGTTACGCCTGAATCTGCGCTAATTATGGCGGCAAAATCGGTTGGAACCAGTTTCGGTGAATAATCCGAAAGTCACAGCGTTAGTAGAATAAATTCAATCATCTATATATTTTATAAGCGGAGTCCGGCATGAGACATGATAAAACCCATACATCCACGACCGAAAAAATTTCCCGGCTCGAAAAATTATCCCCATCAACAAACGAATTCAAACGGACAGATATTGAGTCACTTGAAGTCTCGTTTGTCAATCATTTAGAATTCTCCCTGGCGAAAGATGAGTATTCCGCAACGAATCGCGATTTTTTTAAAAGTCTGGCTCTGACAATAAGAGACCGTCTCATTCAGAAATGGATCGAAACTCAGCAAACCTATTATAAAAAAGAAGCGAAACGGGTCTATTATCTTTCGATGGAATATTTAACGGGAAGATTGATGGGTGATGCCCTGAATAATCTGAATCTATACGAAAATGCCGCCAAGGCCGTCGATGATCTGGGACTTGATTTTGACACGCTTCGGGAACTGGAATTTGACGCGGGTCTTGGCAACGGAGGCCTGGGAAGACTTGCAGCCTGTTTTATGGATTCCATGGCGACTCTTGAGCTTCCCGCCTACGGTTATGGAATCCGATATGAATATGGAATATTTTCACAAAAAATTGAAAACGGATGTCAAAGGGAAATACCCGATCCCTGGCTCCGCTATGGTAATCCCTGGGAAATTGAGCGGCCCGAATACATCTATCTGGTGCAATTTTACGGAAAGGTCGAACAGGTAACGGGACCTGACGGAAAACCGCGTTACTCATGGACGGATACGGATGAAATACTTGCCATGGCGCATGACACTCCTATTCCGGGTTACAGAAACAATACTGTAAACAACCTGCGGCTTTGGTCGGCAAAATCAACACGTGATTTTAATCTGGAATATTTTAATCATGGTAATTATGAAAAAGCAGTGAGCGAAAAAATAGAGTCTGAAGTAATTTCAAAAGTTTTGTACCCCAGGGACGATTTTGTCGAAGGGAGAGAACTTCGTATAAAACAGGAGTATTTTCTTGTTTCATCGACTCTTCAGGATATTGTAAGAAGATATAAAAAACAGCGTAATGATCAATTTAAAGATTTTCCAAAAAAAGTCGCCATTCAGTTAAACGACACGCATCCGGCCCTCGCTATTCCGGAATTGATGCGGATTCTGGTCGATCTCGAAAATTTGGAATGGGAAACTGCATGGGATATAACAACAAAAACCTTTGCCTATACCAATCATACGGTAATGCCGGAGGCTCTGGAAAAATGGACCCTGAATTTATTGGCCCGCGTTCTGCCCCGGCATTTACAGATAATTTTTGAAATCAACGAACATTTTCTAAATCAGGTAAATTCCATGTATCCGGGAGACATTCATCGTCTTCGGAATATGAGCATTATTGAAGAAGGAAAAGATAAAAAAATCCGCATGGCAAATCTGGCGATTGTGGGTAGTCATTCAGTCAATGGGGTAGCGGAACTGCATACAGAAATTCTTAAAAAAGATGTGTTCAGATATTTTTATGAATTATGGCCGGAAAAGTTTAATAATAAGACGAATGGAATAACACAGCGCCGGTGGCTGAATTTAAGTAACAAAGGACTCTCTAATCTCATTTCCGAAAAAATAGGCGATGGTTGGATTAAAGATCTCTTCAAACTGAAAAAGCTGGAGGATTACAGATCGGATAATGAATTTCATAAAAAATGGAATGAAGTTAAGAAGAACAACAAAATAAAACTCGCAAAGTATATCCTTGAGAACAATAACATCAAAATCAACCCGGATTCCATGTTTGACGTGCAGGTCAAAAGACTTCATGAGTATAAGCGGCAGCTGATGAATGTGCTGCATGTAATCACATTGTATAACCGGATCAAAGCGGATCCGGCATTGGAAATAGTACCGAGGACATTTATTTTTGCCGGGAAAGCGGCGCCCGCTTATACGATGGCGAAACTCATCATAAAACTGATTAATTCAGTCGCCGATATTGTCAATAAAGATCCGGATATCGGGGATAAACTTAAAGTTGTGTTTCTTGCCAATTATTCAGTATCTCTCGCTCAAAAAATTATACCGGCGGCGGACTTGTCTGAACAAATATCAACGGCCGGAATGGAAGCTTCCGGAACAGGCAACATGAAGTTCGCGCTAAACGGCGCACTGACAATCGGGACGCTTGATGGAGCTAATATAGAGATTAAAAATGAAGTCGGGGATGAAAATATATTTATCTTTGGACTGACCGCGGAAAAAGTTGCTGAACTTCGCTACAGCGGTTATAAACCCGATGAGTATTATCAGGCAAATGATGAGTTGAAAAAGGTAATACAGATGATCAGGAGCGGGTACTTTTCGCCTGATAAACCGGAATTATTCAAGCCAATTGCGGATTCGCTGATCGAACAGGGAGATTATTATATGGTCCTCGCTGATTTCGCGGATTATATCAGATGTCAGGAAGATGTGAGCAGTGTGTATCGCAATAAGAAAAAATGGACGGAAATGTGTATCGTAAATGTGGCAAATATGGGAAAATTCTCCAGTGACCGCACAATAAAGGGGTATGCCGAGGAAATTTGGAATACGCCGCCTGTGCCGATAAAGCTCTCAGAATAACATATAAGTAGTCTAATAAATGAAATAGCTGGGGCTTCAGTTAAAAAATGCTCCAGCTATTTTTTTAGCGATCAAAATTGAATTTATTAATCTGTCAGACAATGTATTGCCACAACCTTTCTTGATTTTATATAAGGAGATATGATTATGAAGACTAATTTCATGATAATTTTTCTCTTTGTGTTTATTGTAGTCGCATCGGCTCAGGATATTTCCCGGGAGACAAGCCTGGACTGCGCGCAATGTCACAGCAGGATTTATGAGGATTGGAGCCGGTCCATGCACGCGCTTTCCACACCAGATAAAGATATCCTGTATCAAAAGATGATGAATTGGGCAATTGATGATACAAAAGGAAAGGCAGCCGGGCTATGTAAGAAATGTCATATGCCCTTCGAAGAATCCACCCTTACAAAAAATCCGGTTGATTGTATTTATTGCCATTCAATGGAAAATTCGGCCGGCAGGATCCTTTTATCCAAAACCAAATATTCCGCTCATGACAATGATCAATCGGAATATCATAAAATCGAAGCCCGGGATCATTTCAAAAACGGACAGCTCTGTATGGTATGTCACTCAAAACTGGTTAATGCGATGGATGTGGATATTTGTATTACGGGGATAGAATATGAGAGCTCCGGAAATAACGCAAAATCCTGTCAGTCATGCCATATGCCGCTTGTAACCGGTTCAAATTCAGACGATTTATCTTCCAGCGGCATGATCAGCCAGCATTCTTTTTTAGGTCCGCACGATGAAAATTTTCTTAAGGAATCATTAAGGCTGGATCTTAAATATGCGGATAGCCGGTTAACGGTGATAATAGATAATTCAGCGACTCCGCATGCCTATCCAACGGGAACACCGCTTCGCACGGTTATTCTAAAAGTTGCCGGATATGATGCTGATGGCCGAATAACATTTGAGAATTGGAAAAATGATCCGCTGGCAGAAGATCGTCACGCTGTGTTCAACAGAGTCTTTGAAGACGATGAGCATCAATTTCCGGTTATGCCGTGGAGGGCGGCCGGTGTAAAAATCGATACAAGAATAAAAGCGGGTGAAATTCGTGAACTCGAGTACAAGGTACCCGGTATTACCAAAAAAATCAGCGCGAAATTGCTCTTCAGACTGGCGCCGGAAAACATTTTGGACCATCTGCAGATTGATGACCCCTATCTAAGAAAAGCGCATCTAATCAACCAATCGGAATTAATATTAAATTGATGTATGAGGCGGGTCAAATGATCACTAAAGAAATGACGATCGAAGAAATCGTTGAACGATATCCCGAGACCATATCGCCAATGCAAAAGTTGGGTGTAAAGTGTATCGTTTGCGGCGAACCGGTATGGGGGACGCTTGAAGAAAATGTCCTTGAAAAGGGACTTAATCTGGAAGAAATCATCTTTAAATTAAATCAAGTGACTCAGGAAGCTGCGGAAGAAAAATAACAAAATCTTATTAGGCTTTAATAACAGAGGGGAAACTTACATTGATTAAAAATAAATGGGTAAAATTTACTGTTTTTGGCGTCCTGGGAGCGATCGCCGGATTTTCATACTATTATTTTATAGGTTGTACGACTAACACATGCGCGATTACAAGCAATCCTTATATAAGTACAGGTTATGGACTTGGCGCGGGTTTGCTACTCGGCTGGCCGGCAAAATCGAAATCGAATACGGAGAATCAATAAATGCAGGGATTTTTATATTTAATATTGGTAATTGTCGGTTTTTTTGTAGTAATGCAGCTGTACATCAGAATTTCATCTGTCATGAAAAAAGGTAAGATTGTTGATGGCGTAAATGGGAAGATAGGAAAAGATATTAAAGCCGGCAAGCGTATCCTGGTATATTTTTATTCAAATAGCTGCGCGGCCTGCAAGCCAATGACTCCAATAATAGATAAATTAAAAAAGGAATTTGAATCCATTCATACAGTGAATCTGGCAAAGGATATGGAAACGGCAAGAGCATTCGGGGTGATGGGAACACCGGCAACCGTTCTGGTGGAAAATAAAAAAATTATGTCATTTAATCTTGGCGCGAAATCTGAAGTTTTTTTAAGAAAACTGCTAAACTGAAATACCATTTAAATAAACAAGCGGGATCATCCCGCTTTTTTTATTTTTTGTAGTTTTTTCCTGATATAATTCATAATATAAAAAAGAATTTAATATTTTCTGTGAAATGGTTTGAAATAAATCAGATTGACACAGATATTTATTTTAATGGGGATAAAAGATGCAGGATCTTGTCAGACTCCACGTGCCTTGCCGTCTTGAATACACCAAATTAGTCGAAGACTTCACTGAATCCATTAGCGGACACATTCAATCTGCGAATTCGCAATTTAATCAAAAGCTGAGAACGGTGATGAACGAGGTTTTTATCAATGTGGTGGAGCATTCCGATACCGCGGCCAAGAATGAAATTGTCCGTTTTCAGTTCGAGATTGGCATGAAATATTTTTCGATTTCAATCTATGATTATGGTCCGGGGTTTAACGCGGATGGCAATTATCCGCCTTATCCTAAAAATCTGACCGGGAAAAAATTTAAACTCAGAGATGTTGTTGACGGCACCGTCTCCTATACGGTGGTAGATCCCTTTAGTCTTTCATTCAGCTTTGAAGAAAATGAAGAAGCCGATTTGGATATGTTCGATGAACTTTCAAATCTAAAAGAACACGGACTGGGTATGTCTATTGTTACGAAATTGATGGATAGTGTTACATATTCATATATAGGAGAAGGCAAATTTGACTGGAAACTCATTAAACAACTGGAGTAGGACTTAGATTGTCTTCAGTTTGCCTGATGAAAATTAAAAACGTTAAGCTTTTATTAAAGATATGCTCCGATTCAGCGACAGAATATCTATAAACCTTTTGAGTAATGAATAATATTCAACAGTTCACAAATTATTTCCGAAGTCCTCTACACGTTAGGTCTCATTTATTTATAAAGAAATGTTAACATTTTTCTCCTATTCAGTATAAAATGTTAAGAAAACCCCATATAATCACGATTAAAGTAACAAATTTATTAAGATGAATTGGATAATAAGCTTGTTTTATGCGTCTTAACAATGTATATGAGGAATATTTTAATTTAATATTAACTTAAAGCTGATGTTTTTTCGATTCACGAATCATTGATTGTTACAACTTAAACTCGTGAAATAGCATCTTGTTGAGCAAAACCAATCCTGGAAATTTTAAAATAAATGGTGAGGTTAAACACACGCGCCATTGATTGAATATATTAGATTAAATCAATAATCTACATAATCTGATTGTATTCAGCCGGCTGTCAGGAGTTTTTGTGTTGAATAAATGGCTACTCACCGGAATTTGAAATTGATACCGGGCAGTGATAATTAATTGTCCGGAATTCTCTATAACTTTTTTTTACATAATCAGCTGATGCCGTTCCGGAAAGGACGGTATCGGACGGGGGATGATTATTGCTAATACAAAAGCTCACATGGAATGTTCTTAGCCCATTAGCAAATACTCACCCATTTTATGAAAATATTTATAACATTTTTGTCCGGTCATTTTTGGTTTTTTAACCCAAATCTGATTCGACATCTATTATTATGTGCATATTGAAAAACCTGATATGTAACTGACAGGGCGGAGCTGTAAAATGATGAGAACATATGTATTGATGAAAAGTATCTTAAGAAAATCTGTATTTTTAATATCAGTGGTTTTATTGTCTTTTTTAACGCATGAAAATACCTATTCCCAGGGAGTCAATCCCGGTGACGGGGTACGTGTCACCTTTTTTAATATTTCAGATGGTATTTCCGGTGATTATTTTGTTCAGCAGGATGGGCATATGCAGCTGCCCTATATTGGTCTGATATCCGCCAGAGATAGAGATTTTCCATCAATCAGGAATGAGATAATCACCAAGTATGATTCCCTTTACCGGAATCCCGAGCTAACCATTCAGCCGCTCTATAAAATCAATGTGCTTGGAGAAGTCCGAAATCCGGGACTGTATTATGTGACGGGGGTTGAAAAACTGACTGATCTGATCGCAATGGCCGGTGGTGAGACAAGTGATACTAATCTGAACGGGCTCTATATCATCCGTGAAAATCAGGAAATCAAGGTTAACGCAAAATCTATTATAGAAAAGGGTGACAGGGTTAGTGATATCGGACTCCGGTCCGGAGACAGGGTTTTTGTCCCGAGGAAATGGTGGGTCGGGGCACGAAACGCCGCGGTGATTATCTCGGCGGCAGCAGTACTCGTAACATTAGCAAGTTTATTTATCCGGTAATAAAAAGTCTGATCATCAAACAGAAGGAAACAGGCGTGTTAAAAAACAGTTCGAAGTCATCGGACAATTATACAAAAAAAATAAAAGATGAGCTGAACTTTTATGATGTTATTCAAATTATCAACCGAAGAAGACATCTTATCGCAATATCTGTAATATCTGTAGTTGTACTTGTTTCCTTGTATACCTTTTTTGCAAAGCCGGTATATGAATCATCCGTATTGTTCAAGAAAGAGAAAATGCAGGAGCAGAATTCGCAGGATGAATTCCGGCAGATGTTATCAATGCAGATGCTCGATGAAATAGATACTGAAATCGAAATATTTAAATCCCGCGCCGTGCTCCAAAAAGTCATATTTGATTTAAATCTGATGTTCAGTGCGAAAAGCGCTGAATTTTCTGATAATGACCGGCTTGTTTTGAATGCAGATTTTAACCGGTATAAAGCATATATAGAAAACCGCGAAATGGATTACCGGCGGCTGCCTGAAATCAGTGAATTCAATATTTATAATGAAGCCATTCAGGGCGGCAAATATTATCTAACCTTGTCGAACAACAGACTGCTCCAGCTTTTTGACGCGGAAAATGAAAATCTGCTTCAGTCTGTCATATATTCCATACCCGCCGAATTGGGCCTGCGGGGATTCGTCATCAGGTTTGATTGGAAGAATGTCACCGCGGAAGACCGGTTTTATTTTGATGTCGAAGATTTTGAACATTCCTATATTTCTCTTTCTAAAAATACTGCTGTTGAGAGAGTCGGGAAAACAAATCTTTTTAAACTGTCCGTAAAATCATATTCACCCCAGACGGCGCAACTGATCGCCAACACAATCGCGGAAAAATATCGTGAAAGCAGACTGGCTCAAAAGAGACAGACTATACATTATTCATTCGATTTTGTGGATGAACAACTGAAAGAAACATCTCAGAAATTACAAGCCGCGGAAATGGCGCTTAGTGATTACAAGAGTGAGCATCAGATCGTTTTAATGGATCAGAACTCCCGTGATGTCATTGACTTCCTAAGTAATCTGGAAACAGAAAAAATCAAGACCGACCTGGAACTGGTTGAATATAGAAATAAACTGACTGAAATGTCGACCGAGATTAAATCAAAAGGTTATTTTGATCAGACATATCTTACTCCAAACCGGTCGGAAATCGCCAATTCTCCATTCTCAATCCTTCTCAGTCAATTGTCTGACGCGGAAATAAGACGGCTGGAGCTTCTCCAGAAAAGGAAATCGAGCCATCCGGATGTTGTGACTATTGATGAGCAAATATCACAAATAAAGGCAAAGCTGGGAGATTATAACCAAAATACAATAACCTCCTATGAGATTATTATCAATTCTCTCAATAAAAAGCAGTCGAGTCTCAACTCATTGATCCGGAAGTATTCAGATAAAATAGAGAAACTGCCGAATCAGGAATCACAATTGGCTGATCTGATGCGAAACAAGAGTGTGTACGACAAAATGTTCACCCTTTTGATAGATAAGCGGGAAGAACTGAGAATGGCGGAGTACTCTAAGCTGCAGGACATTATTATTGTTGATAAAGCTACGGTTCCAATAAAGCCGGTATATCCCAAAAAAGCGTTGAATCTGATTCTGGCCCTGTTGCTTGGAGCGGTGATTGGACTTGTGGTAGTATTTGTCAGTGAGTTTTTTGACAAGAGGGTGACAACGATTGATGAAATTGAGAATGCCTACTCATTTCCCGTTCTGGCGGTTTTGCCGAAATACACGAGAAAACTGATAAAAAAAATCAGTGATGCTGAGGCTGTTAAAGACCGGCTTGTAACAATGATGGATGATCAGCCGGATTATAAGGAATCATACCGGGTCCTCCGCGCGAAACTTATGAATTTTGTCCGCAACGGTAAAAAAGTAATCATGATAACCAGTTGCGAGGAAGACACCGGAAAAACATCGATTATATCAAATTTTGCCATT
>JBFXGD010000046.1:0-22087 GCA_050178385.1 Calditrichaceae bacterium
AAAAGAATACATAAGTGAAACTGCATATATTTCGGCAGAAGATTCACTTGCCGCGGGCGGAATCAGGGAAGATGACCTAAAGGCGGTTTATGTTAATCTATCTAAGACGTTCCATGCGGATAAATCATGGTTGAATGCTTTAAGAATAAGTTTTGACTATGTCTACACCAAAAATGAATCCAATAGCTACTGGTACAATTATGAAAGTAATCTGTTCGGCGTCGGTATAGATTGGACTTTTTAAATTAAAACTCAGCATGTGATAATAAACTTACATGTCTATAATCGATATTTGAATCGAGAAAAATGAGAAAATTAATCCGCATTCCATATATGATCATGATCTTCGTGGTTTTGGCGGGTCTTATGCTGATCTCCGCTCTGATCGAGCTGAACCAGAGCAAGAAAGAGCTGTACGAACTGATGGATCAGAACGCGAACTCAATTCTTGAGGCTATTACACAGGCAAGTGTCAATAATCTATCGGCAAATCAGGTTGTTGAATCGGAACTGGCAGACCGGTTGTTGGATAACGCGCGGTTTCTGAATTATCTTGATTCCAAATCGATGTTGAATTCATCCGCAATGATGAAAATAGCCAAAGAAAATCTGCTCCTGGAAATTCTGATCTTTGATAAATCCGGTAAATATGTTAATGGAATTACATCGGGAGATATTAATAAAAAACAAATCGAGACAGAAATGTCGTTTTGGCTGCCTGATATTCTGGAATCGGAAGAGAATGAATATATTATAGGATTTCATAACGAAGGCGGGCAACACCATTATTCTGTCGCGGTTATAAGGAAAAACGGCGGTGTGATCATCGTCAGCATCGATTCGAACGCCCTGCTTCAATTCAGGAAAAAAATCGGCTTCGGAAAATTGATCGCCGAGATTTCCGATAACGAACATGTAGTGTTTCTGGCCTTGCAGGATACGTCCGGAATTCTGGCGGCGACAAAAAATGTCGTTAGTCTGGAGCGAATAGAAGACGATCCTGTGTTAAAAGATGTTTTTGAGAAGGATATCTCATATTCGAGAGAAAAAAAGTTTAACGATGAAGTGGTGTATGAAGTAATACATCCTTTTGAATATAACTCAGAAGTAATAGGTATCTTCAGAATGGGGTTATCGTTAAACGTTGTAGAAGCTATCAATGAGAGAATACTGCGCAGGCTTTTCGTTATTTCCGGAGTGCTTGTGCTGATCGGATTTTTATTGTTTACACTGATGAGTGTAAAACAGCAGTATGATGTGGTTAATAATCAGTATGGAGTCGTTCAGACATACTACGGCAGTATTTTGCAAAATATTACGGATGGCGTTGTCTCCTATGATACAAACGGCAGAATTACGATGATTAATAAGGCGGCAGGTGAGATTCTGGGGATCAAATACGAAAAGATGCTGGATGATGACATATCAAAACTGCCGGAAGAATTATTTGATCATCAATCTGACGAGCAGGTCCCGGGTGTAAAAGAATTTCTGATGAAGGGCAAGACGGTCGCGCTGGCGAGGTCTTCCGTAAAAGATCAGAATGGAGATGATTTAACAATGATCCTGGTGCTAAGAGATCTGACGGAACAGCGGCTTCTTGAGGAACAGATAAGGCAGAAGGAAAAATTATCGGCAATGGGCAAGCTCGCCTCCGGTGTCGCGCACGAAATCAGGAATCCGTTGAACGCGATCAGCACTATTGTCCAGCAGTTTGATATTGATTTCGAACCAAAAGAGAACAGCGACGAATATCACAGTCTGGCAAAACTGGTAAGTAATGAGGTCAGACGGCTGAATGAAATAATCAATCAGTTTGTGGAATTTGCCCGGCCCAAAAAACCTTCGTTCCGTGAATGTAAAGCAAATGATCTGTTCGATGAGCTCATTCAATTAACACGAAAAGACGCGGCGACCAAAAATATTGAGGTTGAGGCAGATATTGATGATCTTGGATTGGTGGTATGGGATTGTGACCAAATCAAACAGGGGCTGTTCAATCTTACAAAAAACGCGGTAGAATCATTTGCAAGAAGTGGAATGATAATAATCACCGTGAAAAATCATAAGGACGTCGTAAAAATAAAAATTGAAGATAACGGTGATGGTATTCCGGAGGAAAACCTGAATAAAATTTTTGATCTATATTTCACGACTAAAAAATCGGGTACCGGGCTTGGATTGAGTATCGTTCACCGGATTATTACAGATCATAAGGGAATAATCAGCGCTGAAAGCAAACCCGGTAAGGGGACTGTTTTTTATGTTCAGTTACCAAAAATAGCGGAGCGGCAAAATGTCTGATTTTAGAATTCTGTTAATTGATGATGAACCCGCGCAGCTTGCTTCAATCGAAGCATTTTTAAAGAGACGGAAATTCTCAGTCATGACCGCGGGTTCGGGTACAGAAGGTCTGAAAATAGTTAAGGATAATAACATTGATCTTGTATTTACCGATTTCCGGATGCCCGATTTGACCGGCTTACAGGTGGTGCAGGAGATCAATAAATTTAATCCCGAAATACCCGTGGTTGTGATAACGGCTTACGGTCTGATTGAAGACGCGGTAACCGTGATGAAGTCCGGAGCATTTGATTATCTTTCAAAACCGGTTGATTTGGCGGAACTGGAAATTCTGATCGGGCGGGCAAAAGAGCGGCGATATCTGATATCCGAAAACAGAATGCTGAAAGAACAGTTGATGGAGAAGTATAAGTTTGATTCCATCATCTCACAGAGCGGCGAGATGGAACAGGTACTGAACACATCCGGCCGGGTCGCGAAGAGCAAAGCCACCGTATTAATCAGAGGAGAGAGCGGAACCGGTAAAGAGCTGATCGCGAAGGCGATTCATTTCGCGAGTGACCGGAAAGATCAACCGCTTGTGACGGTGAACTGTGCAGCGCTTTCTGAAAATCTTCTTGAGAGTGAGCTGTTCGGTCATGAAAAAGGATCCTTCACAGGCGCGGTTTCACAGCGTATAGGGCGGTTTGAGCAGGCAGACGGCGGAACATTATTTATCGACGAAGTCGGTGATATACCGCTTTTGACACAGGTGAAGCTGCTGAGGGCATTACAATTTGGTGAATATGAACGTGTAGGAGGTTCAAAAACCATAAAAGTTGATGTCCGTGTTTTAACCGCGACAAACAGGAATCTTGAAGAAATGATTCAGCAGGGGGCATTCCGGGAGGATCTGTTTTATCGGATCAATGTGGTAACGATTAACATACCTCCGCTGCGTGAACGAAAATCGGATATACCCGTCTTGATCCGGTATTTTGTCGAAAAGTATTCCGGAGAAAATGGCAAGAATGTTCAGGGAATCAGTAAGGAGGCTCAGGATTATCTGTTGCGCTATCATTTTCCTGGAAATATTCGCGAACTGGAAAATATCATCGAGAGGGCTGTCGTTTTCGCCCGTGATGAAATCATTACAACGGAAGATTTACCACCCGGTTTGAGCACATCTTCTGAAAAATCGGTTCTGGATCCATTGAATTTTGCCGATGATTATGTGTCGAAAGTTTCGGCCTATGAAACAGTGATGATCGAAGAGGCGTTAAAAGTCAAGAACGGAAATCAGAGCCAGGCTGCGAAATTATTGGGTATTTCAGAACGTCATTTGCGGTCGAGAATGCAGAAATTAAATATTATCAATACTTTAAAGTAAAAAAATGTGTATAGAAAAATAATAATCTGATTAAAGGAAAATAATTTTGAATATAAACAATTTATCAGGGAGGCGCGGATGAAAACCTTTATTCTGGCGGTATTTTTTCTGCTCGGATTTAGTTTATCTACATTTGCCCAATCGACGGATTCCACCAAAGCCGAAAAAAAGGAAGTTAAAAAAGAACTAAACAAGGATGACAATCAGGAAGGCTGGGTTGATGAGGACGGCGATGGTATCGATGACCGTGTGAACGCGCGCGCGGAGGGAAAGGGAAAACACAAGGGAAAAGGAAGGGATGTTTTTATCGATAATGACGGGGACGGGATCTCCGACGGCCGGGAGGGTGATCTGTCGATGAAACGATTCAGAAAAGGCCGAAGCGGCGGTGGCGGTAAATAGTATCCGAATTTTCCGGACAATTTTAGATTTAAATTTCTTCATCACTCTTATTCCCGGGGGTAGATTGACGTGATACTAAGAGAAGATGGTATCCGCATCATATCAGTAAATATTGAAGATTCTGCGCTGGAAGAATTATTAAACGACAGTTCCGCATTAAAATATTTGTCCGAGACCAGGATGCACACCGAAAAAATGCCTGCTGTCGTGATGTTTGCCATCAAGAAAGAGAATCAGTTGATCGGTGAAGTGAGTTTACGGAATATAAAATGGTATAACAGAAAGGCTGAACTCAGCATCTTTATCGCGGATAAATATCAGGGAAAAGGATACGGGAAAACAGCTTTACTCGCTGTCATAAAATATGCTTTTGAAACAATGAATTTTTACCGTCTTGAGGCTGAAGTGGTGGATTATAACGATCGGGCCAGGAAGATGATAGAGAAGATGGGTTTTATCCCTGAGGGGAGATTAAGGGAAGCGAAATATTATGACGGAAAATACTATGATATTCTGCGATATGGATTCTTAAAAACAGAATATAATGAAAAATACAAATAACGACAGACAATCAGACGGATAAACGGAACCGGATCAATATGACAGATACTCTTCAGGCCTACTTACAACCAACTTATTTTATCGACAGCGACTCACCTGAAATTGTTGAATACGGCTTAGAATTAACAAAAAGCGAAAAAACCGATTTAAAGAAAGCCGTCAGACTTTATTATGCTGTTCGCGACGGTTTCCGTTATGATCCGTATAAAATTGATTTGGATCGGAAAGCATTCAGGGCGAGCAGTGTTTTAAAGAAGGGATACGGATTCTGTATAAATAAAGCGGTGTTGCTGACAGCCGCCGCGCGCTCAGCGGGAATTCCGGCGAGACTGGGATTTGCCGATGTCAAGAATCATCTGACATCGAAAAAACTGACTGAATTAATGCAAACGGATGAATTCTTATATCACGGATATTCCGAATTGTTTTTGGATCATAAATGGGTAAAAGCGACACCGGCGTTCAATCTCAGATTATGCAGGAGATTCAATGTGAAGCCTTTGGAGTTTGACGGGACCACCGATTCCGTTTTTCATGAATATGATACAAACGGAAACCGGCATATGGAGTATATTAGGGAACATGGAAGTTTTGCTGATCTCCCTTACGACCGCATATATTCAGCGTACAGAAAACATTATCCTTTGCTTTTTTCCATGAAATCAGGATTCGTTGAAACTGAT
Organism: Calditrichaceae bacterium; assembly: GCA_050178385.1. Taxonomy (GTDB): domain Bacteria; phylum Calditrichota; class Calditrichia; order Calditrichales; family JBFXGD01; genus JBFXGD01. Next base: position 5,320 of record JBFXGD010000046.1, read on the forward strand.
TTTGAATTGGATGCTGAAAAATAACTTCCGGGTAAAACAGATATCCGGGAAAGATGATTGTAAATGATGATCCTGAAAAGCATCCCGATTGACAGCCTTAACCGGGGCAATAACAATTTTTTGCTTGCATAAAACCCGCAATTTGTCCATTTTAAAAACAACCTTAAGTAAATAAATTCAAGAGATCAATATGCGCTTGCCGGAATCCTGGGAAATCCTGCTCAATCCGCATCTGAATATGGTTGAGTTTTATAATTCACTGGATGGATTTACTAAACATTATGAAGTGCTGATCCCTGAAAGGCATTCAATATTTAGAGCCTTTCATCTGGTCAGTCCGGACCGGGTCAAATGTGTTTTGTATGGAGAAGATCCGTATCCCAGGCTCTCATCAGCATGTGGCATCGCCTTTTGGGACAAGGAAATAGCCACCTGGGATGATAAAACAAACGGGAATTCTTTAAAAAATATGTTAAAAGCCATGCTTACGGCTGAAGAATATGCTGATTACAGGACACCGATCGCCGAGTGCAGAAAGATCGCCCGCGGCATTAATTATAAATCGCCGGGAGAATTATTTTCCCACTGGATTGATCAGGGGATATTTTTATTGAATACTTCACTGACTTTTTCGAACAAAACAGATAAAAAGGCGCATTTTCAGTTCTGGCGGCCGTTTCAAAAAGCAGTAATAAAATTGCTGAACAATAGAGAAGAAAGTCCGGTGTATATATTATGGGGTAATAAAGCCGGAAACTGGGAAAAAGACATTCTTGAAACCATCGATGATTCATCGAAAATTATCAGACAGGGGCATCCGACTTTTATTCATCAGTTTATGGATCCGGAAAATATCACCTATTCACCATTTAATGAAATCATCCGGAAAACGGGTCTGGTCTGGATATAGGTTTATCGCCGGAAATGCTTTGCTGATTATGGTTTTTCTAAAAAAAGGTAAATATGCATTCCGGGCTTGGTTTGGCTTGCAATATGGAGCTCGATTATATATATTGAGCCCGCTAAAAAAAGTGATCAATTCTTTTGAAAGAAATGGGAGAATAAAATGAAAAAACAGGATTACCTTAAACAAAAAGTCGAACATATCGACATCACTCAATATAACGTTGTTCCTATGGTTGATGCCATGGGGAAAATGGCTTTTCAGGCGAGAAATCTTCACCGTGCGTCGCATATCTTTGATATGATGCAAAAAGATAAGGAAGTTGTTGTTTTCCTTACGCTGGCGGGATCGCTGATAAGCGCGGGATTAAAAAAGGCCGTTCTTACTCTTGTTGAAAATAATATGGTTGACGCGATTGTCTCTACAGGCGCGAATATTGTGGATCAGGACTTTTTTGAAGGTCTGGGATTTTCACATTATGTGGGGACACCTTTTGTAAATGATCACGAATTGCGTGAATTGATGATTGACCGGATATATGATACTTATATTGATGAAGAAGATCTCCGGGTTTGTGATGAAAGCATCTCAAAAATTTGTACAGACCTGGAAAAACGGCCATATTCTTCAAGAGAATTTATAAAAGAAATGGGCCGGTATCTTGATGAGCATGATCAGTATGCGGATTCCAGAGAAGAGTCAATCGTATATCAGTGCTACAAAAAAGGGGTACCGATCTTTGTGCCGGCATTTTCTGATTGTTCCGCGGGATTTGGTCTTGTTCACCATCAATATTACGCGAAAGGTCCCAAATTAACGATTGACTCGGCAGCTGATTTTTTGGAAATCACAAAGATAAAACTGGAACATCAGGAATCAGGTATTTTTATGCTTGGCGGCGGTGTGCCGAAGAATTTTGTTCAGGATATTGTTGTTGCCACCGAAATGATAGATCAGCCGGCTCCAATGCACAAATACGCGATACAGATAACCGTTGCTGATGAACGCGACGGCGGACTGTCCGGATCGACCCTGAAAGAGGCGTGCTCATGGGGTAAAGTCGATACCGTCAACGAGCAGATGGTTTTTGCAGAGGCGTCCATGGCGTTTCCGTTGATCGCCGGATATGGGTATCACAAGAGGAATTGGGAAGGCAGAAAAGAAAAAAGGCTGAATGATATTTTTGCGGAAGTCGAAGCCTGAACTTAAATTCGGAATTAATTAAGACGTTTAACAGGCACGGATTTGTGCCTGTATTTTTTTCAATTTGTAATTGAAGCACTGGGGTATTATAAAATGATCATTATTACCGGAGCCGCGGGTTTTATAGGGAGCTGTGTCGTATCAAAACTGAATAAGGAAGGCGTGAATGACATCATAGCCGTCGACGCGCTCAGGGAAAATGATAAGTGGAAAAATCTGCGAAATCTGAGTTTCTCGGATTATCTGGACCGGGATCAGCTGTATTCATACCTACAGCAGAATCTTAAAGTTGATGCGATTATCCACATGGGAGCGTGCAGCGCGACCACCGAAAAAGACGCCAATTATCTGATGGAGAATAATTACCGCTACACACTCCGTCTTGCGGAATATTCAGTACAAAATAATGTCAGATTTATTTATGCCAGTTCAGCCGCCACATATGGCTCCGGGGAAACGGGGTATGATGATGACGAAAGCGCTCTTCATACGCTGCAGCCTCTTAATATGTATGGTTATTCAAAACAGATATTTGATCTCAAGGCCCGGCGTGAAGGCTGGTTTGATAAAATGACGGGTTTGAAATTTTTTAATGTTTACGGTCCGAATGAGTATTTCAAAGATGATATGTCATCGGTTGTGTTTAAAGCCTTTAATCAGATAAATGAAACCGGTTCCGTTAAATTGTTCAAATCGCACCGGCCTGATTTCAAAGACGGAGAGCAGCTGCGTGATTTTGTCTATATCACTGATGTAGTGAATGTTATCTGGTATCTTCTTAACAATCCAAAGGTCAACGGTCTTTATAATGTTGGAAGCGGTAAAGCGCGCAGCTTTAAAGATCTTGTGACCGCTACATTTAAGGCGATGAATTTAGAAACAAATATCAAATATATCGATATGCCGGAAAATATCCGTGATCGGTACCAGTATTATACACAGGCTGAAATATCAAAATTACGGAAAACGGGATATGATCAGAAGATGCATTCACTTGAAGAAGGTATCACCGATTATGTCCGGAATTATCTGATGAACGGGTATAAGCATTATTAAAGAAAAATCTCCCCGTGTTTGACGCGGAGAGATTTATATATAGGAAGATATATCTTATTCTATAGACCGAAGCGGTCATAATTTTTCTTGATGTAAGCCTGCATGGTTTCGGGAACTTCTTCCTCCGGGAAAATTGCTTCCACCGGGCATTCCGGCTCACACGCGCCGCAATCAATGCATTCTTCAGGATGAATATAAAGCATCTGTCCCTCGGCTCTCATTTTTTCTTTACCCTCTTCCGTTTCAAAACTGTAACCTTCCGCAGGATAAAAGCAATCGACCGGGCAGACTTCAACACAGGCAGTGTCACACACACCGACGCAGGGTTCGGTAATAATATAGGCCATGAAAACCTCCTTTTTTGTTACATTGAACTGATATTCAAACCGTTAAACTAAGATAAGCATGAAAAAATTCTCATGCATCTTTTTTAAAGCCCGGACAAAGTCCATTTTGATTTTATAAGTCGCGCCGCGGTTTGATTTGAGATCTGAATTGATCTTTGTTGTCAAGTCATTCATTTGAGATCATTCTTCGTACATAGGAATGGAAATAAAGAATTTGATTCTTTTGCAAATAATTGTGATATTCTATTCTTTTAGAAATATGGAATGAAGAAACGGATAAAACCTGTGTTCAGAATAAATATTCAGCTGTTTTTATACATAACAATTGCTATTTTTTACCTTTTTTCATCTGATGTCCGGGCCCGGATAGCCGACCCTGATTCTGTGCAGGATTCCACTTTGGCCGAAGCCCGGGGTGATTCGATTCAGGAGGCGCAGAAGAAAGCGCCCGGAGAAAAGGTGCCCTATCTGAAATCATACAATTATGATATTCATGGGAAATTATTTGATAGCGATAATAATTCAGATAATGTTGTATATCGTTTTGAGAATATTCTGCATCAAAATTATAACGGTCTGGCCGATGTCTTCAGAACCGTGAACGGTTTCAGGATATTTGATTTTTTTGAAATGGGTCGGCCGCGTTATGTTTCAGCGTCCAATCTTTTGCCTCATCAAACCGGTTTTCGTGTGGATGGCCTGCAGATGAACGATCCCATAAACGGAATGTATAATACGCGCTTTCTGCCTCTGGATATCGTTCAGTCAATCGAAACGGATCAGAATGCTTCTGTTATTCACGGCGGTACTCCGGTTCTTGCCGATGGTGTAAATGCAACGACACAAACTATTCATAAGGAAGAGCCCTACACGAGAATGATGTACCGGGAAGGTGATTACGGTTACACAGATCTTGATATCACCTTCGCGCAAAAAATAAACAATAAAGTGGCGGTACAGTTAGGCGGAATAAATAAAGATTATTCAGGATGGGTGGGCAATACTGATTATAGCGGTACAAATTACCGCGGGACAATCACCTATCAAATAACCCCCGAACTTTTTTCCAGATTCAGGTTTAATCTGAACTCCGAGAAGACCGGCATGCTTAATTTCAGCAGTTTTCCGAATTACCGTTACCTGGAATACAGGAAGGATTATTATAACGATATTACCTGGCTGGTCAATAAGGAAAAAGGGGAAAGGTGGCATTTTCAGACCGCCTGGTCAGAAAACTTGAGGAAAACGCGGTCGTTAAGCGATTCTTTGCATACACGGATGCGTTATGAGCAAATACAGATAAACGCGGATCGAAACTGGCATATTAACGGGTCAGAATTATACACGGCATTTAGCTTTTACCAGAATCAGATCTGGGGTAATACATTCAACCGCAAATATATTGACAGCGGGTTGAATGGAATGTTCAGACTGGAGAAATCTTTATCTCCACGGCTGGTTATGACACCATCGCTTGAAACAGCATATCTTTACGACAATGATTTGCTCCTGATGCCTTGTGTGGAATTGAAATGGGGGCATGATGCTCTCCAGGCCGGGTTCAGCGCCAGCCGGAGATCGAGATATCCCCACCGCAATGAGCGATCATACCAATTTGAGACATATCGGGGTAATGATAAACTGAAATCAGAAAAATTATCATCGCTGGCAGCATCTATGCGATATCAGCCGCGCGAAGATTTTTTTATGAAGGCTGAAATCGGGTTCAGGAACATTGATGATGAAATCATTTTTACAGGAAGTAATTTCCGGAACGGCGGGAGCCGCTCATTTACATGGGTTAACGGGAATGCGGAGTATTCCTTTTATCAGTTTAAAGTCGGCGCGGGCGGTGAACTAATCGCCGGGGATCTTTATCTCACATCCGAGCAGTCTTTCTGGATGCAGGCAGGCTATCAGGATAAATGGTTAAAAGACGCGGTCACGATCGATGCGGCCGGTAGTGTACACTGGTATGGAAATCACGATCGGATTGAGTATGATCCCTGGGTAGAACGATTTTTTGCCATATCCGGAAACGAAGAATCGTATCTTGTGTTTAGTTATAAAGTCGCCGCGACTGTGAAAGACGTGCAGTTTTTTCTGGAAATGGATAATCCGTTCGGCAAAGATTATTCATTTATCTCGGGTTACTATGAACAAATCCGCAGGGTTCGCGCGGGTTTAAACTGGGTTCTTTGGGATTGAGATGTGAAATCCTGCGCTAAGCAGATTACATTTATAAAAAAACAGGTTTCAAATCAATCATCCTGAAAACTGAAATATGACAGGAGAAAAAAATGATTAAAGAACGTCTGGCGTCATTACGCAAGTTAATGAAAGAGAATAAAATTGATGCCTATCTTGTACCGAGCACTGACGCGCACCAAAGCGAATATCTGCCTGCGCTCTGGCAGCGGCGTCAATGGATAAGCGGATTTGACGGCTCCGCCGGGGAAGTGGTGGTTACCATGAATAAAGCGGGGTTATGGACAGATTCACGTTATTTTTTACAGGCGGAAAAACAGTTATCCGGTACGACGATTGATCTCTATAAAATCGGTGTGCCGGGATCACCGACAATTAAAGAATTTTTAAGAAGTGAGTTACAGGGCGGACAATTTTTGGGAATTGATCCGCGCCTGATTTCCCTTAGTGAGATTTCATCACTTATCGACTCGCTGGCGGCGAAAAAAATCGGCCTGAAATTTATTGAAAACAATCTTATCGATGAAATCTGGAAGGACCGTCCGGAAATGCCGTTAGAAAAAATAATGGTATGGCCGATCGAGTATGCCGGCGAATCGGTGAAAAGTAAACTAAACCGGATCCGTGAAAAAATGAAGACAGAGGATGCGACCGCGCATGTTTTGACGATGCTAGACGCGATCGCCTGGACGTTTAATATCCGAAGCAAGGATGTGGATTTTAATCCGGTAGTCATTTCATACGCGATTATCACTGAATCTTCCGCTAAATTATTTGTGCATCCCGCTAAGGTGAATGAAGAAGTGAGGGGATATCTTAAAGATGTGGCTGAAATTTATGACTACACCTTATTTCGGGATCATCTGTTAAAGCTGGCAAAGGGAAAAGATAAAATCTGGCTTGACGGAGGCACCGTTAATCAATGGGTAGTTACTTTACTCGAAAAAGACTGCGAATTATTTTACCGTGAAAGTCCGGTCACATTGTTCAAAGCCCGTAAAAATGAAACTGAGCTGGCGGGATTCAGAGCATGTCATGAAAGAGACGGTGTCGCGATGGTAAAATTCCTTCATTGGCTCGAAAAGGCGGTACCTGAAGGCGGTGTTACCGAAATTACCGCTTCCGATCAACTGGAAAAATTCCGCGCGGAAGATAAACTTTTTCAGGGTCTCAGTTTCGATACAATTTCCGGATATAAAGAACACGGCGCAATTGTTCATTATTCGTCCACGCCTGAAACGGATGTGGAACTCAAGCCGGAAGGTATTTATCTTATCGATTCTGGCGGGCAGTATCTTGACGGCACGACTGATATCACCCGCACGGTCGCGTTGGGTAAACCGACTGAAGAGCAGAAAAATCGTTTTACACGGGTGCTGAAAGGACATATTGATCTGTCTTTAACCAGTTTCCCCGGGGGAACGACCGGAATCCAGCTTGACACCATTGCCCGTAAATCATTGTGGGATGTAGGTTTGAACTACGGTCATGGGACAGGTCACGGTGTCGGCGCTTTTCTTGGAGTCCATGAGGGGCCTCATGCAATCTCATACTACAGAGGTATCGGCGTACCGTTGGAAAAAGGAATGATTGTATCCAATGAACCGGGATATTACAAGGCGGGCGAGTATGGTATCCGGATTGAGAATTTAGTAAATGTTGTAAGAGATGATGAAAAATCAAATGATGAATTTGATTTTTTTAAATTTGATTGTCCAACACTGTGCCCGATAGACTTAAATCTTGTCGAAATATCTTTACTTGATAAAAATGAGAAGGAATACTTAAATGATTATCACGCGCGGGTACGTAAGGTTCTTTCTCCATATTTGAACGAGGAACAAAGACTTTGGCTGGATAACGCCACGCGCGCGCTTTAATTTCACGTGAGAAAGTTATTCCCTTTCCATGATTAGAAAATAAAAAAGGGCTGTCGATTGACAGCCCTTTTTTTGTTGAATTCGTTTCCGGATTATTCTACGCTCAATACTTCTTTCATGGCTTGTTTGATCGTTTCTTTCGGCAGAGCTCCTACAGCCATCTGAGGTTTATCATTCAGCGGGACAAACAGCATGGACGGAATGCTCTGAATTCCAAAAACCGCGGCTAATTCCTGTTCCTGCTCTGTGTTTACCTTGAATATATCAACTTTGCCCTGGAATTCTGTGGAAAGTTCTTCTAAAACGGGGGCAACCATTTTACATGGCTGACACCAGTCAGCGTAAAAGTCTATGATGCAGGGTTTGTCACCCTCGAATTTCCATTCTTTATTCTGTTCAAAATTAAAAACTTTTGATATGAAATCATTTTTTGTCAAATGTACAGTCACAAGGTCCTCCAATTATTTTTAAGGGAATTATTGTTCTCGTTTTTTAACTTTTTCTATTTGATGTATTTTATTTAAAAAGGTTACGAAAATATTATCTGATGTTTAAAAACCGTTGTTTAAAGGCAGAAAATAAGGGGGCAAAATTCGCGGGAAACGTGAATCCCCCCTGTCTCCATATTAAAATACCTGCGGATATGAATAAGTATGCAGGTATTAGTAAAAGCGGATAACTACCTTACCCGATTGAGAACCGCTTTCTAACCTTCTATGAGCTTCTTTTATCTCAGAAAAATCGAAATTTCTGTCCACTAAAGGTTTGAATTTCCCTTTGTCAATCAGGTCGCAAATATCGATTAAATCCTTGAGTGTACCCATTGTGGAACCGATGAGCTGCTGATGTTTAATAAAAAGGGCGCGCAGGTCAATTTTAACAAAAGGTCCGGTCGTTGCGCCGCACGTTACAATTTTTCCGCCGATACTAAGTGAGCGAAGGGAATCTGTCCATGTAGCGGCTCCGGTATGCTCGATAACGGTATCGACACCCCTTCCGGCGGTCAGTTCTTTTACTGTTTTACCGATTGGTTCATTTTTGTAGTCAATGACATGGTCGGCGCCCAGTTTTTTTGCCATAGCTATCTTTTCAGCGGAACCGGCGGTTGTAATGACAGTCGCCCCCAATGCTTTCGCGAATTGAATCGCCGCGCTTCCCACGCCGCTCGAAGCGCCGTAAATTAATAAAGTGTCTCCGGATTTAACGGATGTTTTTCTGGTGAGCATGTGATAGGCTGTCATCGCGGCAAGCGGAAAAGCGGCCGCCTCATCCCAGCTGAGAGATTTTGGTTTTGGCAGAATGTATTTTGCGGGTACGGCGATATATTCGGCCTGAGTGCCGTCTATATGTTCACCCGGAATCTGGAATTCACGGCAAAGATTTTCTTCACCGGACAGGCAATAGCGGCATTTTCCGCAGGATCTTATCGGAAGGGTGATAACCTCGTCTCCGCTCCGGAAATCATATTCATTGCTGACCAGTTTACCGGTATCAATAATTTCGCCTGCGCCGTCGCTGCCCATGATTAAGGGCAGCGGGACACCCGGGATACCGTTTCGAACAAAAATATCCAGATGGTTTAAAGCAGCGGTTTTAATTTTAATCAACACCTCATCGGGTTGAATATCGGGGGTAGTCAGATCGTCAATTTTCAGAACTTCTTCAGATCCGTGCTCATGGATTCTAATGGCTTTCATGGTATCTCCGGCGATATTAATAAGAATGAATAAAATTAAATCTACAAATTTTTTAACATCAATCAAAAATTTGCATGAACGATAATCTCTCTTTGAATTCAGACCGGATACATTACAAATTTGTCGAAAGTAACGTTCCGGATAACAACATGACGCCGACAGTCGCGAATATCCATTGGTACGAAATATAATTTACCAAAATCCCTTCAAGAACCGGAAAAAGAATCGTCGGGAGCTGCAGAAAATTCTTAATCGCGACAAAAGCGGTACTAAGTCCTTCGGCGCGATTTCCAGCAGATAGTTGGAAATACCGATAGTTAATCCCTGAAATGTCATACCTATCAGGAAGAAAACTATTGGATGGGGATTAATTGTTTTTTATTTTAACCAAAGATGATATGATTGAAACAATTCTTTACTTTTTGATGTATTAATTTAAAATGGGTTACTAAATCATCAGATCCACTAACATATCAGAGGACTTATGCGCTATTTCTACCTGATATTATTGTTACTGTTAAATATCGCCTATGCCCAAAAACAGCACATTCTGGATGAATCAAAGATGAAGGCTGAAATTCTTAAGAAATGGGCACAGCCTTCCGGGATAACAGAAAATCAGGCCGGCTATGATGTTAAATATTATTTGATAGATCTCGATATAGAAGCGAATCCTGACAGAGTGCAGGGAATCCGGGGCAGCGTGACGGTGAATTTGGATGTAGTTGACGCGAATCTGGCATCGGTTGATTTGAATTTGGCAGACGGAATGATTGCGGACTCGGTATTTAATGAGAATACGAAGACATCCTTTACCCGGGGGGATGATATACTGACTGTAACTCTCAAGCGGAATTTTGCCCGGGGCGAAGCAACGAGCGTAACTGTTTTTTATCATGGCAATCCGGAAGCTACCGGATTTGGCGCGTTTGGATTTACGGAGTATAACAATAAACCTCTGGTCTGGAGTTTAAGCGAGCCGTACGGGGCTCGCGCCTGGTGGCCCTGCAAAGATGCTCCGGCGGATAAGGCGGATAGCGTTGATATCAGATTCACGTTACCAGATCCGATGATCGCTGTTTCAAATGGTGTTCTGGCGGAGAAGGTCGCCAATGGGAATGGCACAACAACCTTCTTCTGGAAAGAGCGCCATCCGATCAGTACATACCTTGTTTCCATCGCCGCCTACGAATATGTGAAATATACTGACTGGTATGTGCCTTCAGAAAATGATTCCATGCCGATTGATTTCTATGTCGCACCCGGCCATCTTGAAAATTCAAAAGTCAATTTTTTAAAAACCAGGGAAATGATTGAAATTTTTGCGGATCTTTTTGGCGAATATCCGTTCTTAGATGAAAAATACGGACATGTGGAATTCCCCTGGGGGGGAGGCATGGAGCATCAAACCTGCACGAGCCTGGGAAATATTAATTATTCAAACGGGTATTATTCAATAAATCTAATTGTACATGAATTAGCCCACCAATGGTGGGGTGATATGGTCACCTGCGCCGATTTTAAAAATATCTGGCTTAATGAGGGATTTGCTACCTATTCGGAGGCGCTTTACTGGGAAGCAATCGGAGGCTTTGAAAGATATCAGGATGAAATCGGCGGCAACGCATATTATGGCGGGGGGACCATTTACGTCGATGATACAACCAGCGTGTCAAGAATATTTCACAGTGGTTTGAGTTATAATAAAGCCTCGTATGTGCTGCACATGCTGCGTCATGTGGTCGGGGACAGTACGTTTTTTACTATTCTAAAAACATATTATGAAGATTCCAAACATCAGTATTCCACTGTCACCACGCCGCAGTTTCAGGAATTGTGCGAGACGGTTTCGGGAATGGATCTTGAGAAATTTTTTCAGCAATGGATTTACGGCGAATACTATCCCTACTATTCATACGGGTGGGCAGCCAACGCGCAAGGAGATAATTACAAGATAACGCTGGAAATAAAACAGATTCAGACGAATACCGGTTTATTTAAAATGCCTGTGGATGTGGAAATTAAGACACCAACAGGGACTCAGATTTTTGTGGTCCGGGATTCTTTAGCGAGTCAGACTTTTGAACTGACAGTCGGTTCAGAACCAACCGCGGTTACATTAGATCCGGATAACTGGATTCTTAAGGATGTTGCGCGGCATCCATTGACTTTACCCGGAGATGATCCGGTAAAATTACCGGATGTTTTTGAGATATCAGGGATTTTTCCAAATCCTTTCAATCCGGTTACCACCATTGAATTTTATCTGCCTGCTTCCACCCCGGTGTCTGTTTCTATTTATGATATTCTTGGCAAAAAGGTGGCAACGCTTGCGGATAAACAAAACTTCAGCAGGGGTACGAATCAGATTAAATGGAATGCCCTGAACAGAGCAAGCGGTATATATTTCGCCCGTGTCCAGGCTGGTGAATCGACCCTGACACGTAAACTCGTTCTCACAAGATGAGCCGGCAGGTTACGGTTACCTTATTTTTTATTATCAAAGAATTCTTTCATTCGGGTTTTCCATTCCTTTGTGGAAGCCAGATACGCGAAGTTTTCAGCGGCGGAAACGGAATATTTTTCAATATCCACCAGTAATTGCTGATTTGTTACGCGTTTTGTCATTTCCAGGGCAAGATCAGAACCCTTTAAAATGTCCTCTGCCGTCTGAACTGACTTCTCCAATAACTGATCCGGAGTAGTCAAAATATCCACCAAACCCATCTTAAGGGCTTCTTTTGCACTGACCATTCTGCCTGTCATGAGCAGCTCTCTGCTTCTCCCAATACCGACAAGGGCATTGAGCCGCAAGGTGCATCCCACAGGAAGGATAGCGCCCAGACGAACCGCGGGAAATCCGATTTTTCCCGAATCGATCATGATACGCATGTCAGCCGATGAAGCAAGCCCGAAGCCTCCGCCAAGCGCATAGCCGTTCATTGCCGCTAAAACCGGTTTTGGAAACTGAAGCATTTCCTTCATCGTTTGTTCAAGCTGGAGAGCAAAATCACGGGCTTCTTCAATACTGCTGAATCCGGCCAAATCGCCAAGATCCACGCCGGTCGAAAAAGATTTATCTCCGGCGCCGGTGATGATGAGCAGCCGGACAGATTTATCGGCTGATAGCTCCCTGAACGCCGTCTGTAATTCTTTTAACAGGGAATAGTTTAAGGCGTTATGTTTATCCGGTCTGTTTAGAGTCAGAATTGAGATGTTGTTTTTTGTCTCAATCAGAATATTTTCCATCTTTAATAGGCTCATACTTACATCAAATCCTTAGTTTTATAAAATTACGGAGAATTAATCAGATTATTTTATATTTTTGAAGTAATTCAAATTCCTGTTCAAAATTCGGGGTAAAAATATTGCTGCCGATCGTTTTTCGAATCTCAAAGACAGACCAGAAGCGGCCTGTTTCAATCTCATCCTTGTTTATTTTAAAGGGGCCGTCATGTTTTAGTTTAAATGTATGCACCAGTTCGCTTTCCCAGTGGTTTTTCATTACATACCTATACAAGGTTTCGGCCTGGCTGGCATCAACCCCCAGCTCCTCATCCGCTTCGCGTATAAGCGCCTGCTGAATGGATTCACCGGAAGCGACATGCCCGCCTATGGAAGTATCCCAAAAACCGGGGAACAGATCTTTCCCGGCGGCGCGTTTCTGGAGATACAGCCTCCCCTGACTGTTAAAAATATGTATGTGTACCGTAGGATGAATCAATTCCGGATTTCCGTGAACGGCGCTGCGGGCGGCCCTGCCCCTAATATTTCCTTTTTCATCGACGATATCGAACCATTCTTCATTGTCAACAGCAACGGCTGCCCGTTTCCCCGGCCTGATGTATTTCAGATATAGCCATTGGCCTGCTAAAACAAGCGCCATAATGATGTAGAAAAGCCCTCCGGAAATGAATGCCCAAGCTTCATTGCTCCAGAAATATGCAGAGTAAATGATGAGGATTGTATGGATTAACAGGATAAAAAACATGAGACGGCTCAGCATCCGGAATTGCCGGGCCTGTTCGGGTACTATTTTTTGATCTCCAAGATACCTTTTACCCAGCATTAATAAAATCGGTTTGGAAGAAAATGCATGAATTCCGAATAATATTAAAATGATCAGTTCAATCAGGGCGGGTTTTAATTTAAAAAAGATCTCATTGTGTAAAATAAGTGAAATTCCACCCATTATAATAATCAGACCGGTGTCAAAAAAAACAAACTTTTCAATGATCCGGTAACGAATAAAATGATAAAGCAGTTCGATAGTACCGGTTATTATCGCCACTATTATTCCGATGACAGGACCAAAAAATTCGTCTGCTATGATAAAGACCAGAATAGGGAGAAATCCGATGCTAAAATTTTTTATCAGATCATTTTTTTTCATATACTACCATATAGATTCAGGTTATCTGATAATTTATAGAACTTTTCCATAAAATGGTACAGTTCACAGGAGTTTTTGTCAATAATTATACAAAAAAAATTAAAAATCATTTTGAATACAAAAAATTAATGTATTATATTCATTACCCTATAGTGGTGTTGTTTAATGGTGATGCGACGGAGTTGAAAGTTGAAAATAGATATTAAAGATTTGAAGGATCGCGTACCGGATATTATTTTCCGACAGGGTATGGATTATTATAAAGATGGTCGTGTAAAAATAAAGCAGTGGGATAATCTCTCAGTTCTGGCATCGGTTCAGGGGACATATCCTTACATTGTAAGATTAAGCGTGGACGACCGTTCGTTTGACGCCACATGCACTTGTCCATATAATTATGTCTGTAAACATGCGGTCGCGGTGGCGCTAAAAGTAATTGAAGAGCAGGCCGTTACCGATCAGTCTATAGTGTCAGTAGGAGCGAACTGGCGTGAATATTTTGAGAAATTAATCGCCATACAACGGGTTGACAGTGATTTCTCTCAGGAAGTGCGCTGGAAATTAATCTATATCATCCATATTCTTGAAAATTACTGGAATATTAAACCGGTCAAAGTCTATATGAAAAAAGACGGTACCTATGGCCGGGTTCAGGAACCATCATTCAACGAACTTTCGGCACAGAATGTCTTTCGGACTTCAGGCGATTTGATTGCAATCTCATATCTTGAGCGGCTGCAGTCCCAACAGTCATCCGTTTATTACCGGGGAAGGCTGGAGACCAGCTATCTTGGATTCGGTCTCGATGCCGGTCAGATTTTTAATCTGCTGCGTATGAGCGAATTGCATATAAAGAATGAAGACGGAACCATCGGAACGCGTATCCGTTTTGGTAAAAAGCCCTGGAGACTGACTTTTAAACTGCAGACAAATGAAGATAATTACTATTTTCAGCCTCATTTTTCCAGGGATGAAGAAGAAATACCGATTGATAAGGATACAAAGATTCTCACGGTAAATCCGATATGGTTTTACCGGGACGCCAAACTTCATTATTGTGATTTTCCGCTGAGTTATTCGTATATCAAATCATTTATTGACGAAAAATTACAAATTTCTCTGTCTAAAGATGAGTATCAGTCCTTCATTTCAGAGTATCTTGCAAAATTACCCATATTCCCGTATGTGGAATTTCCACCGGGAATTGAGGTAACTGAAATTACAAAGATCACGGGGAAGAGAATCTATATTGAGGAAATGGATGATCAGCTGGTGGTTTCTCTTTCATTGTTTTATAATGATATCGAAATTTCATTCAGTCAGGCCAATGATCAGTTTTTACATTACGACAATGAAACGCGTCAGATCATCCGGGTTCACAGAGACCGGCCAAGCGAAAATGAAATCCGGGATCATGTTCTCAACAGTGGAATTATCGAGGACACGCCGGGATTGTTTTATGCCACTTTTGAGGAAGCGCTCGACTGGATGTTTGACGGTTTACCGCGACTTGTGGATTTGGGTTTTGAAGTGATGGGTGAAGAGAGTCTTGTAAGATTCAAAGTCAAAAGGGCTAAAGCAAATCTGGGTGTGAATATTTCATCTGAAACGGACTGGTTTGATATAGAACTTGATTTAAAATTTGATGACATACCCGTCTCCCTTGCTGAATTGAAGAAAGCGTTGAAAGCTCAGAAAAAATATGTAAAGCTTCGTGACGGAAGCATCGCGCGTCTTCCGGAAAAACTTATCGAAAAATTTAATTATCTCCTGAATTTCGGAAGAGTAGATGATAATAATATTCGTTTCGCAAATCACCATTTGACGTTTATCGATAAATTGCTGGTGGAAGCGGGCGAGAAAAAACTTGATGCCCTAAGTCATGAAAAACTGCAAAAACTTGATAAATTTGATAAGATTAAAGACTACAAATTGCCGGATAATTTTGTCGGGCAGCTTCGTGACTACCAGAAGGCCGGTTACGATTGGATGAATTTTCTGCGCGAATTCTCCTTTGGCGGCATTCTGGCTGATGATATGGGATTGGGAAAAACAGTTCAGGCTTTGAGTCTGATTAGAAATGAAATCAATAATAATTCCAAGAAAACGAACCTGATCATCGCGCCGACTTCGGTTATTTTTAACTGGATTCGCGAAATTGAGCGGTTCACACCCGGGATTGAATTTCATGTTCACTATGGGACAAGACGATCAAAAGATGCCAGGCGCTTAAAAAAATATCCGTTGATCCTTACCACATACGGTCATTTACGCAGGGATATCGTTTTTCTAAAAGAAATTACGTTCAATTACGCAATCCTGGATGAATCACAAAATGTAAAAAATCCGCACTCGGAAACATCAAAGGCGGTACGATTGCTGCATGCTCAAAACAGACTCGCGCTAACGGGTACGCCGGTTGAGAACAATACAATGGACTTATGGTCCCAGTTTGCCTTTATCAATCCCGGTTTGCTGGGTGATCAGATATTCTTTAAAGACGCTTTTATGAAACCCATCGAAAAGGAGCAGAACGTTCAGGTGGCATCAACCCTGAAGAAGCTGATATTTCCTTTTATTCTCCGCAGGACAAAAGAGGATGTCGCGAAGGAGCTGCCGCCTAAAGTAGAAAGTATCATCTATTCTCCCATGTCGGATGAGCAGCAGAATCTTTATGATAAATGGCGTCTGTCATACCGGAATTCAATTCTCGAACAGATTGAAACAACCGGTTTAAATAAAACAAAATTCAAAGTTCTCGAAGGACTGATGAAATTGCGGCAAATCGCCTGCCATCCGGGGCTGATTGATCCGAAGTATATGGATTCCGTAGGTAAGTTTGACGCCCTTAAGGAGATGGTTGAAGAAATTATTTCGGAAGGGCACAAGGTATTGATTTTCAGTCAGTTCGTACAGATGCTTCAGATTATTAAACGATTCTTTGATGCCGAAAATATACCATATTCCTATCTCGACGGATCCACAAAAGACCGCGAAGCGCCGGTAAAGCAGTTTCAGGAAGATGACAATATTCGGACATTCCTGATCAGTCTTAAGGCGGGAGGAACCGGTTTAAATCT
>JBFXGD010000047.1:0-21936 GCA_050178385.1 Calditrichaceae bacterium
TTCTTCAAGGGTCTTTTTTAAATTTTCTGACTTTTTTGCAACTTCTTCCAGATCTTCCAAATTTTCCTGTTCATTTTTTGCAAAGGAGTCAAATAGTTCATCAAGCGATGGAAATCTGACATAATATATTTTACTTTTTCCCAGGCCCGGGCCTCTCACATTATTGTTGTCTTTTACCATAGCATAATATTTGATGCCATCATTAAAAGTGATGGGAAGTGTATTGAAATCCCACAGATAGTAATACTCTTTATTCGTGCGTTTTCCGTCTGCTGAATTGAGCTTAATTTCTGACCAGAGCGTATCGGCGGACGACTCATTATTTCTTACAAATCGAAACAATAAAAACGCGGAACCGAGACCGTAATCATCCGATGCTTCGACTTTTAATTGAATTCTGGCATCAAGCTGACTCTCAATATCTTTACCGGGCTCGACAATATCAACATAAGGCTGGTTATCGGGCATGATTTTTACTGTGTATTCGATGGGATCCTTATTGTAAAGACGCTGATTATCTTCTAGCCGGATCGAATAGCGATCATTTTGATTTATGGTAAAATTGCCTTCCAGATGATTTCCTCTTACCCGCAGGTTGATAGAATCTCCCGAATTAAAATGAATCTTCCCTTCCAGAACCGGGTTTTCTGTCTCCAGGCTTATCTCTGCGATTGTTCCCGAGAGCGCGTATATATCACCGACATTTCTGTCAATATACTGCTTATCGAGACCACTGTATGCCGGTGGAGTCAATACGATATCTATCCTGGAAATTTCCGGAGGTAGTAATACTTCAACGGAATATTTTTCCGAGATGAGGAGGTCGTGCCATTGGTGTTCATTTTGCGGAGCACCCTCAAGCCTGTAATCAAAGGGTAGTTTAATATCCGTTAAAGCGGCTTTGTAAATATGATTTTCTATGGTCATCGGGAGAGATCGTATGATTTTTCTTCCTCCCGGTTCTATAAGAACAAGGCTGAGATCTTTTAGCAGCGGTCCTGAATAATCTGCTTTGATTTCAATGGAATTCCCCTTTTCAACACTCGCGTCTCCCGGAAGTACCGAAAAATTGTACAAGGGCATTTCTTTATATTCGTTTGAAGGATTTAACAAACGCAAGGTCGAACGGCTGATATCCTGAAAATGAAATCCAATAATTACGAAGGCGCTGAATAAAACAGCAATAACTAATGCCATACCAGGAAGGTGATATTTCAATTTTAATTTTGAACTAAAATCAATACTTTCCGCGCGGTCTAAAAAATTGCTGATGGCCGCTTTGCGGAGGGATTCCGATGTCAAATTAGCGGGCTGTGTTATCAATTGGTAGGTATTCACAAGTTTATCTTCAATCATCGGATATGTCTTCCCCAGCATTTTTGCAATCGGGGTCAGATTCGATGATGACGTCAGCGACATCCAATTGTTTATCGGTTTAAAAACAAAAGAATATCCGAGAATCACCAATACCGTAATATTGATAATCAATAATCCCCAGCGCGTTACCTCCGAGAAGTAGAATGCATGATCGGCGAGACTGATACTGATCCAAAATACCAGCAGCAGGATGAACATATACAAGGCCCTGCCCGCTAATTCATAACGCAGCGCTGTCTTGCCGACCCGGTAGATTTCATCAAGTAATTTTTGTTCTTTTGTCATCAGATTAATTTAACAAAGCATAGATAAATATGTTCACCGCCATCTCGAGCGCTTTCGCCCTTATTCCAGGAGGATCATTATGAATTTCCGGATCTTCACAGCCATCGCTGAGATCCGTATTAAAGCTATAGAAACAAATCAGCCTGCCCTCATATATCAACCCATAACCGGCGGGGGGCCCACCTGAATGCTCATGGACTTTTGGCAAACCATGATCAAAATGATATTTTATGTGATAGATGGGATGAGAGAAAGGCAATTCTGTAAAATTCAGTTCCGGGAATACCTTTTTCATCTCTCTGCGAAACGATCTGTCCATCCCATAATCATCATCCGCAAAGAGGAATCCTCCCTCAGTAAGATATATTCTGAGCGCGGCCGCTTCCTGGTCAGTGAAAAATATATTACCATGACCTGCGATGTATGCGATTGGGTATTGCCTGAATTCAGGATCAGTTATTCGAAACGCAACTTCTCTGCTGCCTACAGAAAGGTTATAATCATTTTTAACCTTATCCAGAATATTCACCCAGGTAGTCTTGTTTCCATACCAGTCCCCACCCCCTCCATACTGAATACGCACAGGAGTAACTGTCTGACTTATTGAGACTGACCAGAAAAGCGATAAAAGATAGCAGATGTTTTTCATATTCATAAAAAAAAACCCGAAATGAGCATTCATTCCGGGAAAATTAACCTTTTAAACATTTATTTACAATCAAATTATTTTTGATACTACCATAATAGCCATCGTAACTGTTCCAATGACTTTTATTGAGAGTCCCCCGAGTTTTCCTAAAAACGCCCCGAAACCCGAATATAAACTACCTCTTAAATTAGTCGTTCTAATAAATTCAAGTATAAAGGCACCCAAAAACACCCCGACAATTGATCCGATAATCGCTCCAAGCACCGGTGTAATGAAAGCTCCGCTTATAGCGCCAAGTATTCCTCCTACGATCCCGCCACTTATTCCCCATTTCGATGCGCCATATTTTTTAGCGGTCAGAGAAATTATCAGAAATTCCAGAAATTCGATCAGAACCACAATGGCGAACAAAGTAAGAACAAAAGTGAATGAAAAGGATTCAAATCCCGTAAAAATACCATAAACAAGGCTGCTGCCGGCAAGAAGTGAATTTCCCGGCAGACCATAAAAATTTGATAAAACTGAGATAAGGATGGTCATTACCAGACCAATTTCCATAATAGTTTCCATACTTATTCACGTTCTCCTCAGGAAGTCGCAAAATCGTATCTGCGCGCCTTACTGTTCAACCGCATCTTCGCAAGTTCAGCGCGAACTTCAAACCAGCCCGTACGGGTATAACCGAATTTTGCTGTATTAAGGGCTTTTTTAATTTTATACGCCCCAAAACCAGGTTGTTCCTTAACGATGAGTTGTATTTTTCTTGAGAGACTCAAATCAGCCGGATTCATTTCAGTTAACTCATCAGCGACATTTACCTTCTCAGCGCGTCTGTCATCGGTTCTTTGAGAAATTGGCGCTGGCGTCGGCTGAGGTGCTTTGGGGAGTGTGATTTCTTTGGCAACTGATTTTCCGGCGGCTTCAAGCATCTCAAATTTGTTTATAGCCTCATCCACGGTATCATATACGTCAAGGATGTGGTGGAATTCCAGAAGTTCAAATATTTCGTAAACATCAGGAACCATGCGGACTAATTTTAAATCACCGCCGTTTTCTCTGATCGATTTAATCTCACTGATAAATATCCCCCATCCCGCGCTGCTGATGTAATCGACATTACCAAGATCAACAATTATAAAGAACCGCCCTTGTCTCAATAGAGAATCCAGCGCTCGCTCCAGCTCAGATGACGTTGTAGTGTCGATATACCCACCAACTTTTATAATGGAGATATGGTTCCGACTACCTGCAATTTCAGTAGAGACTTGAATTCCTTCCATCCAAATCCTCCTTCTACGGGAATTTATTTATTCAATTTTGATTCCGCATAATGTCGCGGATTTAGTTCTTATCATTCTTTACTAACGATTCCAGCAATGAAGTATTGCTGACTATTTTTTTCTGAGCCAACTTTTTCCGGGCAATATCCATTTCACTTGAATTTTTAGTTTTAGCTGCAGACAATTTTGCAGTTATATGACGGCGAATGATACCGATTTTATTATTTATTTCAGTTAATGATGATTGAACATTCAATATATAATCTTTTTCGACATATTTCAATAAGTCTTTTAATTTGGAATATGCAAATTCCTTACCCAAATCCTTAAACTTAGACTCAAGCAGCGCGACTGATTCCTGCGTCTGCTCATAAATCCTTTGAATGTCGGGTAATTTTTTTAATATCGGATTCTTCAACATAATTTTTAATATTAAATTTATTTTTTTCATCTCCTGCGCTCCGTCGGCGCTGGCATCAATTCCCCTGAGCAGTGATGAGATACCGGCAAGATCATCAGCGATTGAATCAAAAAAGTGTGCCAGTTCCACTGAATCAGTTTCAATAACCACCGTGGCTAACAATTCTTCTCTCGTTTTTTTCCTTGCCAGTTTTTCTTTTTGATCAGTTTTGTTTTTCACGCTATCAGAGCGATCTTTTCCGGGTTTCTCTGCTTCCTCTGTAGGCTTAAATGATATCCCGTCCTGATTAACTGTGATTGTTTCCCTATTTTCAATTCCCTCGACACTAACCTCTGCTGATTCGTTTTCTTTTTCAGTAGTGCTATTTTCTGCCGGAGGAGCTTTTTCTAACGGCTTCTCCTTATCAGGTTCTTTTGCGGGCTCCTCCGGTTTTGCAGGCTCAGTTGATTTTGCTGACTGATGCATAAATAATGGAGAAACCGATTCATCCTTTTTTTCCGGTTTTTGAGTTTTATCGGTGTTAAATTCTCTCACTACAGCTTTTTTCGTATCGATCGGCAGACTTGTCAATTTTTGGGTAGCTTCTCCGGTACGCTTTGCAATCTCACTTTCTGATGACTGGAAATTCATAATTACTTTTCCGTCAAGCGTCAATAGCGGTGTACCAGGCTGTTTCAGTGCTCTCTTGTCTCCCTTCGATACAAACCTGACACGCTGTTCCTTCGTATTTAATTTTAGCTTAACCATTTCATTGTACAATCTTTGCGAATCAAGCTTTTCAAAACCATAAAGTTCGGTATTCAAATCGTTAACAATTCGATTAGCGCCATACTCAGGATGTTTACGAATGATATCAAATATTTTTGCTTTAAGTTCTACGGATAAATGTTTTTTCTCAACATAATCCTGACCTTCGAGATATTCTCTCAGCGCGTCTAGCCCGCCTTCTTCAACAATACTCTTATATTTATAATAATGATATTGTGACACCCGCATTTGGTCACATGCATCCTTCACACGGGATCCACTTGATATTAATTCCAGTAATTCCTTATGAATTTTGTATACCACTTCGCCCGGCATTAATTTCTCCTTTACCGACACGAATGTGATATCATCATTCTGTGGGGCGCCACCGGTAAATGTTTTCAGATCTCCCTTGACACTTCTTACAAATTCCGCCACATCAAGATGACCGTTATTCCGGATAGCATCCAGAAATCTTTCTTCCCTGTACAATTCCCGTTTAGAATTCATTGCTTCTGTTATTCCATCGGTATAAAGAATCAGAATATCATCTTCTCTTAACCGTATAGAATCTGTCTCGATCTTCCTGTCGAACAGGGTAATATCGGGAAGCTGAATTCCCACAGGAAATCCTGATGGATTAAGGTAGTATGTCTTTTTTGCGGATCCACGGTATAATATCATCGGATTATGCCCGGCGCTCGCGTAATGAATGATTCGATTCCTCGAGTCAAGAATGATATAGAACATGGTCACGAACATGCCGCGTTTCATATCATCGGTAACAAACCGGTTCACTTTGGCCAGAACATCCGCCGGATTTTTATTTCCCCGTGACTCAAGACGCAAAGCGGTACGAATCATGGTCATAATGAGCGATCCCGGCACGCCTTTTCCTGACACGTCAGCAACAATTATCCCGATTGTATCTTCATCGACTTCAACAAAATCGAATAAATCACCGCCCACTTCCTTTGCCGCTTCATAATACGATGAAATTTCAAATCCCTCGACTTCTGGGAAGTCGCTGGGGAGAAGCATCTGCTGTATTTCCTGAGCAACCTGCAACTCCTTCTGCAATTTTTGCTGCTCCATCAGATTTACCTGGGCCTCGCGGAATTTAAAATTCATGTCATTGATGGCCTGGGCAATTTCACCAAGTTCATCCGATGTATCGATATCAATTTCATCCTGATCAACTTTATCATGTACAACCTGCCGGACCCATTCAGCAAGATTCTGGAATGGCGTAAGGATTCGGTGTATCAGAAAGAAGGAACCAACATATCCAATTGCTATTATTATTAATAAATAAAGGATCAAGCGCAGGCGTTTAGCTGAGGCAATATCTATCAATGACCGTTCATCAACCCAAATATGAACTTCTCCAAGTGACGTGCCTTCACCCAACAAAGATTGCCGAATAGTTGTCGACAAATCATAGATATAACTGCTGTCACCCAGGCTATAGCTCATTACTTTCACATTAGCCAAACTATCCAGCTGAATAGCATTTTCCGGAATGGAATAATTTCCGGGGCCATCCATTTTCAGAGGAGTACTCCGCGCCTCGATTCTGCCATCCGGAAGGACAACAAATGCTTCCTGAATTGTTTTTTGATTGTTGTTTTTTACAGAACGCGCTTTCTCGAATAAACCCAGTGTATTTTCATTTAAAAGATCGTCCATAGCGTTATCCGCGAGAGAACGGCAATTTGAAGCGGCCTGCGCAAAAACTTCCTCGTTTACATCATTTCTCACATCGAAGATAAAAATAGAGAAAATGAAAACGGTAATGACAGTAAGTATTAGTGAAGCTACCAAAGAGTATTTGGCTCTTAGTGAAAAAGCCCGCCACTTGCTTATAAACTTTGATTCTTCAGGCGGTTCCTGTTTTTTTGTAAGCCTGAACTCATTGCCGCGTTCTGTGACGGCATATTGCAGATCATCCATGAGCTTTCGCATCATCATAATACCCAAACCGCCTTTTTTACCGATATCCACGTATTTAGCAAGATCCGGTGTATTGGCTTGTCTTGGATCGTATGTACGTCCCTGATCAATGATCACGATCGTCAGACTTAATCTTCGGGCGATAGCTTTAACGGTGATTTCACCATTTTTGATATCTCTGTATCCATGGCGAATTACATTTGTACATGCTTCATCAATAACGAGCTTGAAGGAATTTACCAGTTTTTCATCATACCGGTACTTTTTACCGATATGTTCAACAAAATCACGTATCTGGACCAGATAGCTCATTTGAGCCGGAATCGTGATTTCTTCTTTTTTTACATTTTTAAACATGTAATATCATATCCATGATTATTTATTTGCCTGCGCTCTTGAGGCGTTCTTTCGCGCCTTTTATTGCAGCCAGGACCTTCTTATTATAAGGATGTTTGATTAAAATTTCTTCCCATATACCGATGGCATCCTGATATTTACCGATAAGGAATTTCTCCACGCCTTCGTGATAAAGTCGTTCCGCGTCCGGATCCATTTCATCTTCTTTTCCTATGGTTTCCACTTTCGACCGTTCAACATACTGCTTAACCAGCGGATTCTCAGGATCCATATCTAAAACGCCCTCAAAAAGCTGTAATGCTTTACTATACTCTCCTATATCGTACAAAAGCAAGCCTTGTTGAATATTTTCTTGTAATTTTATTCTTTGAGCCAATGCTTCGATCTCCGTCTGCAACTCCGCATTCTGCCCACCAAGCAATCTTGCGTCTGCCAAAAGCCGCAACGCTTCAGAATAATTCTGGTTTTTAAATTCTTCCCTGCTTTTACGAACAAGGCTGTTTATTTCTTCCGACAACCTTCTTTTTGTAGTTGAAATGGCATTCAGTAACGTCTCATTTTTCGGATCGCGCTCAAGTGATATGTTAAACTCAATTAAAGCTTCTGTAAACTGTTTTTTGTCAAGGAATAACCGGCCTTTTTCAAAATGTTCATTTACATAACGCCTGTCATTCTCAGCCCTGTCTTTATCCAGAGCGTCTTGCACCGCCAGAGCCTGCTGTGCTTCAAATCCTTTTTGCAGCATTGTATTTGATGAATCGAGCATCACCTTTGCTCTAAAATGGAACGGATCTTGTCCGATTACCTGCTGATATTCAACAATTGCATCCAGAAATTTTTCGGCGTTAAAAAATTCATCCGCTAATTTCAGGTGCGTAATAATCGATTGCTGCCTGTCAGACTCTCGTATTTCGGCGATGATGCGGTCTTCTTCTTCCTGTCGTTTTGCCTCTGCAATAGTAAACAGATCATCCCTTGTCAAACCGAAATTGAATGAAAGCGAAATGCGGTGTACCGCTGAAAAATAATCACTGTATTCTGTCGAGCCAAAAGCATAGTCAATCTGGAAAAAACGATATTCGACACCGGCGCCGTATGTCAACCCATTGTTATCCATACCCAGCCTGAGCATGCCCATATCTCTAAAGCTATACTCCGTCCCCATATTCAGTTTTAAATCTCTTTTTTCAGAATAATCAAAATCAAATGCCAGGTTTAATCCCCCTCCACCCGCAAATCTTAATTTTTTGTTGAGACCTAACCGGATACTCATCGGGTAATCGTCAACATCTATGCCTTCCTTTACTTGCGGAGGAAATAAGTTATGAATATTTAAACCAAAAGACCAATCCTGAAGCCATCTGTTCGTAAACCAATCCGGACGATACATTATACCCAGATCGAGACCGACACCCATATCACTTAAACTTCCTTCATCATACAGATTACTCCACGCCCGTCTTACAACCCTGATCGTTGCCCCTGATGATAAATCCCATGGCAATTTTTTGGCGTATGAGAAATAAAACTCATATTCTTCGCGGGAAAATTCACCTAAATATACATTATCTTTATCTGTCTGACTAATTTCACCGACTCCGATACGACCAATACCCAATCCAAAAGTCCCTAAACCCAGAGTCGGGAACGCATAGCCGAGGAAATCATAATTCGTTCCTTCAAAAAGAGACATGTGGAACAGTGTAACACTCTGTTGATAAATATATTCCAGTCCGGCAGGGTTCCAGAACACAGCAGTCGGATCATCCGCAATGGCTGTAAAGGCATGACCCATACCCATTGAGCGGGCCCCGTAACCAAAACTCAGGTTGCTCTCCGTTCCTCCCTGTCCATCCTGGGCGACCGCTCCGGCAGAAAATATTAAAATTGCCAAAACAGTGATGAATAAGCCTTCTGTTCTATTAAATAATTTTTTTAATATTTGCATACCCGCCATCTCACTTATTTTATATAAGCAATTTTTGTGATAAATGTTTGCCGCGATCCGCCGCTTTTCGGCTTAATATCAATCGCACAGAGATAAACCCCGTTTAAAACCACATAGCCACGGTCATTTTTACCATTCCATCGGACATCATCATAGTGCAGACCGGCAATCTGATTCGGCAGTATTTTCGTCCATACAAGTTCACCAAGCAGAGTGAAAATCCTGATTTCCACATCCGAATCATGATCGAGCTGAAATACGATTGTGGTAAACTCTTCATTTCGACCAAACGGATTCGGATAATTTCTGAATGCCTCTTCGGGATTTGATGAAATCACCGTGAAAGCTTCAGATGTATAACTCTGACTTTCATTAATATCCACGCCCTGAGCATCCTTAATCGCCAGCGGAACAGATGGATCCACATCGTAAGCGTTCACATGTTTTAATACTGTTCTGAAACTCCTGTTTTCCGCTTCGGTCTGTAATTCCGCCAAAACAATAATCGTATCCACCGCGCCGGCCTCTAGTGTATCGACTAGTGAAAAATCCATCCAAACAGGATTATCGGAAGATTCATCAAGTTGATACTCAGCAAAAATTTTCGGCCGCTGAACCGCGGTATTTTTTGTTAAACCGGTTTTGTACTGATCATAGTTTACAACTTTCAGGCTCTTCATCATATTCGCGATGGCCAGCTGATTTAGGAGATTATCCGCCGTAGGCAAACCGAAAGTGGAGTATAATCCAATCTCAACTGCATTCACATTCAAATTATCCTCATATCCCTGATTGGATATTGAAAACGCCAGAATAGCCCTGTCTGTCATTCCGCGCAGGAAACTCCGGTCAACAATTAAGTCATTCAGCATTAAAACTGTAATATTTTTCTGTCTGACTCTGACCGGGAGCGAAACGAGACCCGTCATGACATCAATTTCCGCGGATAATCCACTGTTCTTATCTGACGGAAGCCCTGTAAAATTAAAGTTTATACTGACCGTACGTTCTGATAACGGAGCTTTAATGCGCCATACCAGTTTTTGACCTAATTGTGTAAATGTCTTCTTGTACGTTTCACCTTCGACAAGCGTAAATCCATTTTGTATGATCAAAGCGGAATCCAGACTTATCGCCCCTGAACCCTGAACATCAGCATATCCTATTCCTGAAGTATTTTCGGCATATTCAGCCCAAAGCTCCACAATTACTTCCTGACCAAACGAAAGCAATCCGGCCTGTGATGAAACCGGTGAAATAAGCGTGTGCTTTAATGAAAGTTTTGGTCTCTTTTGCACCGTCAACGGATTAGCTACAAGCGAGGTCGGATCAGTTACTTCACCACTGTTTCTGTCGATACCGGTTAAAAATACCGCGATAGTGTCTTTTCCGGTTCCCGTGTAATCTGCCGGTACGGCGATATCCCAGGTGGCCTGATTATTGATATCAAGAGATCTGGCGATAACCGCGCCGCCAAATTTTTCAGGCATCAGGAGATATGCCACCGGGTTGGCCAGGTTTGAACTGATCTGACCGGTTACACGATATATAAATGTTTGACCTGTCGAGACGGTATCAGGTGATTCTGTCGATACAATACTAAGAGTTGCTCCTTCTTCCGTATAAATTGTCTTAGTCTGAGTTTCATTTATTGTCGCGGGTTTTTGGGTATTCACATCGAGCGGAATGCTGTCAACTTTTACCGTAATCTGGTAAGATTCTTTTGCCGCTGCAGCTACAATAAGAGCATCTTTAACCACTTTTTGTAAATCTGTACCGCTTATTCTGCCATCAAGCTGCTCAATATCACCTGTCTCTTGACCGGGTGAGCTGTTTTTACTGTTGATCCCGTTTAAAATACTTTTAAGCTCGGCCATTGATGCGGCGCTTTTTGTTGACGCTCCGTCCACTCTGACCCACCAGTAAAAAGGTGTGCCTACGGTAAAAGTCTTTTGTGTATCAGGATCAATCAAAGTAAATTCAGGGCTCAAAAGAATTGATGTCTTTCCCGTTCCGGATATGGCCGCGGTTCCGGGTTGAAGCGTCACTAACCCTTCCAGCTTCAAGGTTTGACCCACAGATACCGTATCATCTGTTGCGCCCGCGGGTTCAACAATCTTTAATCCCAAAACAAGTGATGATTTCAGCACAACCTGTACAGGCAGAAGATTTGATGTTGTCTCTACAAGCTGTCCGCTGTTCTTATCATATCCGATTATCCTGACACTTATATTAACTGTTCCCGGTGTAGGCGAACCGGTAGCAACTATTTCCCAATCAACAACAGCCGTGGATGTAGCCGGTAAATCTTTTATGGAACTTGTTTTCACTGAAAAACCGGATGGTAGAAGAATCTGAGCCACTCTGCCGGTATCACGAACGGACTGGTTGAAAGATATCTCTGTATGAAGGACAAATTCCTGCCCCGTTGAGATAACACTGTCCCGGGCACCATCGGGTGAAGCTATACTTATCAAAGCTGTGACTATGCCGGCTTCATCAGTCCTTACCAGAACCGTATCAATCGTTTTCACCGTTGTTACGTCTCTTCCCGTATTGAGATCAATCGGAATTTCATTCATCTGAATTCGCAGGCTGTCAAATATACCTCCGGTACTCACTGAAAGCGCTTCCAAATTCCATTCAGCATATGCCTGTGACTGTGTAAATGTTTTTTCACTAATATCACTGTCAAATTTATAATGAATCGTATCCGGCAGACTCATTGTCATCTTGCCGCTGCCATAAGATGACACACCGCTTACTCTGCTTACATCAGCGCGAACTTTAAATTTTGTCCCAACCGATATGATTCCGTCAACCGCTCCAACCGGCGAAATAATGGCCGCATTAAGAGCTAAACGGCTTGCGGTCTGAACCAATACCGTTTCCAAATTATCAACCGGTTGTTGAATTGTTACAAGACTCCCTGTCAAATCAATCGCGGAATCAATTTTTACCTTATACACCGTGGATCCGTCTATTGCCAAGCCCGGTGAGTTATAGACCATTGTTTTGTAATTAAACGGCGCGATATCTGTCATCACCAGCTGCTGCAGGAAATTATCATCTCTGGATAAGGAAACATATGCGGTCCGGATCGTGTCAGCTCCGTTGTTTACAAGTCTCAACCGGAGATTAAACGATTCGTTTTGATTGACATAAGGCGCGTTCGGTGCCAGAACATCTTTTATGATTTTCAACGAATCAATCCCCACTATAGCCGGACGTATCACTAATACAGAATCCATGAAAATCACTGTTTTTGATGTGTCAGTAAAAGTCGAAGTCCGCAGATCCCGGTATGAAACAATCGGCCTTGGTTTCACAATACCGGTCGTTGCGGATTGCGATAAGTTATAATTTATCGAATAGGTTCGGCTTTGACCGGCCATGAGAGTATCAGGGAACAGATTGAACGTAGAGGGGAGCCATTGTGTTGAAACATCTGCAGCACCGGCGTTGAATATATGATCTATCTTACTGATTGCCGCTGATGATTTTCCAAGGTTAGCCAAAGTATAGTCGATGGCGATATCATTTTGCCCCTGTCTTACTGTTTCGGGTAAAATATTTATCTGGGTGAAAATGAGCCTGGCCTCAGGAATAATTTTTAAAACCCCGAAAATCGTTTCTTCTTTTTCATAATCAGACCCGTTCAGCAATGTTCCCTTTAATCGCCATTTTACATTATAAATAACCGTGTCCATTGTTACTGGAACCGTTAGACTATTAAATAAGATCTCCGTGGAATCAAGCCCGCCAAGTGTAAATTTACCGGCAAGATATTTCCGGGATATGGGCGAAGAAAGAATCTCCATATAGGAAGAATCAGGGTCCAGCGCCAAATCTGCTGATCCCGCGTTATAAAATGTGAATGCGAAGGAATTTGTTTGCCTTCTCACCAGCGTATCCGGATTCATACTTCCTAATACATAGCTGATGTTTGCTTTTGACAAAACAATCATGTCTTCAAAAGTGGAGGATTCTTTCACCAGATTGCCGTTATCCAGACTGATTTGACCAAAAATATTCGTCTGTCCCAACGGGAAAGGATCCGGCAGATCAAAAACAAATATGAGACGATTATTACTGCTGGTTTTTAGCACCGTCAGAGTGTCGGTGCGGTTTAAATTATTGACATTCCGAATACTGCCGTCCGTGGCGGATTTCATTATTAAAGTAGTTCCGGCCGGATCAATCTGAAGCGGAATTCCGCTGTTTGACACCGTCATTATAACCTGAATCCCTGTCTGTCCCGGAATAACCCGGTTATCACCGACAATACCAATTGATGTAATTGAAATCAAGCCCGCTCCATAGGCAAAAATGCCGGCATCATGATCACTCTGATATGCCGCCTTGTTCGATGCTCCCCTGACGTGCAGTCTTAACGGATATTCCTGAGATTGTATTGCGGTAATCAGGGTACTTCTGAATACAAGTTCGGTGGTATCGGGAAATGCTTTGATAGTCTGCGGACTTGTTCCCGCCAAATTAATCAAATACGAAGTTCCCTGGATCTCTATGGAAGTAAGATTGGAATCAAGTTCGACTGTCGCTTCTCCTCTATTCACTACTTTTAGCCGGAATTGAATAGTCGTGTCTCCCGGAGATGCATTGGGAATGGTCTCAAAAACCGAAAGCGCTGCCGGTGTTTCAATAAAAAATTGCCCCGGACTACCCGAGCTCGCGCTGAGATCTGCTCCGGAGTTGGACTCTTTCCCTGAAATGGTATTATTCACTCCAACAGTACCTGTATATCCCGAAGGAATGACTAATGAATAAATAAGAGTGTCCGTTAAACCACCCGACAGGTTAAAGGGTGTTGAATGACTGATCAAAACGGGTCCAAGATTTATTGGCGGTGACACTGACAATTGATTGGAATTAATGACAGCGTCAGCTTCCCCGGAGTTTGAGACACTTATTGAGAGCCGGGCATGCGTTTGTCCCTGACTTACCGTATCGGGAAGGACCGCAACTGAATTAACCGCCAGAAGAGCTTGCTGCTCAACTGTTAAACTACCGGCTATTACAGCTCCGTCCTGAATAGTCAGCATTCCGTCATTAACATCCCTGGTCCCTGTATAACCGTCAACACTATAGATATCAGACAATGTACCGCCCAGAGTCGCCAGATTAAAGTCAAACCTTGTCGATGACCCGGGTTTTAATATTAACGGAATTGAAGGTGATGAATTTCGTGAAATCGTGAATAAATCATTTCTCTCAACCGCGCCGCTTGTCATTAATTTTAGTCGGACAGAATCCACCTGCGCATCCGCGCGGTAAGGACCCGCGGCATTACTCATATATATCGCTGCCCGGAGATTAGACTGATTTGTTGAAACAAGCTGCGGTGCTACCGTCACACTATCGATCACAACCTGAGGCCGCAATTGAACCTGCCATGTATCCGTCACCGTTGTGTCGGTGATGTCAAAATTTTGCTGTGACAGCAGTTCTGTTAAATTGATACTGGCATACATGGTATCTGGCCCGGTTTGCGCGTCAAAATTAATATCCACCGGTACGGTAAACACCTGGGATAAACCGCTGTCAATTGTTCTTGGCAGAATCGGACTAACCGGATTAAAGACATAATTTTCATTTCCGTTTTGATACTGAAGCGCCAATGTTTCAACTCTGGCAGGAGATGTTCCGACATTTTTCACTCTCACACTTACATTGACTGATGTCTGCCCCTGTGACACAAAATCCTTCACCGCGGAAACACTGATAATCTCGACCAAAGGCTTTCCGGTCACTTCCCAGGCCATAAAAGACGCACTAGTAAGGCTTGATGACTTTCCGGAAAAATTGTTCTGATATTTTATGCTCGCATACAAAGTATCATGGCCTGTTGCTGAATTTGTTTGCACCGAGACTGAATCAGTGATTGTTATTTCAGAATGTCCTGCCAACGGGATGGGGAAAGCCGGCCATTCGTTGGTATACAAACCGATTTCAGCGATGAGATTCAAATTGTTTATCGAAACCGGTGTTCCACCGCTATTCCTTATCGTGACCGAAACTGGTATTTTGGACTGTCCCTGGCTAACAAGACTGTCGGCCGGATTCACATGAGCAATTTGGGTAATTGATATAACCGGAGGTGTATATACGTTCCAGGAATCTGTTGCCACGGCGGATGCAGTGGTAATCTCGCTTCCGCTGTTGATATCAATCCCTTTTCCTCTTGCGTCAATCGTGACTAATCCGGTATCGGGACCTGTGGGTACCGTCACTCTGACGTCGAATGGCCTGGTCTCACCGCCTGTGAGCGTATTCGGGAGCCCCGGCGCGATTGAAACCGGTACGCCATATGGTATAACAACAAGAGAATCGATTCTTAATAAGGCCTGTCCGGTATTTGTTACATCGATTGTAAGCAAGGTATCCACACCCTGACTGATATCGGTTCCGGAAGCGATGACAGAATTAATTTGTAACACCGCCGGATTTTGAACGACCAGACTGTCAGCGGCAGTAAGAGAATCATTAAACGCGGCGCCGTTTTCAGTACCGTTTAATACAAGAAGTCCTTCATATTTGGCATCACCCGGAATGGTCAGATTGGTGGCAGTGAAATTCAATGTTGTAGTCGATCCGCCTCCGGCGAGCGCCTGATTGGTAGTCAAATTAAATTTTTGACCTCCAAACTCAAAACTTGTAGATGTTTTATTTAAAAGGACATCATAAACGCCGTCATTTTTAACCTGTGCTGCAAACTGAACATTTTGACCGGCTGATACCGTTTTAGGAGTGTAATCAGCAAACGTCAGAACGGCTGCGTTCGCAATGATAAACTGATCAGTTTGCGAAGATTCTGTATCGGAAATCAAATCCCCGGTACCGGAGTACCGGCCCATGACTGTTCCATCAACAATTATAGTATCCGGTGTAGCGCCGCTGGGAATATTGAGTGAGAACTCAAAAATTCCATCAGAATCACTTAGAAGAGAGTCCGGTCCCGATAATTGAACTTCACTAAATCCATAATCAGGAGTAAATGTCAGATCCGCACTGAGATCACGAATCGTGTACATACTGGTGTTTCGGATTCTCATTTGAATCATATTTATGGTGTCACTCTTCCGGACTATTTTAGACGCCGGATCGAGAACTGTAACCGATACAATTCTCAGAGGCTCAATGGAAAGCTCTACAGCATCCGTAGAAAGAGTGCCGTTCATTCCGCTATAATCTTCCCGGCCGACCAGATGAATTTCGGGCGTGTATTTTCCGCTAAGGAATCCACCATTAATAATCGCCGGTTTAAATTTCAATAAATTTTCCGGACTGCGGGGCGGCAATGCCAGCGGTGAATCCAGTTTAGCGGTAATACTGTAATCAGTATCGTTTATAATAAAGCTGCTCAGGGATGTATCCAGAGGTACAATGTCAATTCCGGGATTGGAAACTTTTACATAAAATGTGGTCGTATCTCCGGGCATTACAACCTTTGGCTCCAGAGAATTGGATACATAACGGATGCCGTATATTTTAAAGGCCGCTGTATCAATCAATCCTGTGATATAGGCTTTCGCAAAAGAGGAATCAGCCTTTTTGGGACTGGTATAAAGCGAATGCGCTAAGCCATTTTCATCGGATTTATCGGTCAGGTTTGAAATATATTGTGTCGGAATAAACTGAACAGTCTGATCTTTTACCATATTGCCGAATTGATCCTGAACCTGAGCGACTATCTGCTGATTACCGCCTGCGATGCTAGTCCGGTTATTTCCTGAATAGGCGACAATCGTATTTGCCACATCCGCATTCACAAGTGCATTAAATATGACAGGGGTCTTTCCGGGACTGTCCACTGTGAGAGTGTCATTTCCCGATACGGTTCTCAGTGTCCATATTACTGAATCCAGACCACTTGCATTCGTTACTAATCCTGAATGATCAACTCCTCCGTCTAGCGAAGGCGTCCAGTTAATCGTCACACCCTGGACAGGGTTGTTATAAGCGTCAACAGATCTCACTTTAAGATATTGAACAAGCGGCTGACCAACCGTACCGGTTTGATTATTTCCGGAGACTATGAGTATCTGAGCCGCTGTATCCGGCACAGCAAATGCTGTAAACTTAATCGGACTGTTGTTCAACTGACTATTGAAAGCTGAAACCTGATACTCTCCTGTCATACTCCCCAACTGGAAGAATGTTTGCACATTACCATAAGCGTCTGATAAACCGGATTCCTGTGTAAAATTGAAATTATGCTCCGCGTTTACCGGGTGATCTGTCACGGAAAAGGTAACCGAAACCCCTGCAACCGGATTCCCGAAATTATCTTCGACCCTAACCACAAATGGTTGTGCAAGAGTATCCTGAACCGTACCCGTCAGAGAATCACCGGAAACATAAACAAGTGTATTTGCAGATGAACTTAAAGCATTCGCGTAAAAGATAACCGGTGTGGCAATTCCTGCAACAGCGGCAGAAGCCGAGTCTAGTCCGACAGTTGTTTTCAGACGCCATTTACTTCTGGAAACGCCCTGGGTGTCAGTGGCATCAGACACAGGATTAAGAACGCCGTCACTATTTGTACTCCAGGTTACACTGGCAGCCGGCACCAGATTATTATAAGCGTCAACAACCCGTATTCCCAGTGAATCACTGATGAAATCACTGACCCTACCGCTAACCGTATCCGGGGTAATTTTTGTAATCGCAAACGCCGCGCCGGATCTGACTTTGATAATTCCCGAATAATCATTCAAGGAACCACGTGTAATTTTGATCTGCGAAGAATTTGCCACAGTGAAATTAATGGTATTAGTTGCCGCGGAATCCGTTTGAGTAAACGCGCCGATCGAGTCACCGTCAACGGTCCATGACACATTTGCCGGCGAGATATAATTTCCTTTAACGTCATAACCAGCCGCGTACAAATCTAAGGACCCACCCGCTGCGGCAGTGTAAGCGCCTAACTCAGTACCTCCGGCGCCGGCAGTGGTCTGAATTCTGATGGATGCCAACTCTCCCGTCTGAACCGTAATCGTACCGGTCGCATCGTTGGTCCAACCGTTGGAATTTGTAACCTGTACTGCACCTGAGCCTGGTGAAGTCGGTGTGAGAGTAGTTACATACACATTTGTACTATTTCCAAGACCGGTCAATCCGCCTGTTACGTTCCAGTTAACAGGAGCATTTTGACTAAAATTATTATCACTATCATATCCTGCCGAGTACAGGCTTAGAACCTGTCCAACCGCAAGAGTTGAGTCACCTATTTCAATTCCTCCATTGTTCGATTCAGTGCGAATCTTAACATAGGAGACAGCCCCCGGGTTGACCGTGATCAATCCGGCATTGTCATAAACCGATGTGTTGGAAACCGCCGTAGCTCTTACACTTCCGGTACCACTTAATGTTGCTTCAATATGCAGACTGTCTGTAGGATTTGCCGGTGAAATGGCAGAGATTGCGCCGCTGCGTGTCCAGTTTGATGAAACACGCCCTCTATAGTTTCCATCCGCGTCGTAACCGACGGCATAGACATCTATAAAGTCATCGGCCGTAATGGTTGAATCACCTAATTCCGTTCCGTCATCAAGATCGTCTATCTGCACCCGCAGCTCTGCCAGACTGCCGGGATTAACCGTAATGATTCCTGATGTATCCGCATCTACGGTCGGATATGTTGAATGTGTGGCCACAATCTGACCGGTTACACCTGCAAGAACCGGGTTGAAGGCAAATTTCGAACCTGTGGAAGTCACCGGATCAAGACCGCCGAGACTTGTCCAGTTAACCACAACATCTGATCGATAGTTATCATATTGATCATAACCCGCTGAGAAGAAATTGACAAGATTATCTGCCGTAAAAGTGGAATCAGCAAATTCAACGCCGCCGTTATTGGCTTCGGTGCGCACCAGGACATAATTTAAGGCCGCCGGATTTACGGTAATAAGACCGCTTTCTCCCTTAACGTCTGTACTGGTTGATTTGACCGCCCGAACAGTAAAGCTGCCTTTTTTTGTCTCACTTACGCTAAAGGCCAGTGTGCTGCTGGAACTAAAGACAAACGGCCCGCCTGCAAATACTGCTGTCGCGCTGCCCACCGCACTCAATGTCACCTGATCACTGTTTACGACTTCATTACCGTTCTGATCGCGGGCAGTGAGTGTAAATGCTACGTTTCCGCCGGCAGTTATTGTATTATCTCCCGAAGGTGTAAAGGTATAATAGCTGACTTTACCCGCCTTTAACGGCAGAATGATGGTATCAAGGATTCCACCGAATGAAACCTCAACACTGTCCCTCAAATAATACAGTGAATCGCTGGCTGTGTAGCGGGCTTCTGCTATTCCACCGGCATCGGTATCATCATTAATGTTGTCCAGTCCGTTGCTGAACAATCCATTGCCGTTAAATCTTCTAAAAGTGACTGTCTGCAAAGCGGGCAAACGGTTATTATAAACATCTTCCAGACCAACCTGCAGGAGACGTTCGGTATCCGTTGTAATTGCATCCTGACTGGAAATGATGACAAAATGATCCGCCGCGGCAGCGTTTACCGTAATAAGTCCGCTCTCCCCCTTAATTTCGGTATTTATTGTTTTAGCCGCTCGTACTATAAAACTGCCTTTTGTATCATCGCTTACGCTGAAATTAAGCGTACTGCTGTTACTGAACTGGAATGGGCCGCCGGAAAATACTGCTGTTGCGCTGCCTGGTGCCGATAATGTTATCTGATCATTATTGATAACCGGATTTCCAAACTGATCGCGTGCCGTCAGTGTGAAACCAACGCTTCCGCCCGCAGTTATTGAATTGTTCCCTGAAGGTGTAAAGGTATAGTAGCTCACATTGCCGGCTTTTAATGGCAGCACGATCGTGTCCTTAACACCGCCAAAAACGACTTCGACGCTGTCCCGCACATAGGTCAGGGAATCGCTGACAGTATATAACGCAGACGCGATCCCGTTATTATCCGTTGTTTTTGAGATCACATCTGAACCATTGCCGAATAGGC
Organism: Calditrichaceae bacterium; assembly: GCA_050178385.1. Classification (GTDB taxonomy): domain Bacteria; phylum Calditrichota; class Calditrichia; order Calditrichales; family JBFXGD01; genus JBFXGD01. The sequence goes on from JBFXGD010000047.1 coordinate 20,017, forward strand.
CGTTTCCATGCAGCCGGTTAAAAGTGACTGATTGTCCGGATGAAACACGATTATTAAAGGCATCTTCCAATGCGACTTCGAGTAAGCGTGACGTTCCGACTTTAATAGAATCCTGACTGGAGATAATTATAAAATGATCTCCGGTTGCCGGATTCACCGTGGCGTTAAAATTAACGTCTGTTAATCCGGGGCTTGACGCTGTCAGTAAATCGGCTCCCGCTGTCGATTGCAATGTCCATGTAACAGAATCCAGACCGCTTGCATTAGTGGTCAAACCGGTATGGTTTACTGAACCATCCGCAGCCGCTGCCCAGTTGATAATCGCTCCCTGGACAGGATTATCATAAGCATCAACGGCCCGTATCTTGTTTGATAACGCAAGAGCGCTCCCCGCAGTGCCAGTCTGATTATTTCCAGATACAATTACTAACCGATCCGCTACATCCGCCGTTGCGCTGACTGTAAAACTGACTGGACTGTTTAGCAACTGACTGTTATAGGCCGCGATCACATAATCGCCGACCTTTGTACCAAGAGTAAAGGTCGTTCTGACAAAACCACCCGCGTCTGAAGCGGCAGAAACCGGATTGATTATGAAATCATGGCCGCCGTCTGCTGGATGAGACGTTAAGGAAAATGTTACTGATACACCGCTGACGGGATTTCCCAAACTGTCGATAACCTGTACGGTTAACTGCTGGGATAATTCCTGACCGACAATATCGGTCTGTCCACCGCCGGCAAAATATTTTAAACTGTCTGCTGTTGATGTCAGAGTATTGGCGTAAAACTCAATCGGGGTTCCGATACCGGTAATTTGCGCCCTTGCTGTATCTGTCCCAACAGTTGTCATTAAATGCCATTTGCTTCTTGAGATTCCCTGACTGTCAGTGACATCATTAACAGGATTCAACGAACCGTCCGAAGGAGTTGACCAGGTTACCACCGCTGACGGAACCAGGTTTCCATACGCATCTGTAACCATCACCCCAAGAGAATCTGATATAAAATCATTTACTTTTCCACTTACAGTTTCCGGTGAGATTCTCGCGGCCGAAAAAGCATCGCCTGCCCTTACTTTTATTACTCCGGAATAATCGTTCAATGCACCCCGGGATATTTTAATCTGAGACGTGTTAACCGTAGTAAAAGTAATATTATTACTTGTAGATGAATCCGTCTGACTAAAAACTCCTATCGAATCTCCATCCACACTCCATGCAACTGTTTGATCGCCAAGGTAATTTTCGTAACTATCGTATCCGGCTGCAAAAAGATCTAAATTGTCTCCCGCCTTTCCCGAATAATTTCCAAGCTCTGATCCACCGTTATTTGCCGCTGTTCTTATTTTTAAACTTTTTAACGCACCTGACTGGACAGTGATGGTACCTGTGGCATCATTAGTCCATCCGTTAATATTAGTAACATTAACCTCGCCGGATCCTGCTGTAAACGGAGTTAATGTGGTAGAAGATGTACTGATACTGTCTCCGAGACCATCCAATGTACCTGTCGCATGCCAGTCAACGGCTACATCAGCACTAAAATTATTTTCACTGTCATATCCCGCCGCATATAGATAAAGTGTTTGGCCAACGGTTAAATTAACCGCACCGATTTCGTTGCCGTTATTATTCGCGGCATCTCTTATTTTTACATAGCTCACCGCGCCTTCACTTACCGTGATCACACCCGTCGCGTCACTAAACGCTCCAAACGTCGCTTCGATTGTTCCGGAGGTGGGCGCCGTCGTTGGGTTAAAAGTAAAACTTGTCGTACCCGCGCTGCTGGCCGCGTCAAGACTACCCGTCGTTGTCCAGTCAGCTAGCTGATCCCCTATATAATTACCGTCTGCATCATAACCCGCCGCGTAATAGGTTAAACTCCCGTCTGTCGTCACACTCTCTGTTGTCACGATGT
>JBFXGD010000048.1:0-21880 GCA_050178385.1 Calditrichaceae bacterium
CTTCTGCAAAAAATCCGTGAGGCGCTGGACTAAATTCAGCCTAATATTAGAATAGATAATTTAATGTAAACAGTAATGTTGATTTCATATTTCTAATTTTGTAAATTCGGAAACTTTTGATGCGAAAGTGGTGGAACTGGTAGACGCGCTAGGTTCAGGGTCTAGTGTCCTTACGGACGTGGGGGTTCAAATCCCCCCTTTCGCACTCTTTATTTACTTTCCAGACAAATATGATAATCTCACCGTTTTTTTCCTACAAAAAATTCCATAATTAAAATTAAGTTATCCTTAAAATTCATAAGTTTTTTTTGTATCTTATGTCACCATGGAACTGTTCTCATAGCAAAATGTTCTGATTGTGTACGATGATAATTGTTTATGAAAAACGATACATTTAAAATTTTTACCTAATAATTAAGGAGATCATTATGCGTAAAGAAAAGGACGCGCTTGGTGAAGTAATGGTGCCGGAAGATAAGTATTTCGGCGCGCAAACACAGCGCGCATCAGAAAATTTTAAGATTGGTCAGGAGTTTTTCCCTAAAGAATTTATTCGCGCTCATGCGATTGTTAAAAAGGCGGCGGCCCGCGTGAACGCCTCTCTTGGACAGCTTGATAAAAAAATAGCCGAGACTATCGAAAAAGCGGCAGATGAAGTTATCAAAGGTAAACTGGATGCTCATTTTCCTCTGGTTATCTGGCAAAGCGGAAGCGCCACACAGTTTAATATGAATGTAAATGAGGTAATAGCAAACCGCGCGATTGAAATGCTCGGCGGCAAAATGGGCACAAAAGCTCCTGTACATCCCAATGATCATGTGAATATGGCTCAGTCCACAAATGATACAATCCCCGTTTCCATGCATGTTTCGACAGTGATTGCAATTAAAGAAAAACTGCTTCCTGAATTAAAATCATTACAAAAGGCGCTGGATGCAAAAGCAAAAACATTTAAAGATATCGTTAAAATCGGCCGGACGCATTTACAGGACGCAACACCATTAACCCTTGGCCAGGAATTTTCCGGATATGCCGCACAGCTTGAAATGGCCGGTGAGGCAATCGAACACACTCTGCCTCATTTATATGAAATCGCTATCGGCGGAACAGCTGTGGGAACAGGTTTGAACACAAAAGTCGGATATGACACTAAAATGGCACAGGAGATCTCAAAAATAACCGGTCATTCATTTGTAGTCACACGAAATAAGTTCGCGGGACTCGCTGCTCATGACGCTATTGTCGAAACCTCCGGAGCTCTGAAAATGCTTGCGGCCGCGATGATGAAAATCGCGAATGATCTCCGCTGGCTTGGAAGCGGTCCAAGAAGCGGATTGGGAGAGCTCAATCTGCCCGCAAATGAGCCGGGTAGCTCAATTATGCCGGGAAAAGTAAATCCCACTCAGAGCGAAATGGTAACAATGGTTGCCTGTCAGGTAATGGGAAATGACACGACAATTTCCTTTGCCGGATCCATGGGTAATTTTGAACTAAACGTATTCAAGCCTCTAATGGCTTATAATATTCTTCAGTCTGTAAATATCCTTGCTGATGCCTGCGCGTCATTCCGGGAAAACGCGGTAGTTGGTATTGAACCAAATATGAAAAATATTCAGGCGCACCTGAAAAATTCATTAATGCTCGTGACTTCATTGAACAGTCATATTGGTTATGACAAAGCAGCTCAGCTTGCTCTCAAAGCATGGCGTGAAGACAAGACTCTAAAAGAAGCGGCTCTGGAACTGGGCTTCCTTACCGAAAAAGAATTTGATGAATGGGTCCGACCCGAAACGATGATCGGACCGACCAAGTAACTTGAAAACCCCGGTAAATCCGGGGTTTTTTTATGCCTCATGTCAATTTTATCTCTTAAATGTCCTCAATATTAGACCGAAACTGCATGTGCCTCTACCAAACGGTCGAATTTGCCACAAAATAACCCACATTCATTTTTGTTTAAAACAAATAAAAACAATAACATAGATCTTTTGGCACGTGAATTGAATTAAAGATAATCAAATACTAAGACACAAATTATTCAAAAGGAGTTGTCAAATGAAGTACTTATTCACTCTATTCACAGCGCTGGTTTTATTCGTTGCCTTTGGAAGCGCGAATGCCCAGGATTCATTGCAGGTAAAAAGCCAAAACAAGAATCAGGTTAAAACAAAAGCGATGAATCAGGTTAAGACAAATGCATCATACCAATTTGTAGATGAAAACGGTGACGGTTATAATGATAACGCGCCGGACGAGGATGGTGACGGGATTCCGAACGGTCAGGATGAAGATTATGAAGGTTCGCAGATGCGTAAAGGGAATTCATCAAAAGGATTTGTAGATGAAGACGGTGACGGAATAAACGATAACGCATTGGATTCAGACGGTGATGGAATACCGAATGGTCAGGATGAAGATTTTGTTCGCCCTCAGGATGGTACGGGCAGCAAATTTCAAAATGGTAAAGGTCAGGGAAGTAAAGGAGCAGGCGTAGGAACAGGAGAATGTGACGGGACCGGTCCAAAAGGATATAAGGGATCAAGAAAGTAGTTAGCCTGCTGTAAATTGATGGCTGCCCTCCCCCCCTCCGGGCAGCCTTCTTTTTTTGAACACTGCCGAACCATTCACCTATTTAAACTTTGGATAATACTCAAATAATTTAATAAGAACAAATCCCGCGATAAAGCCCCCAATATGAGCGAACCATGCGACACCGCCCAAATCGTCCCCGGATATTTGCATTGTATATCCGTTATATATCTGGATCAAAAACCAGAATGAAAGTACGACAACTGCGGGAATCTTTATTATCCGAATGATTATGATGAAAAAAAACAGGACAGAAATTCGGTTTCTGGGATATTTAATCAGGTATGCGCCCAGAACTCCGGAAATCGCGCCGCTGGCGCCAACCATAGGTATAAGAGAATCAGGATTGAAGATGATCTGCATTAAAGCCGCTCCGATCCCGGCGATCAAATAAAAGATAAAATAGCGCTTATGCCCGATGGTATATTCAATATTATCGCCAAAGATCCACAAATACAGCATATTGCCGGCAAGATGCATGATTCCGCCATGTACGAACATAGAAGTAAACATTTTTAGAATTTCAGAGGGATCAAAGCCATATTGAGTTAAATTTGCCGGTATGAGGCCAAAATGAGCATAAAATTGATCCGGATCCTGCCCGGTGTAAATCTGAAACGCAAATACCGTGATATTGGCGAAGATTATCAGGTAATTTACAAAAGGAATAAAACCTTTGGGATTTTCATCGGATATCGGGATCAAGGATTTCCTTTTACAGTATTGTTATGGATATGGTATTTTCAATTGTGTTTCCGGCGAGGTCCTTGACCGTAATTGTGATCAGATGGTTGCCTTTGCCGGGATTCCAGTGCGGGTAGCCTGTGATTATATCTTTCTCCGGGTCCCATTCCGGGATCACAAAACGACCGTCGAGAAGAATCCGGATATTTGATTCCTTTTCGATGCCCGAAAGATGATCCTTTGTATAAAACTGAATTTTGTCAAGCGTTGTCAGCCTACTGTTGTCTCTGGGATAAATAACTCTCAGCTCCGGCGCGGTCGTATCGGCCGCGACGAGAAAGGTCCCAAAAGCGGAGATGTCAGCGGATATAGTTTTATTTAAGGTATCAATGATGGCCCCGGCGTAACTGAGTTTATTTGATTTTGCAAGGCTGTAAATTCCCATTTTGGAGATATCACTGTAAAATGAGTCAGGAGCGATCGTCAAAAAAACGTTGTCTTTCAGTTTCAATCCAAACGGATCAATTTCATATATGGAACTGAATACCGGGGCATTAATTAGCGAAGCGTCGAGCACTTTTTGTCCGACCGTTACCAGCAGGGTATCATAAAGGCTGGATACGCTCGCTCGCAGATTAACATGTCCGCCTACGAATCCAATTTTCTGATCAGCACCGGGTAGCAGCCGTTTTATAATCAATGTGGTGTCGAGAATTGTCTGCTCATTATCGAGGAGTCTCACGCTTAAATTTTCTCCGCTGATCTTTGCGGCGGAAACAATTTTTTCAAAATAATCATTACGGATGACCGGCAGATAAATTTCAGAAGATGTTTCATTGTCAAGGTTCAGCGATAGGCCGGGAGAATCATTTATCTGATTAAACCGGAGCGCGAGATTTTTCCCCATGTTTAAAACATCAAGAAAAATCGTGGAACTGACCGGGCCGTTCATCCGGGTAATATTTTCAATTTGCTGGTTGTCACTGGTTGTAACCATTGTTTTTAAATAATGATCTTTTCCGGAAGGGAGCATAATTTTCAGCAAGGCATCCTGATGAGGATTAGAGTAGGAGCGTTCGAGAATCTCGAAAAATTCAATGTTATTCCATGTCCGGCCGTCGGAGCTCGCGGAAAATCTCAATTCTGTCAGTTTCGATGGGAGTTCCATCCTGAGATATGCCAGATTGTTCGTTCTGTTGATTAATTTGATCTTCGGGGATGCGGCCCCGTCAGGCAGCAAAGTTCCTTTGATATAACGGGCATTCCCGAAAAAATCACTGACATCGATCCGAAATTCAATCGGATCCGTATTTACCTCAATTGATCCGTCCCCGAGAGACCGGTCATAAAATTCCAGGTCATTAAAAGTTTCAATATATAATTTATGAAAGACTTTACCGGTCCACGCTCTAAAAGGGTAATAGATTTCAACATCTATCTGATTTGTAAGGTCAAAATCGATCCTGTCGTAGAGCATACGGAAATAATCAATGTCATTCACTTTTAATTCTGTTTTATAGAAAGCAAATGAATTGTGTACGCCGTCCGCCATATCGTATCCCCTGAGAGCGAATCCGATTTTACCTTTTACAAACAATGGTTCATTGATCTGATATTCTCCGTCCCTGATATAACTGAGATTGAACTCAGCGGGGACAAATGAACCGTTCACGGCGCTTTGCGGAGTAAGCGGAATAATAAGTAATGACTGCAGCGTCGGGGGAATGTTATCCTGAACTTTATCATAAAATTTCAGCGGATTCAGCGGTCTTTCCTTGCTGTCACGAATTTCAAAATGCAGATGAGGAACGCCAATTCCTGTCTGTCCGCTATAGCCGAGAATGTCACCTTTTTTGACGGTCCATTTTGAAGGCTGCCAGTTGATGGAGTATTTTTGTTTCTCGATTTGACGTTCACGAACCGCCTGATCCATTTCCGGATTGAATTTTTGCAGATGCGCGTACACAGCAATATTTCCGTCTTTGAGTTTCAGGTAAATAACCTTACCATACCCAAAAGGCGAGACCCTAACACGTACAATTTCACCGTCTTCAACCGCATAAACAGGGTATCCTTCACGGTTCCATGTTTTGATGTCAATGGCGGAGTGATAATGGCCCGGCCGGTATTCGCAGAAGCTTGATGTAAGATAGTTACTCGCGTTGGTCGGCCAGAGATAATTCTGGCTCTTAAGTAATCCCGGAAAACAGAGTAGGGTCAGGATGATAAGAATTCTTGGCAAAATTGAGTCCTATGGCGTTTTTATTGATAAATGATTCCATGTGAATTTGAATAACAGAGTTCAATTTACAATCAAAATTGAACGGGAGCAATCAATGACCGGAAAGGGGAAAAGCATTCTGAGTAAAAATAGAATTTTTCACTCAACAATTTATATAAATGCTTCTCCCTTAAAATAAAATGATCATTTTGCTTAGGCCAGAGTAGCTCTCACATCAACAACAACCGGTTGTCTGCTCTCACTGTCCCAGATAAGCGGATTCAGATCCATTTCAGTGATTTCCGGATGCTCCGAAAGCAGCAGCCCAAATCGCTGGATTGCATAGGCGAATGAGTTCAGATCAATGGCGGGATTACCCCGAAATCCATTCAACAGCGCTTGAGAACGCAGTTCTGAAATCATTTCTCTGGCCTCAAAGGCGTTGACCGGCGCGATCCTGAAAGAAACATCTTTTAAAACTTCTATAAAGATGCCTCCGAATCCCACCATGAGAACCGGGCCGAAAGTGGCATCTTTTTTACCGCCGATGACCAGTTCAATGCCGCCTGAGAGTTGTTTCTGCGCGAGAAAAAGCGGCTGGGTCCCTGAAGGAAGCAGAAGAGAAGCTCTTTCCGAAAGTTGTTGATAAGACTGTCTTAACAGCGATTCAGTGTCGATATTCAATGCCACGAGGCCGGCGTCGCTTTTATGAATGATCTGTTCATTGGCGATCTTGAGTACTATTTTGCCGGATTGCTGTTCTGAAAATTTGATTAAGTCATCGATGTTTTCGGTGACCAGATAGGGAGCAACGGCAATGTCGTAATGCGTTAACAGTTCGAATAATTCAGCGGTGGTGGCCTGTTCTCCGGCGCTCGCCAGAAGCGTTTCTTCCATTTCGGGATGAGCTACTACCGCTTCGGACTTTCTGAATCGCTGCTGAATGGTCGCGTACTGCCGCATGACGCCGAGAGATTTAACCGCTGCTTCCGGGTATGAGAACACAGGCAGCTGGAGTTCTTTAAAAACATCCAACCCGGCGGTTTCATCTTTTGTTGCCATTAACACCGGGATAATTGTTTTACCGGAATTGTGTACAAGCGATTTAATGTGGTCAACGATCATAGCGGGAGTTGTATTCACAGGAGGTTTCACCATAATCAGTATAACACTATCCACTCCTTCATCGTTAAGGATAACCTCAAGAACATCGTGATATGTCTGATGGTTGGCGCTGGCGATCATGTCAACCGGATTCCCCGTCGCGGCTTCCTGCGGAAGGAAAGACTTTAATTTGTTAACCGTTGTTTCGCTCAGTACCGCCAGTTTTAAATTTGCTTTTTCCAAAGCGTCGCTGGCAAGAATTCCAGGTCCTCCCGCATTTGTGATGACCGCCGTACGCGGCCCGGCAGGCAATGGCTGGAGAGACAGGGCTCTGGCTGAATCAAAAACATCTTCCAGAGTATCGCACCGTATCACCCCGCACTGTTTCAGAAAACCGTCAACAATATGATCGGGATTGGCCAGCGCGCCCGTATGGGATGAAGCCGCCTTGAGCCCGCTTGCCGTTCTTCCGGCTTTTACCGCGAGAAGGGGTTTTACTGCTGAAATCCTGCTGCAGATTTTCCGAAAAGCGTTTGGATTATCAATGCTCTCCAGATAAAATGTGATGACTTTTGTGTTGTTGTCACGGTAAAGAAAATCAAGAACGTCCGCGTCTGTGATATCGGCCTTGTTCCCGGTGCTTACAAATACGGAGAAGCCCAGGTCCGTTCCGGCGGCCAATTCTAAGATCCCGACTCCAAGGGCACCGCTCTGGGATACAAAGGCCACGTGACCGGGATTCGGCAGAGTGGGTGAAAAAGTCCCGTTAAATGAAATGGCCGGATCGGTATTAAACAATCCCATACAGTTGGGTCCCAAAATATTCAAACCATATTTTCCGGCGATCTCCAGCAGATGTTTTTCACGATCAATCCCATCACCGCCGACTTCCTTAAATCCTGCGCTGATAACGATAATGTTTTGGATTCCGGCTTCGCCAAGTTCTGTCATACTTTCCGGAACAAGCTGATAAGGAAGCAAAATCACAGCGACATCAGGTATTTCGGGCAGAGAATCGATGTTTGGAAAGCATTTTATACCGCTTATCTGATCGGCTTTCGGATTGACGAGATATATTTTACCTTCATAATTCATCCTTAAAACAGCATCTAAAAACATTTTCCCGAGAGAACCCTCCTTACGGGATGCTCCTATAACCGCAACAGACCGCGGGCGTAAATATTTTTCCAATCGAATCATAGCTTCTCCTTTAAACGGCAGATTGAATTACTGAATATTTGATCGTTGAACGCTGGATGCAAAATCTATAAACAAGTATAAAAAGACATGAGGAAACAGGCAAGTGGTGATAAAACTCTTTGCAGTCTATTAAATAGATCATTTAAATTTAATGGCTTTTGCAGAACTTCTTTGACGCCTAAGTTAATTATATCCGCCTTAGAGTATTTTTCTAGGAATGCGGTGATGATGATAATCGGAAATTTTATATTTTCCTTTAATACGGATCTTGAGAATTGAAGTCCGTTCATTACCGGCATTTCAACATCCACTACGGCCGCGTCGGGCATAGTTTCAAGAAAACACGCATAACCGCTTTTACCGTCCGGCGCAAGGATTACTTCATAGCCTTTGAACGTTAAAAAGTCTGCGAGTACTTCCCGTACCTGAGGCTCATCGTCAACAACTAAAATCCGTTTTATCACAATTTGGTTACCGGAAATTTAATTTGATTACTATTCAATACAAAAACAATTTTGTATTATCGCGTACTATTAAATCGAACTTTTGATTTCAAGTGAATCAACTATATTCTATAATCGTTTTATATTTCAGATAATTAATTTAAAATGCAAAAAATTTCACAAAAAAACAAGACGGAATTTTTTTGACATTCAACCCGATAAAAGATAATTTAACAAATACCCAATGAATATGATTCATAGATCACGAAAAAAACCGGTAACGGAGCCTTAAAATGTTGTCGCAGTTTAAAATCGGACACTATACAAATCGAGAAAGTTCCACCGGCTGCACGGTCATTCTGCCACCGGATGAGATTATCGCATCCGCTTCGGTTCGGGGCGCCTCACCGGGTACCAGGGAACTGGCATTGCTTTCGCCAGAGCGTAAAATCAGCAGTATTCACGCGCTGCTGCTTACGGGGGGAAGCGCATTCGGATTAAACGCCGCGCAGGGGGTAGTTGAATATCTGGAGGAGCAGAACAAAGGTTATAAGACACATTATGGCATTGTACCGATTGTACCCGCGGCGGTGATATTTGATCTAAATATCGGGGATGCGAAAGTCCGTCCAACGTCGGCTGACGCCCGCTTTGCCGCTGAAAAAGCCGAATATAATAATCGGCTGATGGGCAGCATAGGCGCCGGAACAGGCGCTACCGTTGGGAAATGGAGCGGTATCGAGCGCGCCATGAAAGGCGGAATCGGTATCAGTGAAATCACTCATGGAGCATTAAAAGTCGCTGTGATCGCGGTGGTAAATGCGGTGGGAGACGTTATTGATAAAAACGGTAAAATCATAGCGGGCGCGATTGATATTAACAACCGGTTTATTGCCAACGACAATCCCTATATACGATGGGGAAAGCCTGATGTCGGGCTGGTGGAAAACACGGTATTATGCGCGGTGATGACGAACGCGGCGGTCTCCAAACAACAGGCGTATTATCTTGCCGACCGGGCTCATAACGGAATTGCCCGCAGAATCGAGCCGGCACACACGAGTTATGACGGTGATGTTACGTTTGTTATGGCCAAGCCGGAAAAAGAAGCGGATATTGACGTCATCTCATCAATGACGGTGGAGGCTGTGGAAATCGCTATTCTTGAAGCGGTAAAAAATGCCGATCCCGTGTATGGATTTAAATCATATAAAAATTTATAAATCATATATTCAGAAAGAATCAGATGATCTCTGCTATGATTGACAGACTCGATCTGCTCAATTTCAACATTTTTCTTACCAGCGCGTTATTTTTCTTTGCGGGATACGCGCTCGCGCCGACCGCATCCTATAAAAAAATCGGCTGGATTCTGGCTTATCCCCACTGGATTGTTTCAAAGCTGGATTATTTAATAAAGCAAAAATGGAATCCGGTAATCTTGTTTCTGTTTATTTTTTTGGTAAACGGAATATCTCTCTTTATAAATTTATTATCCGGACACATCCCCGGTCTGCCGTTTCTGTTTGCTCTGTGGATGGGTGTTGATATTGGAGTTGTCAGTTATGAGACGCTTGAGGGGAAATATTTTTATACGGCGCTTCTCAATCCTGTCGCTCTGTTTGAATTGCCGGCGGCATTTATCTCATTTACTATGGCATTTCAATACAATCTGATAAATTTAAATATTCCTTTAAAGGGAATAGCGGCGGTACAGTTTTCAGAATATATACAGCTGTTTATTGAAATTGTTTTGCCGCTGCTTCTGATCGCGGGAATACTGGAAACGGCTCTGATTAATTTTTCACAGAAACTGGAAGATCATAAAGATCTTTGAATCAGTGATCTAAACTATTACTTTTCATCCAAAAGATCATCCATTCGTTTGTTGTCCTCAATTCCGTTTTCGTCATATTTCTGATAGTTACTTCCGTACCCTTTATCCTGACGGATCTGATTGAGTTTATTCTTTTTTAAGTAAAGCTCGGCCAACTTTTGAGGATCAAGCCCGACCAACTGGCATTTACTGACCCAAAAATGCAATTCATCGATCAGTTCAATACGGATATTTTCCCAGTCAATATCACTATAATCCTTCCACCATTTCCACGGAAGTGAATCTTCCATTTCGATCGACTCATGAATCAAAGCCCGGTTATAGTTTAAAAGCCATTCAACTCTTCGGCGGACTGTTTCGCTGTCCTGATTATTCTGGTCACACACCTGATCATAATCCTGCTCGTGCCGCTCTTTTAAAATACGCTTGTTAAGTTCATATTGCTTTTCGAAAATTACTCTTAAAATATCCATTAAATCTTCTCCTATTGATCCAGGTTTTGATTAAAATTGGTTTTGATAAATAAAAATTGAGTTTCCGCTCCCCGTTTGACAAAAAGACTCAAATAAGATGGTTTTGTTTTTTCAATCACGTCAAAGGCCTTTTTCATTTCATCGGGACCGTTCACTTTTTGTTCGTTTACCATCAGGATCAGATCGCCCACCGAAATACCGGCGATATCCGCCCAACCGGCCCGTTCGACTTTTGATACCCAAACGCCTTCGGTATCGAAATCCAGTTGTTTTGCAAGAATAATATCCTTTGTCAGCTCTTTTATGCTAAAACCAAGCGTTGAATTAGAAATTTCATCGGCAAGGAACTGACTGATCGGTATATCCGAAAGAGTTACGGGAACCTCAAGATGTTTTCCATCACGAAATATCTTAAACGCGACAGGGGATGTTGTCTGGTTCCTGATCAGTTTTCTAAGAACTTCCAGGTCATTGTTTTCTTCGGCATAAAGCGGAAAATTAGCAATAGAGGTGATCACATCACCCGCTAAAAGTCCGGCATCATCAGCCGGTGAATCCTGCATAACCGTGTTGATAAGAATACCCTGAACATCCGGATTTTTATAATATTTTGCCATGGATCTCGTAAAAGGCTGCATATAAATTCCCAGCCATTTTTTCCGTGATGTTTCTTTTTCCTTATATACGGGAGGATCAACAATGAGATCTTTGAATACTGAGTAGGGTGAAATTTCCGAAAGCGATGATGACTGTCCGTTATCAAACTCAAATGATGATGGTTGGGAATCCTTGATTTGAATGATTCCCGAGGGTTTTCCTTTATCATCGAGCACAAGGCCAAAACCGGATAGGTTTCGGATATTGTATTCGGCAAGATAATTTGCCGATGGTTTCTTTAGTATGGCATTTATAAAAGATTCATTGATGATCATTTCGTAATCATATGAGGATCCAAGATGGGAAACTATCAAAACTCTGCTTCCCAATTTTAATTTTGCATTCTCGTTGAATCGTATGGCGCGTTGCGCAGGTTTTGATATAAGGCGGATAAATCCGACACCTTTATCATCATCTTTGCCGACAAATTCAGCGGGTTGGTAATTTCCCCCCGGAAATTTGACCATAATATCCTTCGGGACTTCAGAGTGGGTAAAAAAGGACGGGGAATCGCTGAATTCCAGGCTCGCTCTGAAAATGCTGGAGGGGGTCATGATTAAGCCGTTGTCATCGACCAGCAGGCCGGTGACATGTTTTTTCATACGGCTCTTATCAATAATGGACTCGGATGTTGAGATTTGTTCAAAGTATTCAACAAGGACAATTTTATCCTGTATTTTTTTGACGGCGTTTTGCCAATTATCATTTGATGCTGTCGCGAATGAGAAAAGTATTAAAGAAAGCGCTATAATTAAAGGAAATCTCGGCATCTATTCGTCTCCTTTTATCAGGGCGTAACGGTTTCGCTTGCCAAACTTCAGAAACAGCATATGGGGTTTACCGTCATCCGCAATAATTTGCCCGTACTTATTTTTAAAATCATTAAGATCAGTTACTTCGGCGCTGTCGATCGATACGAGGACATATCCGCGATCGAGTTCCGCTTCATCAGCCTTGCTGCCGCGTCTCACACCCGAGATAAGCACGCCCCGGTCAGAATCCATCTGAAAGTTTCTCACAATGCGGGGGGTAATTTCCTGAACCGAAAGACCCCATTCATCACATTGGAACTCAGAGCCGCTGAATTTTCCCTGTTTTCTTGAAATCACATTGACAGTTCTTTTACTGCCCTTATGGATTACATCAAATCTGATTTCGCTGTCGATTGGCAGGTTTGATATGAGCAAACGAAGCTTTGGGAGTTCTTCCTGATAAACCGCGGAAACCGCATTTCCGTTAATCCCGGTGATCACATCTCCGGGTTCCAGCCCAGCCGAGTCGGCGGGAGAATTTTGATCGACGGAAGCAATTAGCACGCCTTCAAGGTCCGGCTGATTCTTGTATTTCCGGTATTCCTTGATTTCCTGCCAATCAATTCCCAGCCACGATCGCTGAACTTCCCTATGATCCAGAAGCTGATTTATTACATAGCGGGCGGTATTAATTGGGATGGCAAAGCCGAGATTCTCGCCGAAGACAACAGCGCGTGCGTTGATCCCGATAACCTTTCCATCCAGATCGACCAGAGGGCCTCCGCTGTTTCCGGGATTGATGGCCGCGTCAGTCTGTATCCACAGGTTAAAGGGTGAAATCATCTCCCCCACATCTGAAAAGTAGCGGTCGATGGAACTGATTACTCCCATTGATAATGAGCGCGCCAGACCCAGCGGCGAGCCGAGAGCAAGCACAATCTGACCGACTTCGAGACGGTCACTTTCACCAAATTCCGCGTACGGGACGGAGGTAAGACCCGCCTGCGCCAGATCCAGTTTCAGTACGGCAAGATCAGTCCAGGGATCGAGTCCGACAACTTCAGCGTCCAGCTCAATTTTAGATGACAGCGTGCACCGCACAAATCTTGCTTTCTCTGCCACATGATTATTTGTAAGCACATATCCGTCACGACTAAAAATCACACCGCTGCCGGTAACTTGTACTTTTCGCTTTTCACCGGATGTAAAAATCTCCTTTACGGGTTGAATATGAACCAGAGCCGGGAATACCTTCTCTCTGGCCTGCCGGATTTGATCGTTCAGACTCTGTCCGTTTACAAAATTTATAAATAATACAGATAGAAAAATAATCATTAATCTGCCGGAGATCATGGCATATCCTTCCCTAATATGTTCAATTTGCGTCCCAGAATATTTTCTACGCGATCGGTTTTGCTCCGCAGCCGGCTTTCACTGCCTTTCCGGTAATCAATTTTAACAGATATTGAAATACGCGAGCAATCCTTTTCCAGTTCCAGAAAACATTTTCTTACAACGTCCATGACTTCGGTATATTCCCCTTCGAGAATGGTGGCCATTGCACTCAATTGATATGTTACACCGCTTCGGTCAATGATATCCAGAATGCGGGCCACATAAGGTGACAGACTTTCTCCTTTATCAAGCGGGCTCATTGTAAACTCTAGTAAAACCATAAAACCTCCAGAAATTAATTCACCGGATAAAATAAGAAAGACTGAATTCAAAAATAACCGAAGAATGACCTGAAATTATTTGTCCTTTGATTCAAGCGTCCTGTTATAGAAAGCAAGAAAGCGCATGGATCGAAATAACAGAATAAAGTAGATTAAAACTAATCCGAGGAGAACTCCCATTCGGGAAAAATTGGATATCATTTTGTACCAGTGCAAAAAACCGCTTAAAAAAATTAAAAGGGCCATAAACGAAAGTAAGCCGGTATAAAAATGTAATTTTCCGGTCTGTACGGGTTTAATTTTTTTTTCCTGCTTCAATTCAAGCATCATAATTATAAATGCGGCGAGACTTAAAATTACCGCTAAGATAAATTTAGTCGCGACCATCCAGTCAAAAATCTCAAAAATAAAAAAACTTATAACAAATGTCAGAATCGGTATAAATTCATATAATGATTGTTTGTTCTCCAGCTCCTGCATGCTAATTTCCTATCTCGGCTATGTTGGTTTTTTCATTACAAATATCTGACGCGGTGAACTGATGGTGAAAGGAGAGCCGTCAAAATTCCCAAAAACATTGATAATCTCAAATCCAATATTTTCAAGATGATATCGAAGTTCGGCGACGGTATAATCGCGCACGTGAAACATTCGTTTAATCCGTTTTCCATCCGGCGCTATAATTTGTCGTTCATTGGTTATGATGCCCGAAATGGGATTGTGGGATATTTCATCAAGAATTAAATACTCATCGCTGGTAAAAAACCAGTTTCTTTTACGGTTTCGCTTTAGAAATTCAATGGGGTTGAAATAGTCAATAATCAGGTATCGATCACGCTTTAGACCTGCATAGACACGCTTCAGAATTTCCAGATTATGCTTATCATCAAAATAAAACAAGGAAGAGAACAGACTGTATATTAAATCATATTTATCCGTTTCTTCGAAATCGTTCATATTTTTATGAATAAATTCAGGAGGCTTTGACAATCCGGCGGTATTTTCCTTTGCCATATTTAAAAATTGAATAGAAAGATCCATTCCGGTGACACGATTAAAACCACGGCCCGCGAGTTCAATAGAATGTCTTCCGTGACCGCAGGCAAGATCCAGGATCATACTGTTCTTATCTATTTCCGAATGCTCGACAAGAAAGTTGACTTCTGTTTCTGTTTGTTCCTTTCCGGTGATTTTATCAATAGACTTTAAATAATACTCATCGAAATAATCTTCAGTCCAGTGCATAGATACTCCATTGACTAAAACAAATCATTCATCTGAAAAACGAGCGGCCGTAAAAAATCTTTAAATAAGATTATATTTGCGGATACTCTTAAAAAGTTCCTGAAGAATAACTTTGGTAATACCGGTCGCCGGTACTGCCAGAAGCATCCCTACTATGCCAAAAAATTGTCCTCCGATGATGACCGCGAAAATAACAAGCAGCGGATGCATGTCAACACTTTTCGCGACAACAAGCGGTTGAATTATCACATTATCAATTAACTGGATAACGGCGAACGCGACACCGACCATCAATAGACTCTGTCCATCACCGCCGTTCATGATTACCACCAGCATGGCGGTGACCGCGCCCACTAATGGGCCGACATATGGGATCATGTTGGCAAGTCCCGCAAATACACCGATAAGAATGAAATAATTTACATTCAGCATCCAGAGAGCGATGATAGATAAGGCACCTACAATCATTGCGTCAAAAAACTGGCCGCGCAAATAGCCTCCAAGCTGCAGGTCAGTTTTATAAATCATGTTCAGCACCATTTCAAAATAGCGGTTTGGTATAATGTTAACAAAAGCTTTTTTCATACTCCGGCCGTCTTTTAAAAGAAAAAACACGGCAAACGGAATGATCACAAGCGTGGTTATAAGTGAAACAAGATCAAGAATATGTGAAAAGAACGTCCCGGAAAAGGCTGATAATATATTATTTATACTTTCCTCAAGCCCTAATTCCTGACCGGCAAACATCGGTAAGTTTTCCCTGATCATATCTTCGATTTTCATAATAAACGATGAGCCCAAATCCGATTGAATGCCTTTCTGTATATTACTGATTTCAATAATCAGCCGGGGTACCAGAAAATAACCCATCGCTGAAAAAAATACGAGAATTATAAGAAAAATGACGATTGTAGCCTGTGTACGGGACATGCCTTTCAGTTCAAAATAACTGGCAATGGGATCAAGGATATATGCAAGCAGACCAGATACAAGAAGAATTGTAATAGTGGATCTTAAAGTCAAAAGAAACCATCCGATCCCCGCCAGAATCATAATTATGACGATGAACTTGATAAATCGTCCGACTGTGTAATCCATTTATTTTTCCTTTTTCAATTCTTCTATTTGCCGCTCATATTCATTTAGTTTTAATTTCAATTGGCGGTTTTCAATTGTTCCGACACGCAGACGCTCCGCAATCATCTGCGCAAGCCTCTGAAGAATTTTGTTGCCTGTATGAGGGCTTGTTTCCAATAAGTTAAAAAGATCAGGCTGGAAGAACCCAAGCATTACAGCCGGCTCGATTGCCGTTACGGTTGCGGTTCTCGGACCTTCAAGAAGAAGGGCCATTTCTCCAAAAAAATCACCTTTACCCAGAGTAGCCAGCAGTTTCTTCTCTTTTCCAAGGGTGATATTGACCTTTCCGGATTGAATAATAAACATCCCCACGCCGGGTTCGTTCTCATTAAAAATTATTTCATCAACTTTGTACGTCCGGCGGTGTAAAATGCGTTCAACTGATCTTAGTTCTTTCTTGTCAAGCTCATGAAATATTGGAATTTCTTTCAAAACGGTGTAGATGTTGTCAGCCTGTTTTTTTTCTTTTTTGAAGATGTTTGACCAATAAGTGTCTTCTTGCATAGTGCCTCCGGGGCCGTTAATAAAGTTGTTTTCAAATATAAACCGTACTTAAAATTATGGCAAGGATTATCTTGATGACTCAATTTTACACAACTTTTTTCTAAATATAGTGATGTAATTATCAGGATTCGTCATAATTTCTAAAATTTCGCTGAATTTTGAATTGAAATATTTTAAGTTATATTTTTGTCTGTGAATAAATTGGCCGGATAATAAAAACAGGAGAACAATGATGCGTATTTTATCTGTTTTAATCGCGCTGCTGATGTTAACATCATCTCTGTTTGCGCAGGGGAATGCCGAATACAGGAAAAAGGTTGTCTGGGGCAAAGAGAAGACGATCCTTACTACTGATTTTAAAGAGGTTAAAAAACCATCCATAAATGATTTCATAAAAATATTTCACTTCGATCCGATAAGGCAGGACACTACAGGAACATGCTGGGCTTTTTCAGGCGTTTCATTTGTCGAATCAGAAATTGCAAGGTTGGGATACGGTCAGGTTAAACTATCTGAAATGTATATCGCTTACCGCGAATATGTTGAAAAGGCGCGCCGGTTTGTCCGGGAAAAAGGGGATTCCGAATTTGGTGAGGGTTCTGAACAAAACGCGGTTCTGCTGCGCATGAAACAATACGGATGCGTACCCGCGGAATCTTATTCAGGACTTGTTAACGGTCTGTTGAAACACAATCATGAAGCAATGTTCCAAGAAATGAATGATTATTTAACATTTATAAAAAATAACGAATATTGGGATGAAACAGTCGTTTTGAGTACCATCAGGCAGATTCTGAATAAATATATCGGTGAACCTCCGGCAGAATTTGTGTATAAGGGTGAGAATTATACTCCCATAACATTTATGCAGAAAGTGGTCAAAATTAATCCTGATGATTATGTGGATTTTATGTCCACCCTCAAATTTCCATTTTATACCTTAGGAGAATACGAAGTGCCGGATAACTGGTGGCATTGTCAGAATTATTATAATATCCCGCTGGATGAATTTTACAATGGTATAAAGAATGCCGTGAGAAACGGGTATACGATAGCGATTGGCGGCGATGTGAGCGAAGCCGGTAAAAGCGGGGAGGATGATATTGCCATAGTTGTGCCGTGGGATCTGTCACAGAAAGACATAAATCAAAATTCTCGGGAGTACCGGTTTTATAATAAAACGTCAACGGATGATCATGGAATTCATCTGGTTGGATATACAAGTAAATTCGGTCATGACTGGTTCCTGATAAAAGATTCGGGTTCCAGCGCCTATAATGGCGACAATAAGGGATACTATTTTTTCAGGGATGATTTTATCAAACTGAAAATGCTTAGCTTTATGGTTCACAGAGATGCCGTAAAGGGCATATTGGCTAAAATGAGCAAAACTAAGTAAAAAACAGCTACGCGCGGAATTTTTTATTGCGGTTTACGTATTTCACAAGTTGACAAATCAATGTGCAGGCTGCCAGATAATCAATCGGTTTTAAAGGAATTCTGCATGGAATTAGTTATTATTTATAAGGGGATATCATGAAAAATGCTGCACTCAGCTTTCTGATATTGTTGGTATTTAGTATTACCGCGAATGCCGATGAAGGTATGTGGACTTTTGACAATCCGCCTGTTAAACAGCTAAAGGAGCGGTATGATTTTGTGCCAACGCAGGAGTGGCTTGATCATGTAAGGTTGTCCAGTGTCCGGTTTAACGATGGCGGTTCTGGTTCATTTGTAAGTCCCAACGGCCTTGTTTTGACAAACCATCATGTGGCGCGTGGTCAGTTGCAGAAACTTTCATCATCAGAAGCCAACTATGTGTTTGACGGTTATTATGCAAAATCGATGGAGCAGGAATTAAAAGCGACAGATCTCGAGCTGAATGTTCTTGTGTCCATGGAAAATGTCACCGCACGTATCAATAAATCGGTCAAGAAAAACATGTCTGATCAGGAAGCGCTTGAAGCCCGCAAGGCAGAAATGGCGCTGATCGAAAAAGAAAGTCTGAAAAAAACAAGCCTTCGTTCAGATGTGATCACATTGTATCAGGGTGGAGAATACTGGCTTTATCGTTATAAAAAATACACGGATGTCAGGATTGTGTTCGCTCCGGAAATGCAGGCCGCCTATTACGGCGGTGATTTGGATAATTTCACCTATCCCAGGTATGATCTGGATATGGCCATTGTTCGTGTATATGAAAACGGTAAACCCGTTGATTCCAAAAATTATCTGAAATGGAATACGAAGGGAGCAGGCGACGGCGATTTGGTTTTTGTACCGGGAAATCCGGGATCGACTAATCGCCTGCAAACGGTTGCTCAGCTGGAGCGCCAGCGCGATTATTCTTATCCTTTTCGGATGGAATTGATCAAACGCCGCATGGAAGTGTTAAAAATATATTCAGCGCTGGGTCCGGAACAGGCGCGTCAGGCTGCCGGCCAGATTTTTGGCCTTAGCAACGCGATTAAAGCATGGACCGGCGAATACAATGGGCTGCTCGATGAGTCTTTAATGAAAAAGAAGAATAAAGATGAAGAAGAATTTAAGGCGTTGGTCAATAGTAAGCCCGAATGGAAAAAGGAATACGGAAGCGCCTGGGATGAAATTTCGGCTGCTGAGAATACGATGGTTGGGCTGCTTAAGCCCCTACGATACCGGTCGGTCAGCGGATCCAGAATGTTTGCGTTGGCTGAAACGATTGTAAAGTATGCCGCTGAGATTAACAAGCCGGATGGTGAACGTCTGGAAGGATTTCATGATTCTCAGCTTGAATCATCTCTTTTTTATCTGCTGTCGCCCGCTCCGGTATATCCGGAGTTAGAAAAAATGATGATTGCAGACGGGTTGAGAGAATCACTGGAAAATCTCGGAGAAGAAGATCCATTTATAAAGACTGTTTTGAATGGAAAATCCCCGGAAGCGGTCGCCGCTGGACTATTGGACGAGACACGGATCGCCGATCCGGCTTTCCGCAAATCCTTGATTGACGGCGGCAAGGAGGCGGTCGAAAGCTCTGACGATCCCCTTATCGTGCTTGCGCGAAAACTGGATCCGATGAGCAGAGCTTTGGATAAAGAAAAAGAGGATAAGGTTGAAAGTGTAGAAGCGGCCGCAGAACAAAAACTTGGCCGCGCCCGTTTTGCCGTGTACGGGAAATCGGTAAATCCGGATGCTAATTTTACTCTGAGGCTCTCATACGGCAAGGTTGAAGGATACGAAATGAACGGAACAATGGCGCCGCCAAAAACAACATTATACGGATTGTATGATCGGGCGAACAGTTTTGATTTCCAGCCGCCGTTTAATCTGCCAAAGCGGTTCCTTGAAAGAAAAGACAAGCTGGATCTGAGCGCACCCGCGAATTTTGTAAACAGCTGCGATATAATCGGCGGGAACTCGGGTTCTCCGGTTATCAATCAGAAGGCAGAACTTGTGGGCTTGATTTTTGACGGGAATATCGAAAGTCTGGTTGGAAGATATGTTTACTATGAATCCAATAACCGGTCTGTAGCCGTACATTCATCATATATGATTGAAGCATTGAGAAAATTGTACGATGCATCCGCTCTGGCGGATGAACTTGAAGGGAAAAAAGAGCTTTAAGTTTTGGTTTTGTTTTGGCCCTGAACATAAAAATCAGGGCCTTTATTTTATCATCTCCGCGGTACTTCTGCTTTCTACAAATTTCACCAACTTTGTCAAATAGTGATTTATTGATTCTATGACATCTTCATTTGGAATTGAAAATTTGACTGATGGCATCAGGGTTATGCGTATCCTGTCTTCAAGGATATGATAATGGAGGCCAAAATATTTGAGATATGGCAGGCGGATCCCGGGTCTTCCGACAATCGGTACTTCAGGCAAATTGTGCGGATGAGATACAATCACTTCTCTGTTCAGCAAATTAAACATTCCCATTATCCTGAGAAAAAGAATCGATATTGAAGCGACCATCAGGGTCGCAAAAAGTTTAACACCTTTTTTTGAGCGAATAAAAAGCGCCATGATAATATGGCTAGAGAGATGTTCCCTTGCTTTTCTACACGCAAGGCGTTGCGAATGTAACGCTTCTTGCAGAATTGATGTCTTTGACTCATTCACGCCGTCACATTTTGTGAGCAGTTCAGCCATTCTGAGAACTTCAGCGGTTGAAACCACCGCTGTTTCCAAAGACATGCAGCGAAATTTTGACATGGCAAGAAATTGTTCAATCCGGACATTTTTACCGGTGAGTGACTTCAGCGCGGCCTGCAACGCTACAATAAATGAAGATACGGGGTCAAGATGATGAGATTGGAAAAAATACTTTCCGATACCCTGAATTTCGAAAGTAGCCCGCTGATCATCGGTGATGAGATGCAAATCCTTTTTTGCCAGCTCGAGAATAGACGGATCAAAATTCCATTTTAACCGCATGGCAGGGGGCAGTTCCTTATTGCCGGCTGTCTTTGTGTTTGACTGATTTAGTTCCGCGGAACGGCAGTAAATTTCAGCAGCGGCGCGAACCATGGTGTTTCCATCCAGATAGGTGCTGAAATTACAGATTATGCCTGCTTTTGCATTTCCAAAAACAACAATCTGCAGGCTGGAATGAAACCAGCGGTTCTGATAATTACTGCTGTGAATCATGCGCGCGGCCTCTGCATAGTCATCCGGTTTCTCGTTCAGATCGAGGCAGACCGTCAGAAAACTGTGCTTGATTATCTCCAGAGAATCCCTGTTTATTTTCACTTTACGCAGCTTTTTAAATCCCCGGAACTGTGATCTGTTGGATGCCGCCGTCAGGATCCCGGGTGCGTCACCGGCTGAATGGTTTGCATCCAAAACAAGATTTTCAAGAGCGGTACGAAGCCGGTTCACGGAAGGATTTTCATCTGTGGGCCATACATTCAAAATATAAATCTGGCTGTTCACGATCACCGTAATCTGTGATCTTTCAGTACTTTTAAAAATGTGCGCTGATTGTCCGTCAACGACCTGACAGGTCGAGAATAAATTTGGGTATTGTCCCATTTCGAGTATTTGACCGCGATGCATATCGGGTTTTAGTCCGGCGGAATTGATGTCTTTATAGAGACTGCGCGCTCCAAGAATCAGTGTGGCGGCGCGTGAAAGCGGATCATTGACGCCCGGATCGTCTTTTAATGCCAGGGTAGCGGATATGATAGGCGCGAACAGAGCCGGTTCACGCAAATCGCACCGACGAAGAATTGGCTCGGGATTTCCGGAAAGCTCCTTATAGAACGCGTCAAATCCCAGCATTTTTTTTGTCAGTGAAAGAACCAGTCGTGAAATGAAATGATTTTTTAAACCGAGTCCTTCGGGATTATTCATCTCAGCAGTATCAGGCAT
>JBFXGD010000049.1:0-21879 GCA_050178385.1 Calditrichaceae bacterium
TCAGCGCCTTCAATCAGGTGGTGCTGACATGGAATACGCAGTCCGAGCTTGAAAATCTTGGATTCAATGTTTACCGCGCGCGTACCGCCGAGCCTGAAAACTGGATAGTTTTAAATGAAACCATGATCCCGGGTCAGGGAACCTATACTCACGCGACCGATTATGAGTATGTTGACCGGAATGTCGCGGCAGGCGAAGCATATTTGTATAAACTGGAATCAGTCAGTGTTTCCGGGCTCCGTGTCGATGAAAGAACAATAGAAGTGGCGGTGCCGGTACCTGATCAGTACGCTTTATTCAAAAATTATCCAAATCCATTTAATCCGACCACAAATATCCGTTTTCAGCTGCCGGATGTGCAAAATGTGAAGCTGGCCGTCTATGATATAAGAGGCAGTCTTGTTAAAACGGTGGTCAATAATCAGGCTTTCCCCGCCGGTGAACATACGGTGACATGGGACGCGACTGATAACAACGGCAGCCGCGTGGCAAGCGGAATGTACATATACCGATTTGAAGCGGGAAAATTCAGCAAGATTGATAAAATGATATTGCTGAAATAGTCCCAAAGCCGACATAAAATTGGGCAGATTTTTCTGCCCATTTTTTTATATAAATAATTAAAATGTGAAATTATTACTAAATTTAGCGCAAAAGATTACGATTACTTACATATTAAGTCAGATTGCGGATTTATATATAGAAAAGGATGTATGGAGACAGGATTGAGAGTACCCGGAAAAGGTGCAATGATGCATGCCGTTCTAAGCTGGGTTTTTGTACTGTTTTTTCTGATTACCGGATCGGAGTTTCTGGGAGCCGCGGAATACAGGGAAAAGGTGGTTCAGGCATCAGAAAACAAACTTGTTCTAAAATTTGAATTTGATGAGCCCGAATTAGTTGCGGATGACGGTAAAATATTCGCGAAATACGATAAGTCGGGATTCATAATCGATAACCAGAAAGCTTTTCTGCCATATATTACCCGGTTTTTTAATCTTGCCGGTGAAGAAGCCCGTTATAAAATTTTAAAGATCAGCACCAGGCAAAAAACAGTCGAAAATTATCTGATATCAAAAGATGACGCCTCACTGAATATTGATGAAAAAGTCAGCGTTGAATATCTTGGAAAATATCGCGAAGTACCTGTTTTCTCTCTTAAGCTCTTTCCGGTATCTTATGATTCGCGTACTTCGGTTCTGGAATGGATTGAAAGTATTGAACTGGAACTGTCGACAAGCGCCGAAGGAACAAGCATCGGTAAAGCAGGCAGCGGAAGCAGGGAGTTTTTGTCCACGCTGCTGGTAAATGGCGACAGAACGCTTTTTAAGTCTCCTGAGTCCACAACACTCTCCAAGATTAGTGAATTTCAGATAAATACTCTGCTCAATGCGCAATCCGATCTGTTTAAAATCGGTGTAAAAGAGACCGGTATTTATAAAATCACCTATGATGATCTGCTTAAAGTGAATTATCCTGTTACTACAATTGATCCCAGAAAATTAAAATTAGTAAACAGGGGAATAGAAGTTCCGGTTTATTTCAAAGGAACCGAAGACGGTACATTTGATCCGGACGATTATTTTGAATTCTGGGGTGAAAAAAACGAAAAAACATTTTTGAGCCAGTATCCGGATGTTTACGCCGATCCGTTTACCGATACAAATGTGTACTGGCTGACTCTCTCAACATCCAACGGCCTCCGCCTGATTGATGAAAGCGGCGGTATTGTTGAAACACGGCAATATCTAAGGCCGTCCTATTTCCGGGAGACACTTCATTTTGAAGAAGATAAATATCATGAAAATTTCGGACAGCCGACAGCGAATTTGAATCATCCGGCCTATGAAATCGACCACTGGTTTTTTGACGGTGGCATCAGTTCGGTTGAAAGCCGGTCTTACACTTGTAATTTACCCTATCCACTTGATTACGGATCCGCTGTGACTGTCAAAGCCATGTTCCGCGGTAAATCATATTACAGTTATCCGACCAATCTGTTGCAGGGGCATCAGGTTACGGTCTGGTTAAACGAGCAGAGAGTCGGCCAGGTTTTACCCGCGGATAAATGGGAAGGTCAGACATCGAGGTTAATCACAAATGCCGCGGGTGCGCTTTCCCAATCCAATCTTGAAAGCGGAGACAATGTTTTTCGCGTGGATATGGAACAGAGCGGCGTAACGGATATTGTGCTTCTCAACTGGTTTGAAGTCTCCTATCAGAGATTGTTCAGAGCTGATAAAGATTTTATAAAATTTAAAGTTCAGGAAGGTCTTCCCCTTGATTATATTGTTCAATTTGAAATTGATGGTTTTTCAAATTCAAAAATTGATGTGTATAAGCTTGGGGTCAGCAAGATCGGAAACGGAAGAATTGATTATTTTAAGAATGAGCTAAATCGCTATTCCTACCGTTTAACGATTCAGGATGAAATATTTGATCAAAAAACGACCTATGTGGCTGTAACTGAAAGCGGTAAGAAAAAACCGTCGTATATAAAAGCCTTTACACCCTGGAAAGAAAATAATCCAGCCCTTACCCTGACAAATACTTCTAACGCGGCTGATTATCTTATCATTACCGAAAGTCTCCTTTATCAGAACGCGTTAAAATTGAAGCTTTTGAAAGAAGAAGCGGGCTACCATCCGGAAGTTGTTACGGTTGAGAATATTTATGATACGTTTAATTACGGAATTAAATCCCCGATAGCCATTAAAAATTTTCTGACGTATGCATATCAGAACTGGAGTCAGACATATCCGTTAAAATATGTGGTTTTGACCGGTGATGCCTCGTATGATTACAAGGGAAGCGGAGATCTGGTTCCGACCATGATGTTTGAGACAGAAAAATACGGCTCGGCATCATCCGATTACTGGTACGCGCTCATTTCGGGAGATGATTATATACCCGATATAGTTGTTGCGAGAATACCCGCAAATACAAATCAGCAGCTACTGGATTATCTTGATAAAATTAATAATTACCAGAATAATCCGGTTGCAGGTGAATGGCGAAACACGTCATTATTTATCAGTGGAAATGACGCGGGTACACGGGAAAATATCACAAATAAGCCGGTGTTCAGGACACAGAATCTTCGGCTGATTAATATGAAAAACCAGGGTCGGAATTTTTCAAGACGTTTGAATACCGTCAAGAATGAAGAGATCGAGGGTGTTGATCCTGCTTATGGAAGCACCACAGATCTGATTGAATATTTTGATGATGGTGTTTCTTATGTCAATTTTTTGGGACACGGTGGCGGCGGCATTTGGGCGGATGTTCAGTTGTTTGGACTGGCAGATGTTGATCGGCTCAACAATGAGCATTACCAGCCGTTTATATCCAGCATGACCTGTTTTACCGGCGCCTTTGAGAATCCGGGTAAAGACGCTCTGGCGGAAAAGTTTGTTTTGACCGCGAAAAAAGGAGCTATCGGTATTGTGGCAAGCTCCGGGGTTGGCTGGACGTATAATGATTTTGCCATCGAGTGGGGATTGTTCGATTATCTGTGGCAGGACGACTTAACATTCGGTGAGGCCGTTGATATGATGAAAATCTATTATCTGGCAAACCCGATTTATTACACGGAAGACGGCAGTTTCTACACATGGAGTTATAATTCTTTAAAATATTCAATGGTCTCTCAATATAACTTCCTGGGCGACCCCGCGCTGAAAATACAAAAACCGGCGCAGAGTCTTTCGGTTACGGTTGATAAGCTGACACCGGCGGCGGGTGACAGTATCGCGATTAGTGTCAATGGTCAGATCAGCGGTGGTGAGTTGACGCTGGAAATAACAGATATTGATAACTATAAGATATTTGACATCACCACTTCCTATAATCAGGCAGGTGTGGTTGTTAAAGCAAAAGTACCGGAAGACAGACAGGGTGAATCCCTGTTTATTAAAGCCTATGTAAGCAACAATACGGAAGACGCGAGCGGATACAGACAAATCGGGGTTTCAAAGACAATTATTTCTGATATTACCGTTTCACCGGAAAATCCGCTTGTGAATCAGCCTATCTCATTCCGGATCACGGTGGAAAGCCCAACACCGGTTACCACGATGAATTTGATAAATTTCAGGAATTTTGAATCCCTTGAAACTTATGGCGTAACGATTCCCATGGAAAAAATAGCGGATACGCTTTTCCAGTCAACAAATGATTTTCCGGGTTTTTCAAAAGACGGTCAAAAATATTTTGATATTTGGATTCAGGATCAGGGTGGTACTGAAACGACATTCAGATGGAATATTCTGTATATCGGCGATCCGCGTCCGGATTTGACGATTGATCCGGAGAGCATCCGTTATAGTGGTAATGATCAATTGCAATTAGAATTTAAAGTGATAAACGATTCACGGGATGCGCTGTCAGATGTCGTTTTTATGTGTTTTGATGATGAGGGACTGGCGTCCGGTGTGCCTTTTTATCAACAATCGGTTTCTCTGGGAGCCGGTGAAAAGAGGACGGTTTATGCCGATTATAACCCGGCTGTTTTCCAGAATCAGCGGACATTTAAAATTGCCATGGATCCCGTAAATTCCTATGAGGAAAGGGACGAACAAAACAACGTATTCATCCGGACGATTGAGACGGATCATTTTTATGTTGACTATCTGATGGGAACCAGCAAAAACGGTGTGCAGAATGATACGCTTCTACTCGCAAACATTTGGGGATATCATATACCTGCCGGAAGTATCACGGCTTCTTCAGTCATAAATTTTAACAAGACTGATATTAGTGAAATACTGGAAAACGGTGATCAGCAGGATTTGAAGTATATCCGTCTTATGGGGCAGAGTGATACGAGCGCCGTGCAGATTACAATAAAAAATACAAATACGGTTTTTACAAGTCCCGCGATTTTAAGCGCTAAAATTGATACATCGAAATACTCTGTGGCAGTTAGAAATAATCTCTCATTTTTCAGGTTTGATACATACCTCGGACTCTGGGTTAAAATTTCATCCGCTTTAAAAGGAGATGAACTGAGTACGGCGGTAAGCGCTTCCGGTATGTATGGTGTATTTAATTTTACGGATGAAAAATCACCGGTAATTGAATTAACCGCAAACGGGAGACCGCTTGTAAACGATATGCTTGTAACAAATAATCCGTCCATAGCCATTCTGCTTCAGGATGAGAACGGTCTGAATTTTAGAGAAACATTCTTTGTAAAGCTGAACGGAGAAACCGTTTCACAAGATGAAATGACGTATCCCGACAGTATCCGTAACGCGAATACCATTTCCATTCTGACATCTCCAAAATTGACCAGCGGGGACCAGGAATTGGAAGTCACGGTCGCCGATGTTAATGGTAATATTTCAACGACAAAGTCCACTTTTCAGGTAACTGAAGGTTTTAATATAAAGGTTTTCGGAAATTATCCGAATCCCTTTGAAGATGAGACAATCATTTCATTCTTTGTTGACAGTAACGATGAGATTGATGATTTTTCCATAAAAATCTACACGACATCCGGAAGGCTGATCCGTTCAAGGATGCTGGAATTGGATGAATCGGTCGCCAGCGACAACATAAAAATGCCCTCATATCATGAGCTGATCTGGGATGGCACGGATGACGGTGGGAACCAGGTAGCGAACGGAGTTTATTTTGCCGTGGTAAAGGGCAAGTATAATGGTAAAACGGTTAAGCACACTCTTAAAATAGCCAGGCTTAAATGAGAAGATTTATAACTTTAACAATATCGGTCTTAATGTTGATCAATGTCGCCAGGGCACAGGACAGCAAATATGCCGGATCATTTCTTGAAATGGGGATCGGGGCAAGAGCGCTGGCAATGGGAAGCGCTTATGTCGGTCTGAGT
Source organism: Calditrichaceae bacterium (assembly GCA_050178385.1). Classification (GTDB taxonomy): domain Bacteria; phylum Calditrichota; class Calditrichia; order Calditrichales; family JBFXGD01; genus JBFXGD01. Next base: position 5,852 of record JBFXGD010000049.1, read on the forward strand.
TCAGATGCTTCAGGATTTTACTGGAATCCCAGCGGTCTCGCGTTTTTGAAAAATTATCAGGCAGCATCCATGTATGCCGATTTATTTGGTTCGCTCGAGAATCAAAATTATGTCAGTGTGGCGATCCCGATTTTTGGAGGAGCCACCATTTCGCTGGCCTGGGTTCGTTTAAGTGTTGAGGATATCCCGCAATATGCGTTTGATGAAACTTCGAATGCTTTTCAGAGGATAACCGGTTCGGCATTACCGCTTGATGGTGACGCTGAAGGAAGTTTCAGCAGCTATGATGACGCTTATTATATTACTTTTGCGAAATATAAACGAATAAATATGAATTTGGGCTGGCAGTATTTTGAAGTACCGATTGATTTCGCGTATGGCGCGAATTTCAAAATCCTGAGACAACAAATCGATGATAAAACCGGATCAGGGTTAGGTGTCGATTTAGGGATTCAGGTAAGAATGGCGCTCAGTGATTTGTTTGACGATGACCTGTATGGTGATCTTTCGTTTGGACTTAATGCTCAGGATTTGACCAACACGGAAATTACCTGGGACACTGATTCAAAAAACCGTGATCAGGTTGAAAGAAATTTTAAGTATGGATTTGCTTATATTCAGCCACTGCAGTTTATAAAAAGCCGGTTCACATTAGCATATGATGTCAATTCCAAATATGACGGTTCCACACATTTTGGCACGGAACTCTTGTATAATTCCATTTTGGCAATGCGGCTGGGATCTAACAATGGTGATTTCACCACAGGAGCCGGGATATATTTCTGGAAATTCCAGTTTGATTACGCGTATCAGAGTCATGATTTGGGTAATTCGCACCGTGTATCAGTTTTATTCAATTTTTGAGAGTTATGAGAATTATTTATTCAATTTTGATTATGATGGGGCTTTTTGCCTGTACACAGCAGGGAACAACGGATAACGATCCTCCTTCAGCTCCGGTCATGGTGCTGAAAGAAGCCGGGGATGATACCCTGGCGTTTGAGAGAGGGATTGACGCTGTCCCCGGATTATCAGATAACTACAAAATTCAGATCATGTGGTACAGTCATCCGGAAGGCAGGAATTTGTCGCAATTCACCGTTTACCGTAGTACCGACCGCGAAGGCAAGATTCTTTACAGAGAAATCGGTTCAGTCAAGGTTGATAACGCGTCTTTTCAGGATACGGTCTATGTTGACGTATTGTTGGATACCGACAGTCCGTATTATTACTATGTAACTGCAGAAGATGAACAGGGAAATGAGAGCGTGCCATCAGATACCGTCTGGTATCAACTAACAGAGAAAGCGCAATTAGTGACACCGAAAGGCACGATAATAACAAATCCGCCAATAGTTTTTGAATTTGTTAAGCAGGGAATTCCGAACGGGTATATATTAAGAATAGAAAAAGATTTAGGGCTGCAGGTGAATCCTCTGGCATATGTAGAATGGGTTGAGCCTCTCAAGGATTATGCCACATCGATCATTACCGACAGCCTTTCCGGAGAACAATTGAAAACCATCTTTAGTAACGGTAATTACCGCTGGAGAATTGATTTGTTTGAGATTGATCCTCTGCATTACGGATCAGAATCCAACTGGGAAACTTTTACGATCAACTGGAGCGATCAATGAAAAAATTTTTACCGGTCATAGCAATTCTATTAATATTTTCTTTTGCTGAAGCGCAAAGTTTTGATACGCCTCAGGAGGCAATCGGTCAGTTTTCCGACCGGCCAGCTCAATATATACTCGGAACAGGTGATATTCTTCTTGTGAATGTGAATCTTTGGGGTCATGTCCAAAGACCGGGAATTTACAGTATTCCAAGTTCCTACACTTTGATAGATTTGCTCTCGTCCGCTGGTGGACCCATGAAAACAGCCCGGCTTAATGACGTAAGAATTGTCCGCAAAAATGAAGAAGTTATACGCGTGAATGTGGAGACATTCCTCAAAACGGGTAATATTGAACTTCTTCCGGTTTTGCAGCCCGGGGATACAATTATAGTTTCGGGGAGCATTCAGGATGTTTTTGCGAGGGTCGTGGGATTTATGAGAGATCTGGCTATAATTGTAAATGTATTTGTGATCGCAAGCAGAATTTAGCCAGTATTGATCTTTTATTTTATAAAACAAAAATTGTATTACTTAGGCATTAGATAATATATTAATTGAAAAAATTCGCTCCGGTACAACTTATGGCTGATAGGAGTTGTAAATGAAGAAAATAAGCGCATTGATTACCGCCTTATTTTTGTTCACTGCTGCAAATACACAGGCACAGGTATCAAATACTGAAGGTACGTTGTTCCATACGCAATCGGGTAAAACAACAGAAAAAGGAACACTGATCCTCACAAATAACATGAACTTTTATACCACGGCGGGCGAATATATCGGCTCACTAAAACCGGACAATTTTAAAACCAAAAATTACTGGTTGGTCGCCGGCAATTTGGGCCTTAGTTACGGTATTACGAATCACTTTGATGTTTCTCTCGGACTCCGTGTTTATCAGGATACGCATTATTCAAACGAATACAATCTGCCGGATGATTTATTTTTGACACTAAAACTGGGATCATTCGGGTCAAGCCGGAATCATTTCTATCAGGCTTTCAGCACAACGATGAGATTTCCGACAGGCGAGATACATAACTATCCTTTTGAGGAGTATGCAAGCGGGGCGATCGAATTCGGATTTTTGTGGGCGGCAACGTATTTCTCGGATCCGTATCTTCCAAGAAGGTCTTTCAGCCTGCACTTTAATATGGGTTGGTGGACTCATAATGAGAAGGGTACGACTGTTTATGAGTACGACGATGGCACAAAATTAGATGCAACCGTGAACTCAAACGAGCTAAGATTGGCCATGGGCGCGGTTTATCCGACAAGTTTATTTGATTACCGGATAGAATTAAGCGGGATCATTTATATCACCGATCCCGATCGTTTCGTGTATAGCGCGGAGGAGTGGTCGTTTCTGACACCAAGTATTCGCTACAAACCTTTTAGCTGGGCATCGTTTGATCTCGGCGTTGATATACGTCTGTCGCCGGAGAGACAATTTACCAGCGGTGTTCCGGATTTAAGTTCAGATTTAAATCTACCGGGCAGTTATCCGCCCTGGAAAGTCCAGATGGGAGCTAATTTCACATTCGGACTATCTAATCAAAAAGCGAGTCAATATCCGGATTATGAGCGCAGAGAATATCAGAAAAAAATAGAATTGATCGAATCGGTTATTGAAGAACAGGAAAAGGCTGAAAAAGCTCAAAAAGAATTTGAAAACTTGCAAAAAGTGCGAAAAAACACGGATAAAGCAATCGAAGATTTACAGAATGTTCTGGAATAATGTTCAGATGATATATTCCATCTGTTTCTTGCGGCATGACAATATTAACACTATGATTGCATCGTTACAAAAAAAGAACTAAATTCTAAATCGTTGCATCTGATGGGTTTAAGTTCGTTTTACATATTAAATTGCGCGGGAAATATTGCCGTGCTTAAGTAATGGTTATAAAAATTCGTTTATTAAATCCTACTCTGGGGAGGTTGAGATGAAAAAGCTCAGCTTAATTTTGCTGATATTCGTTTGTTTCGGTACCGTATTTAGTCAACCACCTAATGGAAGCTACAGCTTAATTCATACCCAAAGCGCGAGATCGTTTGAAAAGGGTCGTCTCGAGCTGCACACAAATATGAACTTTTATACGAAACTTGCGGACTATATTGGCGATCCAAGCTTGCGGCCTGCAGATTTCAATTCATACAACCTGTGGGTAGCTGCCGGAAACATCGCTTTAACATACGGTGTGCTTGATCATTTTGATATTACCATAGCTCCTCGTATTTATCAGGACACACAACAAAAAGATGAATATAATTTACCCGATGATATTTTTGTAACCCTTAAGCTCGGCTCATTTGCTTTCGGTGACCGAAAATTTTATGGGGCATTTATGAGCAATTTACGATTGCCGACCGGTGATGTGCACAATTATCCTTTTACATCATACGCCAGCGGCGCTTTTGAATTTGGTTTTACGGGAGCGGTTTCCTATTATGCGGATGCTTATTTACCGGAAAGAGCATGGAATGTTCATCTGAATCTCGGATGGTGGAATCATAATGAAGCCGGGGAGGAATTAGCGAAGAATAAATTTGCTACTAAAAATTCAACCGAAATACAGTATGCTCTGGGCTTTGTTTACCCCACCAGCATTTTTGATTTTACACTGGAATTAAACGGTATCAGTTATATTGATCAGCCTGATCCGTTCGTCTACGCCCGCGAAGACTGGATGTATATTACGCCAAGTTTGCGTTATAAAGCGTTGTCGTGGCTTTCATTTGATCTTGGTGTCGATATTCGTGTGACTGGTGGTACGGAAGAATCCATCTATACCTTCGACAGAATTGATTTGCCGAACTATACAAGCTGGCAGGTACAAATGGGGGCAAACATTACCATATTGCCACTGGTTTCTGTCGGGAAAAGTTCAGTCCAGCTGGAAAAAGAAGAATTTAACAAGCGCGTAAAGTTTTTCCAGAAAATCCTCGAAGACCGTCAGCGTTCTGATGAGGTACAGGAAGAACTGGAAAAATTAAAAGCGGAACGCGAAGCCGCCGAGCGGGAATTGGAAGAGTTAAAACAAATTCTGCAGGAAGAAGGCAGTTATTAATATTAAAATCCCCTGTTCTGGCAGGGGATTTTTATTTTTATAATTAATGTTCATTATTGATAAAATTGTTTTGCCTCATTATTGCTTCATGACTAAGATCTGAATCATAAAAATAAACATTCGAAAAAGCCTTGGGAATGTTTTCATTTTTTGTATGGTAGATGGTCATATTTGTGATGATGCGGAGCATGCAATCTTGATTAAAGAGTAAAAAAAAAGTAAATTTAAGCCAAGTTAAAAAAATATCCGAAGAGTATGAATTCTAATAAGCAAATACTATTTCAGACAAGGGGCGGAAAACCGGCTGTAGATGTCTGTATATTCAGAAATCAAAAGTATATTGATTTTAAGATTGATGAAAAGTTGTTTGATGTCATGGATCTTGAAGGTAATACAATCCTTGCCGGGGTATTGAGTAACAGAGTGTGGCGTATAAAAATCAAGGAATCAATGCCCGCGGTTTACAGCTATTATCTGATTCTTGGTGAGTCATCGGATATTGCCTCTATTCAGAAAAACTATGAAGACTTTCAAAAATCAGTAAGCAATATTACAATTATTGATACCGGCGGAGACGTTTATCTCGGTGAACAGTTTTTAACATCCAATAAGAAGTATTTACTGCTGGCGGGGCCTTTTGAAGATGAGCGGACAGCCAGACATAATTCAAAACTGTTCGGACAGCTAAATCATTGTCGCCTTCACCGTCAGTTAGTCAAAGCCGGATCGGGTGTTCTTGAAATATTTGATGGGGAATATGAAATAAGCGCCGAGGTAAAAGATGGAATAAAGCTCGTTCCGCATGATTATTCCACAGTGATTGAACTTGAGCATTTTGAAATCTATAATCATAATAATGATAAACGTCAGCATGAACAATTATTTTATCCCGGAGAAATGACTATCAGAATTGATGAGAATGAACTTCTCGCGGGAGTGAGCTCTGTCTGTGTTGAAGAGTATCTTAAAGGAGTAATTCACTCCGAAATCGGTGCGGACGAACCTTATGAGTTCGTAAAAAGTATGGCTATTGTTGCCCGGAGCGAAGTATTCGCAAGATTCGGCCAAAAACATATCGGGGAACTTTTTGATTTTTGCGGCGATGGACATTGTCTAAGGTATTTTGGGAAAAAATTCAATGATCCCGTCATTGAGCGGGCAGTGCAGGAGACACAGGGACAAGTGCTGGGAGATAAAAAAAGAGTTTGCGATGCTCATTTTACTTATTCCTGCGGAGGTCATACTGAGAATGCCGCTGATGTCTGGTTAACGAGTACATCCAATTTTTCAATCGGGAAATATGACGGCAATTCAAACAAAAATAATAAAGTGGATCTGACCAGGGAAGAAGAGGGGCGAGAGTGGATACTGAAAAGGCCGGATGTTTATTGCAACCTGGTAGCCTATGAGCCGCCTGCGGCTTTGAAAGACGCTACCGAAACATTCCGGTGGGAAGTTTTCTATACCAGAAATGAATTGGAGCAAATTCTCGAAGAAAAAACCGGGGAGCAGCCTGGGATTATCTACGAAATTATACCCAAAAAACGTGGTGTTTCCGGCAGATTAAAAGAAGTTGAGATTCTCGGAAGTTTGAAAAATATTACTATCAAAGGCGAACTGAATATAAGATCCGCGTTTTCGGATGGTTTGTTAAAAAGTTCATGCTTCTTTGTGCAGCCGGATGTGGATGATGATGGCGTTCCCATAAATTTTATGTTCATCGGGGCCGGAATGGGTCATGGTGTCGGGCTTTGTAAAGTTGGAGCCGCCATGATGGCGAAGGATAAAAAAACAGCAAATGAAATTCTCCTTCATTATTTTGAAAAAAGTAAAATCATAAAAATTTATTAAGCAGGATCCATGAATACAGAATTGTTAGAAAAAGTGAGTGCATACAAGGAACGTTTGAGCAAGTTACGGAGTTATCTTTGACCTTGACAAAAAGGACGAAGAGTTAAAGGCGTTGGAGCAAAAAACGCTTGCGGATGATTTCTGGCAGGATAATGAACTCGCGCAGGCGGTTTTCAAAGAAATAAATCAGAAAAAAGAATGGGTCGATAAGTGGAATGCATGTAAGGCTCAATTTGATGATATTGAAATTTTAATCGAATTGCAAAAAGAGGAAGATGACGATTCAATCGACGATGAATTGATCAGTCAGGTAGATAAATTAGAGAATAATCTAAATGATCTGGAATTCCGCCGTATGCTTGGCGGAATCAATGACCCGAAAAACGCCATTCTTACTATCCATCCGGGCGCCGGTGGGACAGAAAGCCAGGATTGGGCTGAAATGCTCATGAGAATGTATCTGCGTTACGCCGAAAGAAAGGGATTTCAATCAGAGGTTCTTGATTATCAGGCGGGAGACGAAGCCGGGCTAAAGAGCGCAACGATTGAAATTACGGGTGACTACAGCTATGGATATCTGCGGGCGGAGGCGGGTGTTCACCGTCTTGTCAGGATTTCACCATTTGATGCTAACAGCAGAAGACATACTTCATTCGCGTCCGTATTTGTCCTTCCGGAGATTGATGTAGATATCGACGTGGATATTAATCCGGTAGATCTAAGAATTGATACTTACAGGGCCAGCGGGGCGGGTGGACAGCATGTAAATAAGACGGATTCCGCTATCCGGATTACGCATATCCCAAGCGGAATCGTAGTTCAATGCCAGAATGAAAGATCACAGCATAAAAATAAAGCAAACGCGATGAAAATTCTTGCATCCAGGTTATATCAGAAAAAACTGGAAGAGCAGCGTGAAAAAATGAAGGAATACGAAAACACCAAAAGAGATATTGCCTGGGGCAGTCAGATACGTTCATATGTTTTTCATCCATACAATATGGTCAAGGATCATCGTACCAATGTTGAAACCAGTAACACTCAAAATGTCATGGATGGGGATCTGGATCAATTTGTCGAAAAATATCTGATCGATTTTGGGACAAGCGATTGAGCATCATAAAGGGAAATAGAAGGAGTTCGTTTTGGAAGACTTTAATCAGCTTATAGAAATAAGAAAAGAAAAACTTGAAAAAATCCGTGAAATGGGTATTAACCCGTATCCGCATAAATTTGATCAGACCCACTTTTCTGCCGATGTTATATCCGGTTTTGATACCCTAAATGATCAGGTCGTCTCGATCGCGGGAAGAATTATGTCTGTCAGGCTTATGGGTAAGGCTTCATTCTGCCATATTCAGGACAGCAAGGGACGCATACAGGTTTATCTTCGTTCCGATCAGATCGGTGAAAAAATGTTTGAGCTTTTTAAGATTTTGGATATCGGGGACTTCATAGGAATAACCGGAAAAGTATTTAAAACACGTACCGAAGAGATATCAGTCCATGCGTCTGAGTTGACACTTCTTTCGAAATCACTCAGACCTCTGCCAATCGTAAAAGAAAAAGAGGAAGATGGTCAAAAGGTTGTTTATGATCAGTTTGCCGACAAAGAGATGCGCTACAGACAGAGATATGTTGACCTTGTGGTCAATCCTGATGTGAAAGAAGTGTTTGTTAAACGCAGCAAAATTGTGACTGCTATCAGGGAATTTTTAAACGAATATGATTTTCTTGAAGTGGAAACTCCGGTTCTTCAACCCATATATGGCGGTGCGACTGCGCGTCCATTCAAAACACACCATAACGCGCTGGACACAACATTATACCTGCGAATCGCGAACGAGCTTTATCTGAAACGGCTAATCGTCGGCGGATTTGACCGCGTATATGAATTTGCCAAGGATTTTCGCAATGAAGGCATGGACCGTTTTCATAATCCTGAATTTACACAGGTTGAACTCTATGTAGCACATAAAGATTATGTCTGGATGATGGATTTTGTGGAAAAATTGTTTAATCATGTGGCAGTTAAAGTTATGGGAAGTCCAAAGGTTCAATTTAACGGGCACGAGATTGATCTTACTCCGCCCTGGAGAAGATTAACCATGTTTGACGCGATTAAGGAATTCACAAAAACAGATATCAGTCGCATGGATGAATCCCAGCTTAGGGAAACTGCTAAAAAACTGAATCTTGAAGTGGGGCCGGAACTGGGAACCGGAAAGATTATTGATGAAATTTTCGGTGAATTTGTTGAACCGAATTTAATTCAGCCAACATTCATTATGGATTACCCGGTTGAAATGTCGCCTCTTGCCAAAAAACACCGTGTTCATGATGGATTGGTGGAAAGATTTGAGCCAATTATCGGCGGGAAAGAAGTCGGGAATTCCTTCACGGAATTAAATGATCCAATCGATCAGCGTGAGCGATTTATGGAACAGATGGAACTTAAGGAGAGGGGTGATGAGGAGGCGCAGGTTCTGGATGAAGATTTTCTCCGCGCCCTCGAAACAGGAATGCCACCGACGGCCGGACTTGGTATCGGAATCGACCGGCTTGTTATGCTTTTTACAAACCAGTCAAGTATTCGTGACGTTATCTTTTTCCCTCAAATGCGACCAGAAAGCAAGTAAACAATTATGTCTTTTGAAACCTTTATAGCGAAGCGGTACCTGCGCGCAAAGCGCAGGACCGGTTTTATTTCAATTATCACATATGTGTCAATCGGCGGCGTGGCAATCGGTGTAACCGCGCTGATTCTTGTGCTTTCCGTCATGAACGGATTCGAGCAGGAAGTACGTTCGAGACTTATCGGAGCCGACGCCCACCTCCGTCTTCGCAAGTATTTTACCGAGACTATTACCGAACCTGATTCTATTTTAAAGATTGTAAGGGGCATTCCCCATGTAACCGGTGCGTCTCCGACAATTTTTGAAGAGGGAATGGTAAAATCCAAGACCACGCAACGACCTACAGCAATAAAAGCGATCGATCCCAAAACGGCGGATTCAGTCACCGAAATTTCCAAAAACATCGTGCTGGGGAAACTGGATTTTTCCCCAAAGGAGATCAACGGGCGGATGATGCCCGGAATTGTGCTGGGTCGTTATCTGGCTGACGCCATTCTTGCTCTCCATGTGGGAGATGTGGTAACGCTATGGATTATGCCATCGGAAGGCGGGGTTTTTGTTCAGCCTAAAATTATGCAGTTTTATGTGGCCGGGCTTGTTGAGTTCGGCTATTACGAGTATGATAAGATATTTTCTTATATCTCCATCCAGGACGCGCAAAAACTGTTCGATCTCAATACGGGGGTCACATGGATTGAGATAAAACTTGATAATTATGAACTGGCTAATGAAGTAAAAGTAGATATTGAAAACAAACTGGGATACCCTTATACGGCATTGACATGGTTCGATTTAAACAGATCACTATTCTCCTGGATGGAAATCGAAAAATGGGGAGCATTTGTGATTCTGAGCTTGATCATCATGGTAGCCGCCTTTAATATCATCAGCTCGCTGGTGATGGTAGTCATGGAAAAAACCCGGGAAATCGGAATTTTAAAATCAATGGGCGCTTCATCAAAAAGTATTATGAAAATTTTTATGTTTGAGGGACTGCTGGTGGGATTGGTTGGTACAGCACTGGGAAGTCTCCTTGGCTACTCAATAGGATTCCTGCAGCTTCATTATCATTTAATTTCGCTCCCGTCAGATGTTTACCTGATAAATGCCTTGCCAATTGAAATGAATGTGCTGGATTTTATAGCCATAGCGGTGGTGGCGATATTTTTAAGCTTGATCGCCTCGGTTTATCCCGCTTACAAAGCATCTAAATTAGTCCCGGTGGAAGCAATCAGATATGAATAATGTAATGATAGATATAAAAGATGTCTACAAAAGTTATGAAAACGGCCCTCAAAAGGTTGATGTAATTAAGGGTATCAGCCTTCAGGTGAATCAGGCGGAAGTTGTAGTGATAATGGGTCCGTCAGGTGTTGGGAAAAGCACGCTTCTGCATCTTATTGGCGCACTCGATTTGCCTACAAGCGGAGAAATAAAAATTGCCGATCAGAATATTCATACGCTCAGGAATGATTCGCTTGCCAGGTTCAGGAATGATTCAATTGGCTTTGTGTTTCAGTTCCATCATCTTCTTCCCGAATTTACGGCATTGGAAAATATTTTAATTCCGGCGATGATGTACGGAAAACTCTCCGTTGAAAAAGAAGAATACGCAAAGCATATACTGGATGAAGTGGGATTGTCTCACCGGTTAAATCACAAGCCGCGTGAACTATCCGGCGGGGAGCAGCAGCGTGTTGCGGTAGGCAGGGCGCTGGTAAATCAGCCAAAGGTAATTCTAGCCGATGAGCCGACGGGAAATCTGGACAAAAAAAGCGGTGAATCCCTTTACTCGCTTCTGCTGGATTTGAATAAAAAGCTGAAACAAACTCTGATTATTGTAACACATAATGAAAACATGACTTCACAGGCGTCGAGAGTGATCGAGATGGACGATGGGAAAATAGGCAAGCAGATTATCAGAGAAACTAATTCATAAATCTGGTTTATTGTCACAATTAATAAAACATCAACAATAAGATCTACCCATTATGGGCAATTATAATTCCGCCGATTTTGATCTGCAATATCTAAAAGGAATTGGACCGAAAAGGGCTCAGATTCTTTCAGGGAACGGGATAAAAACCTTCCACGATTTAATCAATTATTTTCCAAGAAAATATGTTGACCGAAGCACAATAGTATCTCTCGATAACCTCCAACCCGATCAGGAAGTTACCGTGATTGGCAAAATTGAGGTGGCGGGGATCCGCCGCATGAGGAAAGCGGTGTTTTATCTGGTTATCAGTGACGGTAAAGGGATACTTGAAGCAATTTGGTTCAATTCCGTCTCTTATTTCAAAAATCTGTTCAAAGTAGGTGAATGGATTTCTCTCTCGGGCAAACCATCATTTTACCGCGGATATCAGATGGTTCATCCTGATTATGACCGGCTGGGTGACGGTGAAATAGAAAATCTGTTTAATACGGGTAAGATTCTGCCGTTTTATCCTGAAAACGAAACTTTCAAAAAAGTCGGTATCAATTCCTATACCTTCCGAAAAATCTTTTTTCATTTGTTTCAGTCTGTAACAGATGAAATCCAGGAGATACTCCCTGAAACCTTAATCAGCAAACGCGGTTTTCAGGATCTGGATCAGGCATACAGGCAAATTCACAATCCGGATAATCAGCAAAAATTAGATCTCTCCATATACCGTTTTAAGTATGAAGAATTTTTTTATCAGCAGTTAATGATGGCACTTCAAAAGGCAAATTTAAAATCAAAACCGGTCGGCATCGCCTTTACGGGAAAAAGCGAACGACTAAACCGGCTATATGAATCGTTGCCGTTTGCGATGACGGAAGCGCAAAAACGCGTCGTCCGCGAAATTCGTGAAGACATGAAACAATCCGCGCCGATGAACCGGCTTCTTCAGGGGGATGTGGGGTCGGGTAAAACACTCGTGGCGATCATGGCTATGCTCATTGCCATCGATAACGGCTACCAGGCGGCGTTGATGGTGCCCACAGAAATTTTAGCGGAACAGCATTTTATAAATATTTCAAAATTTCTAAGTCCTTTGGATGTAAAGGTGAGCCTTTTGACCGGAAGTACAACGGCCGGCCAGAGAAAGCGGCTTCAGGAGGATCTGGAATCAAATGAACCTCATATTGTCATAGGCACACACGCGATCATTCAGGATGCTGTCGAATTCAGGCAGCTGGGACTGGTCGTAATAGATGAACAGCATCGTTTTGGCGTTATGCAGCGGGGCATGTTAATGTCGAAAGCGGCCCATCCGGATGTGCTGGTGATGACCGCGACTCCGATTCCCCGAACTCTGGCTCTGACTGCCTATGGTTCACTGGATGTTTCTGTAATCGATGAGATGCCCGCAAACAGAAAAGATATTTTAACCGTATGGCGCTTTGATGATAAAGCGAATCAGATTTATGAGTTTATAAGGGAACGGTTAAAAGAAGGTGAGCAGGCTTATATCGTGTATCCTTTGGTGGAAGAGAGTGAAAAGCTTGATCTGAAAGCCGCGACGGAAAGTTATGAATTTTTACAAAAAGGTCCTTTTGCCGGATATAAGATGGAATTACTCCATGGGCGAATGAAATCGGCGGAAAAGGAACGGGCGATGCAACTATTTGTGGATAAAAAAGTTGATATACTTGTGTCGACAACGGTAATCGAAGTTGGAGTCGATGTGGCGAATGCCACGGTAATGCTGATTGAACACGGAGAACGGTTCGGGCTTTCTCAGCTCCACCAGCTGCGCGGACGGGTGGGCAGAAGCGATAAAAAATCATACTGTATTCTGAAAACTCCGCACAATATCGGTGAAGTTGCCCAGCATCGGATGCGCATTATGACGGAAACGCAGAATGGATTTGTGATTGCCGAAAAGGACCTGGAGTTAAGGGGCTGGGGAGATTTTTTCGGAACCAAACAAAGCGGCATGCCCGATTTCAGGCTTGCGAATCCGATTATCGATCTGGATATCCTGAAACAGGCGCGTCAGGATGCTTTTGAGCTTGTCAATGCCGATAATCTGCTGAGAAAACCGGAAAACAATGAATTGAATCAGGTTATGCGTACGCGATTCAAAGAAAAAATGGATTTAATAAATATTAGTTAACTTGTCGATGCCGATTCTGATGAAATTGAACGGTACGGGAATTCGGGAAACAGGAGATCATGGTAAAAGACCCGGTAATATCAGTGGTGATTCCACACTTCAATGGCAAAGATATTCTAAATGATTGTCTGGAATCCTTATATAAAAACACATATGATGAATTTGAAACTATTCTGATAGATAACGGCTCGACTGATGGCAGTCAGGACTTTATCCGGGATAAATTCCCGCAAGTGAGATTGATCCGGAATAAGGCGAATCTGGGATACGCGGGCGGATGTAATCAGGGGATTGGATTATCTAATGGAAGTTTTGTTCTTCTGTTAAATAATGATACGGTCATGCCGGAAAATTTTCTCACGGAGATGTACTCAGCCATAAAAAGTGATGAAACCATTGCCGCGGTTCAGCCAAAAATAATTTCAATTCAGAATAATAGTCTGTTTGATTATTCAGGCGGCGCCGGTGGAGAAATGGATTTGTTGGGATATCCTTTTGCGAGAGGCCGGATTTTTGATACAGTTGAGGCTGATGAGAAACAATATGATAATATAGAGCGGCAGGTCTTCTGGACATCGGGTTGTGCGCTTTTATTGCGTAAGAGTATAACGGATCGGATAGGAATCCTGGATGAAGATTTTTTCGCGCACCAGGAGGAAATTGATTTGAACTGGCGGGCTCAACTGGCGGGTTATAAAAATGTTGTAACAACAAGAACACATATAAAGCATTTTTCAGGATATACCCTGCGCGGTGACAATGAACGAAAAATGTACTACAATCATCGCAATAATCTGATTATGATGTTAAAGAATTACTCCTTGCCGATGCTGTTGATGGTTTTTCCAATTCGTATTGTATTTGAGCTGGCGACTATAGCAGCCGATGGAATCTTTTGGGAGGGAAAGCGGGCCAGGTCGGTTATGAGATCCCTGTTGTATCTCTTTACACACCCTTCTCTAATATATGGCAAGAGGCGCGAAACACAGGGATTAAGAAAAGTTTCCGACCGTCAGATTATTCGAAATATGTATCCCGGAAGCGTAGTCATCGATCATTTTATCAGAAAATTGACTCCAAATGAGTGCATTCTGAAATTCAGAAAAAACAATCAGGCCGGAATTTGAATACCGGACAGGACTATTTTTCTTTAATTTTGTTTTACAACCGGATGTTGGAATTAATTATCTTGCGAAAAAGAGTCAATTTGGTTAGTTTAAACGCTTCCTTCGCGAACAAAAAATTTAAATAAAGGGTTATGATAATGACCATGGAAAAGATGAATCGAATTACCGCTTTTGTGATTTTTCTATTTACGACCGTCATTTATTTTTTAACGGTGGCGCCGACTGTATCCTATTGGGATTGCGGTGAGTTTATCGCGTCGAGTTATAAAATGGCCGTACCGCATCCGCCGGGAAGTCCGTTGTATCTGTTGGTAGGCCGGTTGTTCACGCTGCTGCCGTTCGGAAGTGATATCGGTTTCAGGGTGAATGTCATATCCGTATTTTCCAGTTCAATCACAGTTATGCTCCTTTATTTATCAATTGTGCATCTCGTGAGAGAATGGAAAGGTAAATTAGAGACAAAAAGTGACTGGCTGACGGCTATATTTTCGGGTGTGCTGGGTTCCCTGAGTTTTGCTTTTACCCATAGTTTCTGGTTTAACGGTTCCGAGGCGGAAGTTTACGCGGCATCCATGCTGTTCACTTCATTAATCGTTTGGCTGATCCTTGTATGGGCGCAAAAATCGGATGAGCCGGATAATGGACGATATTTATTAATGATTGCCTATATCATCGGATTAGCAATCGCGGTTCATCTGCTCAATGTTCTTGCCTTGCCATTTGTGGCGATGATTTATTACTATAAAAGATATGATTTTAATATAAAGTCATTCCTGATAATGATGGCGATAACAACCGTTATCATACTTGCGGTATATCCGGGAATGGTGAAGTATGTTCCGTTGATCGCGCTTAATTTTGGTGTGATCGGATTGATCGCGTTTGTTGTATTGATCATCGGCGGAACGATTTGGGCATTAAACAATAAAAAGAATTTATTAAGCTATGTTTTCCTTTCCATATTACTGATCACTATCGGTTACTCAACCTACGCTACAATTTTCATTCGATCCAATCTGAATCCGATGATCGATGAGAACAACCCGGAAAATATCGAAAACTTTATAAAGTATATAAACAGAGAACAGTACGGCGATCACTCCATCACAGACCGTGAAGCAGTTTGGAAGTCATCTCCGAACGGGAGGAACTATTCGTCTTCCGGTGATTTTTTCTGGAGATATCAGGTTGACAAAATGTACGTCCGGTATTTTCTATGGCAATTTGTCGGAATGTCTGAAAACGGTATGGACTGGTCCGCTAAACAATTTTTTGCGCTACCCTTCCTTCTTGGTTTGATAGGGATCTACTGGCATTTCAGGAGAGATCCAAAACACGCGCTGGCAGTCACCGCTTTGTTCTTTATGACGGGGTTGGCCATCATCATGTATCTAAATCAACCCGATCCCCAGCCGCGGGAGCGTGATTACAGTTATGTAGGAAGTTTTTTCGCGTTTGCCATTTGGATAGGACTTGGTTACGCGGGCATTATTGAGCTGCTGAAGGATTTATTCAGGAAAAAACCTGATGAAAAATCCGGATTCGGAACAGTAATGATGGGGATTACGTTTGTATTACTATTGTTTGTCATCCCTGGACAGATGCTGGCAAAGAATTTCCATAGCCACGACCGT
>JBFXGD010000050.1:0-21763 GCA_050178385.1 Calditrichaceae bacterium
ACTCCCCGCGTTTTGATGGCTATGATATCGCCGGACAGAGCATTCCCGCGAAAGATGTAGGTGGCGATTACTATGATTTTATCAAAGTAGATGAATCACAACTGGCAATCTGCCTGGGAGATGTCTCCGGGAAGGGAATCCCGGCAGCGCTTCTGATGTCGAATCTCCAGGCGACTCTGCGTGGACAAACGATGATGCTGGAATCGGGTCCCAGGGAATGTATTGGACGTTCAAATCAGCTTATTTTCAGAAGTACGGATCTGGATAAATTCGCGACGTTATTTTATGGAATTATAGATAATAAATCGAATAATTTGATTTATACAAACGCCGGTCATGATATTCCGTTTTTGCTAAGGGCAGACCGGGAATGTTCCAGATTGATGACCGGGGGAATTGTAGTCGGATTCGTTGAAAAATATTCATATGACCAGGAACGGGTATCATTTGACCTGGGTGATGTGCTGATTCTCTATTCTGACGGGCTGACTGAAGCGATGAATGAGGACGAGGAAGAGTTTGGTGAACAGAGGTTGTATGAAGTTGTTCAGAAAAACCGCAACCTGTCTGCCGCCGAACTGATTCAGGTCATCATGAAAAATATATACGAATTCAGCAGTGAAAGTACCCAGATGGATGATATGACGGTTGTTGTCGTAAGGCGAACAGGGTAGAAATTTTAGTAAATTAACGGATTTTTAAAAACATGCGGATCGCATAACATGGGGGGAACATAAAATGTTCATGCGAATTCTTCAGATTAAAATAAATCCTGCTTTTGCGGAACCCTTCCGTAATTTTTTCCAATATACCGTCATACCGGAAATTAAACAGCTTGAAGGCGCTTTGTTCATCGGATTGATTAAAAGCAGTACTCATAAAGATGAATTTATTTCATTTAGTTTCTGGAATTCCAGTGACAACGCGGAACAATGCGAGAAAAAAGGGATATTTGCAAAACTGATGAAAAAATTCAGACCATACCTGGCGGAATCGACTGAGTGGAAGATCCAATTGTCGGAAAATCTGGAGCTGGAGTACAAACCGGTAACAAAGGAACCGATTCTTAAAGAATATTCGGTGTTGATAAATAAGGATGAAAACAAACAAATAGAAAATTATTCATCCAGGATGTATGTGAGGATAGTGTCACCGAAAATCCAGAAAGAGAAGCTGGAAGAATTTAAAAAAATCTACTCGGAAAAGATCATTCCCGCGCTTAGTAAAACTCCGGGGTGTCAGTACGCTTTTCTGATTGGAAATATAAGTGAAGACAATGACGTTTTGTCAGTAACCATCTGGGATAGCCGGGAAGATGCTGAAAAATATGAGAAAAATGGACAATTTGATGACCTTGTACATCTCGTAGAACATACCTTTTCAAGTTTTTATCAATGGAAGATGGCGCTTGAAAAGGATTTTAGAGGTGATATAAAGACGAGTGAGGACATTCAGGTTTCCCATTACAGCGTCGTAAGCGGAAAAAAATTCAAATAATTTTAATCTTTCCATACAAGAGTAGAAATCAATGATTGGACAGTTGATAGCGCATTATAAAATAGTAGAGAAACTTGGTGAAGGAGGTATGGGTGTTGTTTATAAGGCTGAAGATTCAAAACTCAAACGCCAGGTCGCTATAAAATTCCTTCCGCAAATGGTCGCGTCAATCCCCACCGACCGGGACAGATTCAAAATCGAAGCCCAGGCCGCCGCCGCGTTTAATCATCCAAATTCGGCCACAATCTATGCCATCGAAGAAGTGGACGAGACCATGTTTATCGTCATGGAATATCTTGAAGGCCAGGATTTAAAGAAAAAAATTCAATCGGGTACGCTTGATACAAAAGAAGTACTTTCCATCGCTATTCAGATAGCCGAAGGCCTCAGCGCCGCCCATGCCAAAGGAATCATCCACCGGGATATCAAGAGCGCTAATATTATGCTCGCGCCGGATAATAAAAACAATGTAAAAATTATGGATTTTGGTCTAGCGAAAATCGGCGGCGGGGCGCAGGTCACTCAAATTGGTTCGACTCTCGGAACAGTCGCCTACATGTCTCCCGAGCAGGCCATGGGGGAAGATGTTGACCTTAGAGCGGATATTTGGTCGTTTGGTGTTGTGCTATACGAGATGCTTACCGGAGAACTTCCCTTTAAGGGAGAGTACGAATCAGCCGTCATGTACTCAATCATGCATGAAGAACCTGAACCGCCATCGGGTATCCGACCCGAAATTCCTGAATTTTTTGATCAAATTATTAAGAGCATGCTGACAAAGAACAGGGATGAACGGTACAGGCATACTGAAGATTTGCTGGAAGATTTAAGAAAGCTGGAAAAATTTACAAATGACGGACAGGAAATCGAATTATCTGTCCGAAAGGATGTGACAAAACCCCACGAGTTATCCACAAAGAAAGTGTTGGTTCCTTTCCTGCGAAAACGAATTTCCCTGATCGCGCTTGGGCTCCTGTTTATCGCGGTGATATTTATATCCGGGCGTTATTTGCTGCCCGGGGTTTCAATGCTTAGTTCCGTGCCCGAAGTTCTGCACATCGCCGTTATTCCGTTTACCAATATCGGAAACGATCCGTCAAACAAGGCCCTGAGTGACGGACTCGCGGAGACACTGACAAGCCAGCTCAATCAGCTTGAACAGTTTCAGGGGGCATTATGGGTTATCCCGGCCAGCGAGATGCGGGCAAATAATATCAGGACTGTGAGTGAAGCGAGACAAAAGTTCGGGGTCAATCTGGCAATCACCGGGAGTGTGCAAAGAAACAGTGAAGGTCTTCGTGTGACCATGAATCTGGTGGAATCAAATTCGTTAAGACAACTTGATTCGAAAATGATTGATGACCCGATGAAGAATTCAAGTATCCTGCAGAATGAAGCGGTCATAAAACTGGCGGATATGCTGAATATTGATCTTAAGCCGGATGTCCTGGAGAAATTACACGCCGGAAGGACCTCAAATCCCGGAGCTTATGAATTCTATCTGCAGGGACGTGGGTATATGCAGAACTATACAAAAGTGGAAAATTTAAATCTGGCAATCGAATTATTTGAACGCGCCATAAATGAGGATCCATCCTATGCCCTGGCTTTTGCCGGTCTGGGTGAGGCGTATCTGCGTAAATTTGAAGAGACGGAAGATGTTCAATGGATTGAAAAAGCCACAAATTATTGCAGCCGCGCGGTTGAACTTAACGCTCGGGTTGCCCCCATTTATGCGACCCTGGGAACGATCAATCTAAAAAAAGGGAATTATGAAAAGGCGCATTATGAATTTCAGCGCGCGCTGCAGATTGATCCCTTTAACGCGGATGCGCACAGGGGAAACGCGAATACTTATATGGCTGAAGGGCGTCTAAAGGAAGCTGAAGCCGTTTATAATAAATCGATTGAATTAAAACCGGACTATTGGGGCGGATATAATGATCTCGGGGTTTTTTTATATCGTCACGGACGCTATGAGGACGCCATACAGCAATTTAAACAGGTGGTGGACCTGACTCCGCAGAACGCCGGAGGATATAGAAATCTGGGCGCGATGTATTTCTATATCGAACGGCAGGATGAAGCCATAAGGATGTTTAAGAAGGCGCTGGAGATTCAACCGGATTACAGTATTTATTCCAATCTGGCGACCATGTATTTCTATGACGGAAATTTTAACGATGCCGCTCAGATGTATGAGAAAGCGCTTGGCATGCAGGATACCGATTTTAAGGTTTGGGGATATCTGGGAACCTCATGTCAGTTATCAACTCCCCCAAATCATGAATTGTCTATCAAAGCCTTTGCCCGCGCTGAGTCGATCGCCCGTGAACATCTCATAATTAATCCAAAAGACGCGGACATATTATCGCGCATGGCGACTTATTTTATCGAAAGCGGGCAGGTTGACAGTACTCTCGTATATTTAAACAGGACCATTGAATTGAATCCTAAAGAAATTAATATATGGTTCAGGATCGGCACATCGTATGAGCAGATCGGGAGAAGGGATTTGGCCATAAGATGGATAGAAAAGGCAGTCGGTAACGGGTATTCCATCGATGAAATCAATCGAAATCCGGTGCTGACCGGTTTAAGAAAAGACACAAGATACGCGGAGCTTGAGAAAAGATATAAAAATTAGTTGTTTAACCAGAATCATCATCTAATCACTCAGGGGGAAGTATGTCAAAGGATGTCACCATTACCAATTGCAATCCAAGTCCAATCACAATCGAAATTCCAAAGGGGAATAATATCCGGTTTAAATCGAATGATACTAATTCGTATACGGTAAACGCCGGAAGCAGTGACTCAATCCTATCATCGGATTTTCCTTTAACCGTTACGAATGACGGGAAATATCACAAGGCAACAATCAAAGATACGGTGCCGAATGGGACCTACGGATATACAATTACGCGGTCAAACGGAACCGCCTGCACAGGGGTTAAAAGAGAGACACCGGAAATGATCGTGCGTTAGATCGCGTTGCCTCAGAAGTGACAGATTTATCATCAAAGCAGGTATAGGGATGAATGAAATCGAATCCTGAATAATCTCACGAACTGTTGTTCCCCCTCTCATGATTACGGCTGTTAAAATCTTTCATACGGGGCTAATTCTATGATCAGATCAATCTCACATTATCATATCATCGAACAAATCGGTGAAGGCGGAATGGGAGTGGTTTATCTCGCCGAAGATACGAAGCTTGAGCGGCAGGTAGCCATTAAATTTTTACCGCGACAGGTGGGAATAGATCCTAAGGAAAAAGAACGATTCAAAACTGAAGCTAAAGCCGCTGCCTCGCTAAACAATCCAAATATTGCAACAATTCATGCCATTGAGGAAGTGGATGATGAAATATTTATCGTTATGGAGTATATCAACGGGCAGGAACTGAAAGATATCATTCATGACGGGCGGGAGAAATCAATTGATGACATCAAAACACCTCCCATCTCTCCCGAGGATATGATCAGTTACGCGATTCAGGCCGCCACCGGATTGAATACAGCGCATGAAAAGGGGATCATTCACCGCGATATAAAGAGCAGTAATATTATGCTCACTCGCGATGGAATTATAAAAATTATGGATTTCGGGCTGGCGAAGATTCGGGGAAATCCACAGCTTACCATTGTTGGATCCACGCTTGGCACGGCGGCTTATATGTCGCCTGAGCAGGCAAAAGGAGACGAGGCGGATCAGCGTTCGGATATCTGGTCGTTTGGTGTGGTTTTGTACGAATTGGCAACCGGAGAAGTGCCGTTTAGCGGTTCCTATGAACAAGCCGTGATGTATTCCATTGTAAATGATGAACCGGTTCCGGTTTTAGAAATCAATCAGGATGTTCCACCCCGGCTGGCAAGGATAATTTCAAAGTGCCTGGAAAAAGAACCGGGATCCCGTTATCAGAACATGCGGGAAGTCCTGACCGACCTAAAGAATATTAACTCGGATGAGATCCCTGATACTCTGACCCGCGCTAAAGCGGCTAAAGGGGTTGGGCGGCCGGTTTCATTTAGCCCGAAAACCATAAAAATTTCGGCGATGGTTATCATTATAATTCTCGCGGGAATGATTCTTACGGGCAGATTCGGTAAAATCAGCACCAATATTTTATCTTCCGACGTACCGGAGGCCCAGCATTTGCTCGTCCTGCCTTTGACGAATATCGGTGGAGACCCGGGTCAGGCGGCTCTTTGCGACGGCCTTGCGGAAATACTCACCAGCAACCTGTCCCAGCTTGAGCAGTTTCATGGATCGCTCTGGGTTGTGCCGTTTAGTGAAGTGCGTCGAAATGGTATCAGCAGTCCGGGGGAGGCGCGGCGGATTTTTGGGGCGAATATTGCCGTGACGGGTAGTCTGCAGCTACTGAAGGATGTTTTTCGTCTGACTCTTACACTGATTGATGCTTCAACCTTGAGGCAAATCAGCTCTACCGTCATTGATGTCAATGAATCGGATTTGACTCTATTGCAGGACCGGTCTGTAGGAAAGCTAATGACAATGCTAAATCTCAGACTCAATCCCGAATCACACAAAGTTCTAAGAGAAGGTGGAACGGGTGATCCGCTGGCATATGAATTTTATCTGCAGGGCCGCGGTTATCTCCAGCGATATGAAGAGTATGAAAATATAGATGCTGCGATCAGTTTATTCAGTCAGGCTTTGAAGCGTGATTCCCTGTACGCCCAGGCACATGCGGGTCTTGGGGAGGCCTACTGGAGAAAGTTTTATACGTCAAAGGAAGTTGAGTATGCAGATTTGGCTCTTGTTTCTTGTGAAAAGGCTTTCGCTCTTAATGCCCGTCTGGCGCCGGTAAATACAGCCTTAGGGATGGTTCATGCCGGTACCGGAAAATACGAAGAAGCGGTGGGTGATTTCAGCCGGGCATTAGAAATAAATCCGACCGATGCGGATGCTTACCGCGGTTTGGCGAATGCCTATGAATCACAGGAGCTTTTCAATGAAGCGGAGGTTACTTTTAAAAAAGCCATAGAACTGAAACCGGATTATTGGGCAGGCTACAATGATCTTGGAGTATATTATTACCGCCATGGTCGGTTTGAAGAAGCTATTCAGGAATTTCAGAATGTTATCAGGCTGACACCAGACAACAGTCGCGGGTACAACAATATTGGTGGTATTTATTATATGCAGGAAAAATGGGAAAAGGCCGAAGAAATGTTTGAGCAGTCTTTTAGGTTGCATAAGTCATATCTCGTAGCGTCAAACTTAGGAACTCTTTACTATATAGAAGGAAAATTTAAGCAAGCCGCGGAGATGTACAGGACAGCCCTGGAAATGAATGAGAATGATTTTTTAATCTGGGGGAATCTGGCATCCGCGATTTACTGGATTCCCGAAGAGAGAAAAAACGCGCGTAAATATTATCAGAAAGCGATTGAACTGGCTGAGAAACAAAGATCGGTTAATCCAAATGATCCGAATGTCGTCTCGCGTCTGGCGGGATACTACGCAATGACGGGGAACAGAAGCAAAGCCGAATTAATGATCGAATCGGCCATCAGACTCGCGCCGAATAGCATTAATGTCATGTATGAGGCCGGAACTGTTTACGAGCAATTGGGTGACAGGAAAAAAGCCATCGACTGGATTGGTATGGCGCTGGAAAACGGGTATTCGAAATCAGAAATCCTAAATCAACCGGAATTGCGTGAGTTGCTGGCTGATGACAGTTTTAAGCGTTATTTGAAATGAAATAAATGATTTATTTAAATCCGAGGGGGATATGATGAGACCGATTAGAATTTTCTATAGTATTATCGCTTTGCTGATCATCGCGGTTCTTTTTGCGGTGCTGCCCGAATCTTCATTTATGCTGCATGCTCAGAAACCGGATAAAGAACATCACCTTTCAATAATAAAAATGAAGAAGGGATGGAAAGTCGTTGACGCCGCCGATACGACAAAAAGCACCATTGTTGTAGATAAAGGGGATAAAATCATCTGGACCGCATACGGATCGAAAGTGTATATGCAGTTTTTAGATCAGAAACTCGTTGGAAAATATACACACGTTATTGACAGCGGTGAAGAATTCCGGGTAACGGTGGGGAATCTCGCAAAAAAAGGACCAAATCCGTACGCTGTTTTTTGTCTGGCGGATCTGGAGTTCGCGACAGGAGATTCACCGCCTAAAATTGTTGTTAATTAATCTTTGAATGAAAGGGGAAAAATTCAATTGTTTACTTTGGCTGTTTTACTAATTAGATTCACTGCAGACAGGTTGATCAGGAACCGTCATTAATAAATATTTCTGTTGCTGATGATATTTTGTTGATACAACCCTTCAGGCCTGATTACGATCTGCTGCCATTATCAACTCCTTCTGTTTGTTCTGTTAAAAAATAAAATTGACTATATGTTTTGGGTTCCAAAACACAATTCAGGAACATTAAATTTTTGTCGGGGAGGTCTCATGAAAACCAAAGATAAAATTGATGGTGATGTGGGGATTTTGTGGTTAAAAGGGAAAATTATGGGTTACCCGGAAACCGATGATCTGCACAATGAAGTTAAAAGTTTACTTGGTGGAGGCGCAAAAAAAATCGTTATTGATCTTCAGGGAGTAAACTGGATGAACAGTATGGGGGTCGGGGCGCTGATGCGCAGCCTGACGACCGTTCGCAATGCCGGCGGAGAATTGTGTTTGTCCAGGCTGACGGAGAAGGTGCGCAGCATATTTGTCATGACTCAATTGGTGCGTGTTTTTGAAATTTATGAATCGGTTGACAAAGCCGTAGAACACTACAAATCTTCGTGATTGCCGGAAAAGACGCTTATAAATCATCCGGGGAAGCCGGTTTATGTTTTTATGTCAGGGGGTGGAATGGATCAATCCACCGCACAGCAAAAAATAGCAGATGAGCGGATGTCCGAATGCTTGATTATATATTACGTCCGGCGACTTCAGTGAAACAAAACCAGGAAATTATCTGCATTCATTAGAAAGCGGATTCCGGAGCCTGATTATTGGAGATATGTTGTGTTATCTCAGGATCCATCTTGAGCTCTCTATTTGCGCAAAGGGGCTTCTTCTGATGAAGGAGAACGGTTTTCCGGTGTTGTTTGATGATGAAATAAGCGAAAAATTGGAGGAACTGGATTTTTTGGGCAAAAACATTGGCAAAACGGGGAAACTGGCTCTATCTCCAATAATTCACCGGTCGAACCATGACCATTGGCAGTTAAGTGTACTTGTTGATAATTAATAGAATGATTTAAATGGAAGGATAGGAAAGTCGTCCTCACGAGATTATTATTTTTGTGTTGCAATACGGGATATTATTTGATATCGTTTTGGCAAAGAAAGTCTTCAGAATAAGGCTGTACATCTTAATATTCTTCTTAAAACTGCTGTTAAAATTTACACATCTTCTGCATATTAGTATTAAAATTACACTCCCGGTTTGGATTCTGCGAGTAATCATTTTTACATTGGAATATTCGGTTTTTAATTGGTTGAATTTCCTGTGACGGCAAATCATAACAGACCCAAAAAGTTTTACTAACATAAAAGAACTCACTAATGTCTGTTCGCGCCGGTGAAATCATTTCCCATTACCGCATTCTGAAAAAGATCGGCGGAGGCGGAATGGGAATCGTTTATCAGGCGGAAGATATAAAGCTGGGACGTTTGGTGGCGCTAAAATTTCTCCCGCCGGAATTGACAAGAGATGAAGAATCTAAAAAAAGATTTATTCACGAAGCCCTTACTGTATCAAAATTAGACCATACGAACATATGTAGTATATATGAGATAAATGAAACTGATGATGATCAGCTATATATTTGTATGACCTATTGCGAAGGTAATATTCTTAAAACCCTTCTCGGAAATGGTCATTTTGAAACAGATATGATTTTAAGAATTACCCGACAATTAGCCAGAGGATTAAACTGCGCGCACCGCGCGCGTATTATTCATCGTGATATAAAACCTTCCAATATCGTGATCAGTCCGGAGGGCGTGCTAAAAATACTGGATTTTGGCCTGGCAAAATTTTCGGGTCAGACAAAATTAACCAAAACGGGTATGGCGCTGGGAACAGCGTGCTATATGTCACCGGAACAAGCCAGAGGTGATCCGGTGGATCATCGAACCGATATCTGGTCATTTGGTGTTGTTTTGTATGAAATGTTGACCGGAGAGCTACCCTTTAGGGGAGATTATGAACAGGCCGTTATTTACTCGATCCTGCATGAAAAACCATCAAAAATGGATCCATCTAATCAAAGAGAAAGAATCCTTCTTGAAAAATTAAGTTTGCGTTGCCTGGAAAAAGATCCGGATCTGCGTCCGCAATCGATGATGGAAGTTTTGGAGCTGCTCGAGGGTGACTCAGCCGGACTAATGTATATGATAAAACGCAGGTTGACTAAAAAGGCTACTTATTTTATCGCCGCGACTGTGATTATTCTGACTGTTCTTTGGGCGGTTTCCGGCAGGCTTTTTCTGACTTCAGCGCCGGCTGACGATCGATGGCGTGTGGGAGTGCTCCCATTCCGGGCCTTATCAGAAGATTCTGAATCCAGGGGACTCCCTGTGCTTGTTCAGAATCTGATAGTAAGGGAACTAACCGGCCTGAAAGAGTTGGGTGTTGTTGATCCCTTAAGTCTTAATGAGTTGATCAAAAGTTCGGAGGATGGAACGGCGCCTGTCAGAGATGAGGCGCTCTTCCGAAAACTTAGGGAGATCGGGATCAAATATGTTATTGACGGTACCATTACACAATTTGGTAATAAGATGCTGATTCAGTCAAGTGTGGTTGAATCACAAACCGCCGAAATCCAGTTTTCGTATAACAGGTCATCGGTAGATGAAGATAATATCCTGAGTGAAATTGACAGTGTTGTGGTGAAAATTCTTGACCATTTACAGTTGAAATACATCTCATCAGATGAGGCTACAGATATTACACCCTGGTTCAGAGCGGCATCGCAAAATATACCGGCCATAAAAGCATTTATTCAGGCGGGGCAGTACAACTTGCGCATGGATCCGGCCGCGGAAAAATACCTGCGACGCGCCATCGAGCTGGATTCCACATTTTTATCACCCAGAATCTGGTTGATATCAAAACTGATACATCAGCAAAATCCGGAGGAGGCAAATATACACTATGAAATTCTGCGTAAACTGGAATTGAATGCTAATCCTTTTGAGGAGGTAATGATTGACTGGGCCGGCGCAATGATGGCAAATGACTACCCCGCGCAGGCGAGATATCTGCATGTCGCTCTGGAGTACTCTCCTGGAAACAATATCCTCTTGTTCAGTCTTGCCAGAATATTGTTTATGTTGAATGACTATAGCGGAAGCGTTCAAACACTCGAAGATATTGTCGAGATGGAATGGGAGTATTCGCCTGCCTATTATTTGCTGGGCGCGAGTTATTTTCAGACCGGTGAGCATGACAAGGCAAAAGATGTATTGGAAAATTCCATCCGCATTAAACCCGTATATCCAGAGATTTACAGCTTGCTCTCAGTTCTTAGCCTGGAATCAGAAGACTCAGCCAAATCGCAGATCTACGAAGATCTCTATATCAAAAGCATGCAGGAACAGGGAACCAGGATTACAGATATTCACGCGGATCTGGCGTCTTATTATTTTGACGTGGGAATGTTCAGGATCGCCGCTGGCCACTATGAGAAGGCGTTATTTCTTGGAGACCCAAAAGCTGAATATCACAGCGGATTAGGGATGTCATTGTATTTTGCCGGTAAGCCGGATGCCGCGAAAGATGAATTTTACAAAACAATAAGTATTGATTCGGGGTTCAGTGATGCCTATTACATGTTGGGTATCATTTATGAAGAAGGAAATAATCCGGAGCTCGCCATCCAATACTTTAAAAATTGTCTAATAATTGACTCTTTGAGCCAAAACGCGCTAATTGCAGGAGAGCATCTTAAAAAATTAATGGATTAGCCACTATTTATATTAATTTGAAAGGTGATTTTATGGAATCGTCAGAAAACAAACTGGAAAAAATGTATCATCTGGCGCGAAGTGATCAGGAATTCCTGAATCTGCTTATAAAGAATCCGGATGAAGCGCTTCGGCACCGCGAACTCGGATTCAGCGCAGATGATATTCCCAAAGTCAAAATTCTGCTTAATGAAAAAAGGCCGACAAGCTTTATGCAGATTTTAAGGAACACACGTGATCTTCTGGATCCGAAACCGCCGGGACCCCGTCCTCCGGATCCCTGGGAACCCTGGCCGGACTGGAGAAAAAGTCATAGTCCGGGGAAAATGTAGAATACCGTTTACTTTTTGGATATCGACGGTGATATTGTAATGATTGACAATACGCAAAATTATAAGGCTGTGAATTCAATCGGGAACCGGCTGAATCAATTTACCAGGACCTTACCGGAAAATTTAAGGGAGACGATTGATTCATATCTGACAGTGCCCGGGAGTGAAATTTCAGACCTGGATATGTTTCAGATGCCGTTCTGGATGTTGCTGCCCGATATGTTTTCGATGGTCTGGCCAAAAGCAAAAAAAGATTCAAGGTTTTGTGAAGATATCCTCTGGGCGCAATTATCGGTGTTTTTACATTTCAGAATTGAAGATGATTTACTAGATGGAGATTCGGACAATGAGTTGTTGATGGATGCCGGTCAGCGGTTTTTGCATGAAGGTAAAATGATGTTTTTGAATTATTTTGATTCGGCATCCCATTTCCAGGCCATTTATAACAGCCTTCTGAAGGATTCAAGAATTGCACTATCAACAGTTGATAAACTGGAGAAAAATTTCAATACAGATCCCCACCTACTCAGAGAAAAGTATATAGAACTGGCCGGTTTATTAAATCTCGCCTCGGCCGCTTATTGCAGCAGATATAACCGTATGAATGAATATGATGATTTAACTTGTTTCGGCGCAAAAATGACCATGGCCGGACAAATTTGTGATGATCTGAAGGATCTGGAACAGGATTTGAAAAGAAGCCGCTATAATTACGCGGGGAATATTCTCCTGAACCGGCTAAGAGAAATTGAACCACAGTGTGGCTCTTCACTGGACAGTGTCTGCAGGGCCATGATTCTCACATCGGGTGTCGAAGAATTGTTCTCTGAGATTGAAGATGATTTACACTCGGCGGAGAATATTTGCCGCAAACTTGGTTTAAATGAGATGGTGTTGCTGATTAATTTTTATCGCGAGCGTACAAGTCTAATCCGATGGCATTTTCATGGAAAAAGAGCGGACTATTTTTTTAACCGGATATGATCAGCCTGGTGAGCATGCATTTTCGAAACGATTTTTGCGGCGCGTTCGGGGTAATCCGTCAGAATGCCGTTTATACCCATTTTGATCAGGCACTTCATCTCGCGCCGTCTGTTGATGGTCCAGCTGATAAGTTTATCAACCGGTACATAAGGCGATGATTGATTATGTTCTTCACGAAGAATCGTATCATGCGCTATGACGCGTCGGTAGGTTGTCCAGGGTCCAAGCTGCAGGATGGTGGGCCGTCCAACGGAGGCATAACTGTTTTGAAACAAAACCGCCGGTCTTACCGAGCTGTATTCCAGAGGATCAATCACAATACCGGATGGCATTTCGATATCAAGCGCGAAATCGTGGCCCGGAAGGAATTCTTTCATGCGGCTTAATATATTTTCATCCGGTGTCAGCAAAATAACCGGAAATGATGGCGTGAAAGCATTGAGAATAAGCCTGATTCTCTGCATCATCGGCTCAATTAATTTGATATATTTGAACGGTGTTTTTATATCCAGAAACAGAGCTTTAATCCCGTTCTCTCCGGTACACCATTTCATTACATCCTCGAGAGTGGGTATTTTGGCGGGAGCCCATTGAGAATGATCATTTTTTAGAGTATATCCGTAATGTGTTCTCAGAGTGTCAAGTGTGATCATGTGAACGGGTTTACGATACTCCGGGGATTGTGGAACAGACGGACGGTATTTCACATGGGGCTCCAGTCCCGACTGGCGGACAA
Source organism: Calditrichaceae bacterium (assembly GCA_050178385.1). GTDB lineage: Bacteria > Calditrichota > Calditrichia > Calditrichales > JBFXGD01 > JBFXGD01. The sequence goes on from JBFXGD010000050.1 coordinate 13,520, forward strand.
GAGCAACGGTGTCATCCGGATCCCAGTCATGCCATAAAACGATCTGCCCGTCGGATGTCATGCTTATATCAATTTCCAAAGCATTTGCGCCGTGAGTATTAAGCGCTTTTTGAAGAGATGGAATCGTGTTTTCAATCTCATGCGCCGCTGCGCCCCGGTGACCTATAATTAAAAATCCGGATTGGTCCTGATGGTCATCCGGGATTTCCGGGCAGTAGCGGAATAATTCATAGATCCAGAGGGGTAAAAACCGGATGAGAGCAAAAGCCATACAAAACAAGAATACAAGCCAGTTCAGAGATGATATGGCCGGTTCCGCCATTTTTGATGTGGCGCTCCGTTCTTTTTTCATATGCGCGGACGCGAAGGAATTTATTTTTATTTTCCGGATCCCGGCCTTCTGTTTACAATAAGTAAGCGCCAAAATTCCTCCAAAATGATTTTATCTTAAGATAAATACTTAATTCAGAATTGGAAATATGAAAAAAAATTAGAAATCTGTAGGTTTGATAAATTTATATTTGTACAAAAGCTAAGATATAATCTCATGAGTTTGTAAGATTGTGATATTGAATCTTTTTTCCTTTTTCTTTTACCTTTTTTCTTAAAATACAAACCTGATTGAATATTGAATTTGGAATATGTTATCGCTATCTTTATACATTGGAAAAATTTCAGCATAAGGAGTCCGAAACACGATGGAAAAGACAGATCCGGTAAAGAAAAATAACATGAAATCGAAACTGGATATCGCAAAAAACTGGCTTCCCCGATATACAGGCACCAATATTGATGACTTTGGCGATTATATCCTCCTGACAAATTTTCCCAATTATGTGGAAAAATTCGCGGAGCAGTTTAAATGCGATGTCAATGGAGTCGGACGTCCGATGCAGGCGGCGACAAACTCCAACGGTCTTTCCATAATCAATTATGGAATGGGTTCACCCAATGTGGCGACCATTATGGATCTTCTGACCGCGCGTCAGCCCAAGGGAGTGTTATTTCTTGGGAAATGCGGTGGCCTAAAAAACTCAGCGGAAATCGGACACTTTATACTGCCAATAGCGGCCATACGTGGAGAAGGAACAAGCAATGATTACATGCCGCTGGAAGTGCCCGCTTTGCCTTCATTCAAAATGCATAAATTTATTTCGGATAAAATTATAGAACACGGTCAGGATTACCGGACGGGTGTGGTTTACACCACCAACCGGCGGGTCTGGGAGTGGGATAAGGAGTTCAAACAATATCTGAAAAAGCTGTCGGTAATCGCGATTGATATGGAGACGGCGACCATGTTTATTGTCGGTCACGTCAATGAGATTTCGCGCGGGGCGCTTCTTCTGGTATCCGATATGCCGCTTCTGCCCGAAGGGATTAAGACCGAAGAATCGGACCGCATGGTCACCCGCAAATATGTGGATCTTCACCTTCAGATAGGAATTGAAGCCATGACCGAGATTGGCGGAAAAGGTGAACAAATAAGGCATTTCAGATATTAGCAGATCTGAATTTATAGCGCGGATGGCCAGAGAACCAATTTATCTCCGTTGATTTCAAACCCCTTTTTGATGAATATTTGAGCAACAAGGCTCTTTACAGCCGCTTTCCCGTCAATCAAACTGATTTCCATTCGCTGTCTGGATGTTAACGCCGCGGGCAGCTTTAACCAGTTTTTTATCACATCACATAACGCCTCAGACAAGTCGGGGGAGAAATTAGCGGTAGTGTGGATACGGTCGCCATACTGTTCGGTGTAGGCAATCACACGGCCGTTTAAAAATATTAAATGATTTGAAGCCTGCCTGGTGACCGGAATCGAATTCCCATTTTTGTTAAGTATATTCCATGAAACCGCTCCACCCAAAGGCATCGAAGGATCTGTCGCGCTAATCGATATGGCTGATGAATTATCTTCAAGCGGCTGCGCCTGAATTTTTTCAAGCAAATCTAAGGCTTCGGGTAAGGCGAATTGCACACCTGAAAGGCCTTTGATGAAATATCCGCGGCGGATTTCACCCTGCCATTCCAGCCGTTTTAGAACTTGAAATATGCGGTACCACGGCACAAGGCCTGCCTCCCTGCGGTACCATTCCTTTACCAGAATCCCATAACGCCGGAGCAGCATCCTCGCCTGCCGTTCCGCCCGGAGCGGATCATCGATATTTTTGCCCAGTACAGCAAAGGAATCAAGAGTAAACCAGCGCCCTTTTTTCAGCTGAATTTGTCCGGAAACCATTTTCTTGATCGCGGATCTGTTCAAACGCGGACGTCTTTGAGATCGGGCCCAGGGAGGAGCCTCGGGCAGCTGACTGCTTCTTTCGGAGTTCTGGCCGGATTTCAGTATACCGTAAAGCGCGTCAGGATCGTCACAGGAAATTAGACCCCTGTTTACCAGAACAGACAGAGCCTCCGTGAGATCACTATAGGCCAAATCCGCGCCTGCTTCCATGTCACGGAACAGACTGGCCCCGTTTTCCCTTAAAAAGGATAAAATAATCCGGGCCTGATCTGTGAGTTTCTCATTATTTGCGGTTAGAAATTCCCTTTCATAAAATAGATTTCCGCCTGATCGGGGAATGAACTGAATCATGCGGCGTCCGGTTTCCGCACCGCGAATTATTCTCAGGATAATTTCGCCATTATGGATAAAGCCATATAATTTCTCAATTGGCTCGCCCAGAGATGAAGGATTGGAAGGGCAGAATCTGGAATATAATATTTCCTGTTCAAAAAAGTTCAGTGGAAAATGATAGCCCTGATAATGATTTAGAATATCCGCGACCGATTGACCGGGCTTATCGATACGGTGCCAGGCCAGCGAAAAAGGGAAGAAAAGTTCTGTCGGAACAGGGGATGCTGAGCGTCGTCGGCCGCCGATGGTCGTCCGATATAATTCAGCGAAATTTTGCCTGTCGCACCAGTAATCCTGATTTTCTCCAGCGATCAGTTTTCCCCTGACAAGCTCTTTCTCTTTATGCAGCCGGTCTAATATTTCCAATACTTCTTTGTCAGAAAAAGAAATAGTCAGCAGGATCTCATCCTCTGTGACCGGTCCCCGGATTCTCATCAATTTCTGAATTCGTTTTCGAAGGTGCCCATTTTTCCCGGGATTCGAATATAATTTTTTATCAGATGTTGCTATCCAGCCGCCGGGATTGCCTTTTAACAGGAAAATTCGATTTTCCGAATTCAAATCGTCAATCCAGTCCTGAAAACCATCCGCGGCCCGTTTTGCCAGTTCTTCACTGCTGACGGGTCCAAGTTTTTCGATGATAGAATAGAGCGCCTCTCTGTCATGGGCCTGAAACGCGAGGTCAAGGTGCTGCCAGCGGCGTTCAGCTTGTTCAACTATTGTTCGTGATACAACGGAAGGTATTTTTTCGTTGTTGAGTATCTCATTTAATAACTCCCCGGCAGAAGCGTCCGGTTTTCCAGCCTGACGGCTGCGGTCGGATTCGTATATATTATCTGAGAGAAATTTAAAAAGGATTCCCGATGCCATCGGAGAAGGATAGGGTGTATTGACATAGCGAATCCGTATGCTTCCGTCCCGGATTTGTCCGATCACCTGTTTGAGGGAGTCCAGGTCAAATACATCGTTCAGGCAATCTCTGTATGTTTCCGCGATAATCGGAAAATCAGGATATTTTCTGACTGTTTGGAGCAGATCGGATGCCCGAAGACGCTGGAGCCAGAGTGGGATTCTTGTTCCGGGCCGGCTTCGGGGCAACAGCAGCGCGCGCGCCGCGTTATAACGAAAGCGGATAGAAAAAATATGCGTATCGATAAGCGACGAGACTAACAGCTCTTCAATATCCTCCGCGGTCAGCCGGAATAATGCTTCGAAGTCCGGGGCTTCTTCCGTATCGAGCAGACGGATTAAAATATTATCGTCATCATATGTGTATTGCGCCTGGAGATTTGCCGTTCTTTCAATCGCGGTAGAAAGAGCGATAGCCCACGCGCCGTTCACTCTCGCTCCAAGCGGCGCGTGCAGCATCATCAAAGGCTCGCCGCTGGCGTCCGCGAACCATTCCAGCACAAAGGTTTTATCAGTCGCAATAACCGCGCTATGCTCTTTTTGTTTCTGATAATATTGGAGCAGATTTTTTGTGGTGAAGGGATCGGCATGGCACTCATTTTCAAGCCAAGTCTCAGCCGTATGATGTTCGATTTTTTCTGTGAGTTCACTGCGGAAGGCCGCAATCTGCAGGCTTGTGGAATAGCCCCGGTAAAGAATATCCCCTTTCCAGAACGGTGCTCTTGGTTTGATATCCGAACGGGGGGAGACGATCATGCGATCCTGCCGGATTTCATTGATTTGCCATTCATTGTTGCCGAGGAAGAAAATATCACCGACGCGTGATTCAAATACAAATTCTTCTTCCATTTCACCCAGCTTGACATTTTCACCATCGAGATAAACGCCATAATATCCACGGTCCGGGATGGTTCCGCCGTTCATCACCGCGGTGAGACGGCTGCCGCGGCGCGCGATAAGATTGTCATTAACCTTGTCCCAGTTCAGGCGTTGTTGAAGCGCCCGAAGCGGGGAATCGGCATACTGACCGGAGAGCATGTCAAGCACCCGGTTAAACGCGTTCTCTGTCAGATGGCGATAACAGTAACTGCTTGTCATCTGCCGGTATAGTTCGTGGCGCGGCCATTCCCGCATGGAAACTTCGGCGGTGATTTGTTGTGCCAGAACGTCCAGCGCGTTTTCAGGAATGACGGTCTCTTCGATGGCCCCGGCGGCAGTGTTATATGCCATCGCTACGGCGTCATCAATATCTGAGGGGTACAATGGAATGATCCGGCCTTTACTCGTGGCGTGAAGCAGATGTCCGCTCCTGCCAACTCGCTGTAAAGCCGTGGAAACGCTTTTTGGAGCTTCAAGCTGAATTACAAGATCGATACTACCAATATCGATTCCCAGTTCAAGCGAAGCGGTCGCGATGACCGCGGGGATCTGGCCGGCTTTTAAATCGCTTTCAATTTTATAGCGCTCTTCCCTGGAGATACTGCCATGATGCGCAAGAGCGATCACCGCGTCGGGATTGCCGGTCTCGTTCCGGTAGCGGTCGTTCAACTGCCGGGCGATTTTTTCCGTCTGCGCTCTCATATTGGCGAAAATCAAGGTGGTTCTGTGACGGCGGATCAAATCATACAAAGTATTATAAACATCATGCCATACGGTAGCATCCGGCAAATCTCCAAATGATTCGACAGGAGATAAAACCCTGATATCCATGTCCTTTCTCAAGCCGCAATCTATGATCTCTACCGGTCTTGGTTCGGGATGATTTTTCAGGAGAGCCGATTCTCTTCCGCCGAGAAATGCGGCAATCCGTTCGAGCGGTTTTTGGGTCGCCGAAAGACCGATCCGTATCGGGCTGGTCTCACAAAGGGCGTTCAGCCGCTCAAGTGAAAGGCTGAGGTGTACACCACGTTTGCTGCCGCTCAGATTGTGAATTTCATCGACGATTATGTACTTCAATCTTCTAAAGAGCATTCTCCCGCGGTCACTGGTAAGCAGAAGATACAGTGATTCAGGCGTGGTGATCAGAATATGCGGCGGCCGTTTAAGCATGGACTGACGCACATTGGCAGGTGTATCTCCGGTGCGTACCGCGGCGCGGATTTTTGGCGCCGTTATTCCCGCTTTGGCCGCATATTTCGCGATACCTTGAAGAGGCGCCTGAAGATTCCGTTCGATATCATTATTCAGCGCTTTTAACGGAGAAATATAAAGCGTATGCACGCCACCGGGATTGGATGAAAAAATTTCAGGGTCGGACTGGAGAGACAGACGAAACAGATGATCGATGCACCAGAGAAAAGCGGCAAGAGTTTTACCGGATCCCGTGGGCGCGAAGATAAGTGTATGTTTTCCTGACGCGATGACCGGCCACCCTTTGATCTGGGGTGGACTGGGTTTGGAAAAGGTATCATTAAACCAGGATGTAACGACCGGATGAAACCCGGATTTTTCAAAAATTGATTTAGTCATGGAAAAACATATCAGAATAAAGGGATTTTGTCAAGGAGGAAAGAGGAAGTAGGAAGGTTAAGATAAAAGATAAAAGAAAAAAGAAAAAAGAGTTAAGATTTCCAGGCTGGTCATCCTGGAGGGATCTTCTGCTTGCTTGGGAGAAGAAAAGTAGGAAGTGAGAAGTAGGAATTTTAAGAAAAAAGAAAAAAGATAAAAGATAAGAAGTGGTCTGAACTGTGATGAAAATGATTAAATGATGAGTATGATTAAAACAATAAATTCCGCTGACCCCCATAGGTCATCCTGGAAGGATCTTTGGCTACCTTGGAAGGATTTAGAAAAAAAGATTCTTCGGGGCGAATATTCTGTTCCCGAAGTATGATGTTATTTTCCCTTGATGGAAAAGAACCAAAAGATCAAGGCTGTCCAAAGAAAGTAAGAAGTAGGAAGTTGGAAGTAAGAATTTAAGAGCATTAAGAGAAAAGGGTTAAGGGTAGGGACTGACCGAATGCTGTCAACAGTGAAAAAGAAATTCGTCGGCAATCCCAATCCCGAAGGGATGAAATTTTTATAGAAAAACGGATCCCGCAACATCCCATCCCGCGACCCCGTCGGGGTCGAACAATTTCACCGGGATTAAAATGATTAAATGATTCGGATGATTAAGAAATGGGAGTTCAGAGTCATCATTTAATCAGGCGAATCAGAGTTCAGACGAAGGAGTGGGAAGTAAGAAGTCTAAGAAAAAAGATTTCAGAGTCAGAATAGAATTGCGGACAAACCAGAAGATTCCTACGGAATGACAAATTGCGGATAGTTGCCTTTAAATGGCAGTCCCCCGCACAGGTCATCCAGGAGGGATCTTCTGCTTTCTTGGGAAAAGAAGTAAGAAGTAAAGAGCGTTAAGAGTGTAAGAGTTAAGAGTTGGGGAGCATTGCCCGGAAGTGTCATTTTTTATGTACAATAATCCGGCATTCCGGATGGCAGGGTGTTAAGGACTTATAATGTTAGGTTTTTACGTTATTGAATGATATAGCCGACAAAAATCTGAAATAGAAAGGCAATGGCTATCACCGTTAGGGTCAGCACTAAAAATTTAAAAGAGTCCAGTTTCTTTCCGCGTTTCATAATTAACTCCATTTCCGTACTGGTCATTTTTAATATTTGATGAGCATTTGTGCTTAATGGTACAAAACAGATCATGGCATTTATTATTTTATCAGAAACCGTATTAGTGAACGGAGCGATGTTTTGGCGATCTGAGATCAGTGAAGCATAAATATTCAGCTGTGCTGCCGGCGGCGCTAAGGATTTAAATAGAAGGTAGTATAAGTTAATGATTTCACTATATTGCACTAAATTTTTTCGGAATGTATATTAAGTACGTTATTCTTCGTGTCTCATGGAATATAATTCTTGTCAGGATGACATATCGTAGTGGATACTGAGTTTGGATAGAATCAATTGCTTAGCTCTGAATCGTAAAAACAGCCATTTGCGGCGCCTTTATCGTTCAATAAATAAAATTTATCATTACAATATTTTAGTAACAATCGAGAACTTATGGCATTACTGCAATTGTTAAATTCAATTAATATTATCACGGGGTAAAATTATGGGAAAAATATTTTCTATACAGCAAAACGATGAAATGATCATCAGTGCCGTACCGGCGGAATTTTCGCTTCAGGGGAACTATCCCAACCCGTTTAACCCGGTCACTACCATCCGATGAAAAAAGATTTATTAAAAAGATGCTGCTGGCAAAGTAAGTTTTCGGAAATAAGAACAGAATGTGACCGATAGTTCACAAAATGTGATGTATCGGTCACAAAATGAGAACGATCGTTCACATTGGAATGAATGGACTATATTTCCGTTTTAGAGCATAATTTATTGTTTATAAAGAAAATAAGCCTTGTTAAATATTTTTGGCACGGAAAATGCATCATAAAAATTGAATAGTCGAAATCATGTTTTTAGATACTTAAACTACTGTTTCTTCTGAAGAATTTGTTCAAATACATAAATAAAAATTAGTTAAAGCATAAAAAAACGCTGTGTAACTTCACTGAGAATAAAATTTATGAACATGTTCATTTCTAACGAAATACAGTTTAAAACCACCTTAACATCGGAAAATATTCGACGGTACGAAAAAATGTTTCAATGAAAAGATTTCTTCGATGAAATTTAGAAAGATAACAATATAAATGTTTAAATAGGATGTATAGTCTATGATTAAA
>JBFXGD010000051.1:0-21376 GCA_050178385.1 Calditrichaceae bacterium
TGGAGATCTCAGGCTCAGGTATGGTGGATCCCAAAGTATTTGAATCGGTTGGATACGATTCTGAAAAATATACAGGGTACGCTTTCGGAATGGGAATTGACAGGATTGCCATGCTGAAATTTGGCATTGATGATATCCGCCTGTTTTTTGAAAATGATTTAAGATTCTTAAGACAATTTTAACGGTATATAAAAAATGAAACTTTCTTACGATTGGCTAAAAAAATACATTGATTTTGATTATTCGCCTTCTGAACTGGCTGATAAACTGACAAATCTCGGTATCGAAGTGGAAGAGATTTATACACTGATTCCTGAATTTTCCGGTGTTGTGATCGGACATGTAAAATCAGTTAACAAACACCCGGATGCAGACAAACTTTCTGTTTGTACTGTTTCTGACGGGGAAGAGGATTTTCAGGTCATCTGCGGAGCGCCGAATGTTGCCGAAGGACAGTTGATTCCATTCGCCAAAGTTGACGCAATGCTGCCCAACGGGATGAAAATCAGGAAGGCAAAAATTCGCGGTGTGGTCTCTTTCGGAATGATTTGCTCAAAACAGGAACTTGGGCTTGAAGCCGCATCCGAAGGTATCTGGCCGCTTGATGATTCGTTTACAACTGGTGAGGATTTCTACTCGGTACTCGCTAAAAAACAGGATCACATCCTGGATCTGTTTATTACTCCCAATAGACCGGATTGTATGAGTATAGTTGGTATTGCCCGCGAGATTTCTGCTGTCACCGGTAATAAACTTCGACTGCCTGAAATAAATCTGAATGAAAATTCCGCATTAAAGACAGCGAATCTTGTCTCCATCAATATTCAGTCTACTGACGGCTGTCCAAGATATGCCGCCAGGGTCATAAAAAATGTAAAAATTGATGAAAGCCCGGATTGGATTAAAGAAAAATTGCAGGCTGTCGGTGTTCGGTCTATCAATAACGTAGTCGATATTACAAATTATGTCTTAATGGAATTGGGGCATCCGCTTCATGCGTTCGATCTTGACAATATTAAGGGATCCGAAATAAATGTACGGTTCAGTAAACCCCGAGAAAAATTCGTGACTCTTGATGAAAAAGAGCGCGAACTCCCGGAAAAAACCGTATTGATTTGTGATCAGACCAAAGCGGTGGCAATCGGCGGAATTATGGGAGGTTTAAATTCTGAAGTATCCGATAGTACTGTAAATATTTTGCTCGAGAGCGCCTATTTCAATCCCGTACGAATTTCAGCATCAAGTAAAAAACTTGGACTGGGAACGGAAGCATCTCAGCGTTTTGAAAGAGGAGCCGATCCCAATGGCGTTTTGCAGGCATTAAACCGCGCGGCGGCTCTAATATCTGATATAGCCGGCGGAGACATTGCGCGGGGTATTGTGGATGTGTATCCTGAACCGGTTGAAAAACAGGAAGTGCATTTCCGCCCGGAAAGAGTCAATAGACTGCTTGGATCAAATCTGGAAAATGCGGTTATCATTGAAAAGCTAGAAAGCCTCGGAATTGTTTACAGCCAAAACAAAGCTGTTATTCCTACTTTCCGTGTTGATTTGCAGAGGGAAGTGGATCTGATCGAAGAAGTGGCAAGACTGGTTAGTTATGAAAATTTACCCGTGAATATCACAACAGAAATACCATACGAGACAGACGAATTTACTTCTGAAAACCTTATATCCCAGATGAGAGCCAATTTGATCGAATTGGGCTTAAATGAATCCTTTAGCAATAGTATGCTGCCCTCTGATGAGGTTCAACCATTCAGTCAGGGAGAGAATGTCACTATTCTCAATCCTATTAGTGATGATATGACAACTATGCGTCCGGCATTGTTACCGGGCTTATTGAAAGCCGTTGCTTATAATCAAAATAGAAATATCTCTGATATCCGGTTATTTGAGATAGGCAGGGTATTCCGGAATTATAAAAAAGACCGGTTACCTGATCAACCCAAAACAATCGCCGGCGTAATCAGTGGAAAACGCTTTCCGCAAACCTGGAATTCTTCAAAGGAATTGGTGGATTTTTACGATATTAAAGGAATTGCGGAGTCGTTTCTGGCGAAAATATTTCTTGACAACTTTCATATTATTTTATATGATAAATATGCGTACATGCTCGGTCAGGAAACAATAGCATTTTTGTTTAAAGAACAGATATTTGGATATTGCGGAAGGGTTGACGATCAAATCATTAAATCTTTTGGAATAAATAATCCTGTTTATGCATTTGAATTTGATGTTGATTTGATAGTAGGGAATTTGAAAACTTCCAAAAAATATGCTCCTGTACCTAAATTTCCGTATATTGAAGTTGACATGGCGCTGGTTATGGGTGAAGAAATAGGTTCGGCTGATGTGATAAAATTTGTGAGCGAAACGGGCAGACCATTATTGAATCATGTGGAAGTGTTTGACGTATATCGAGGGGATAAACTCCCGGAAGCTCAGAAGAGTCTGGCAATTAGGATGCGATTTCAGTCTCCCAAACGTACTTTAAGCGATAATGAAGTAGATAAGATTTTCCGTAAAATTATCAGTGAATCAGAGCTAAAATTTAACGCGAAATTGCGAAAGTAATTTTATGAAACTGGATCAGTTTGACAGGCTCCAGGAGCTCGTAGAAGACGTTAGTATTAAAATAAGGCAGTTACGTCAAAAAAACGCTCTGCTTGAAAAAGAGAACAAGGAAATTAAAAAAAAAATACAGGCGATCGAGCAGCTACCGTCATCCGGTGATGAGACGGAAATCATAAAGAATCTTAAAAAAGAGAATGACAGCTTAAAGGAAAAGAACAGAGAGATAAAAACTCGATTAAATAAACTTGTTACTCAGTTAGAGTTATACTCTTATAGTAAAAGTGGTGTTGATTCTTAGTAAAAGGAACAATCAGAATGGCTCCCGGCCAAATTCGAGTAAACATTTTCGGATCCGAATATACTCTCGTTTCTGATAACGATGAAAATTATGTTTATAAAATTGCACAATATGTTGATGAAAAAATGCGCGAAACGGATCGCTCGCAGACATTGAAATCACCAATAAAAGTTGCAATTCTTGCGGCTTTAAATTTAGCGGATGAACTTTTTCAGGAGCGGCTATACCGCGAAAAATTACTTGATCAGCTGAATGAAGAGGCAAGAAAAATGAATCGTTCCTTAACTGAGCTCGTTGACGAGTAAGGTTATTATTTACTTTTACGAAACCCTGTATCTTATACATGGGTCTAAGTAAAGGACCAACACCATTATACTCAGGGAACTAACTCTGAGCGTCAAATGCAGGCCTCCTTCGAGAGGAAGCGTAAACCGTTCAGGAGGTGCCCATCATGTCGAAAAAGGTTCTTTATCTTTAGATCATGTTTAAGTACAGGGTTTTTTTATTATCATAAAATTAAGACAGCAAGCACACCTCCCCGTTAATCGGGATTCTGAGGAGGATCAATGAGCACAATTGTGATTGTACTGGCCGTTTTCGTTAGCATATTGTTTTTTTTCATCGGCTGGTTCGCGAATACCATACTGGGCAAAAAAAGCCTTTCTGCAGCGCGTCAAACGGCTGAAACAGTACTTCTTGACGCAAAAGCAGAAGCGGAAAACAATAAGAAAGAAAAAATCCTTGAGGCTCAGGAAGAACTTTATCTTCTAAAACAAAAACTGGAAGATGAGTTTAAATCAAAGCGAAATTCCTTAAATAAAATCGAATCGGAATTGGCAAACAAAGAGAATAACCTGGATCGCAAAGCAGACCTGATTTCCAAAAAGGACAGGGAAATTTTCGTGCAACAGCGGGATCTCAAAAATAAAGAAAATCAGATCAGGAATCGACAGCAGAAACTTGATCAGATGTGGGATGAAGCCAATAAAAAACTGGAATCCATTTCCGGATTAACAAGGGAAGAAGCCAGGAAAATCCTGTTAGATAATTTGATCGAAAACGCCAAAAAAGAAGCTTCCGGAAAAGTGTATAAGATCATCGAAGAAGCCACAAGAGAAGCGGAGTCCAAAGCAAAAAATATCATCATTTCATCGATTCAGCAAATGGCGGCAGATCATGCGGTCGAATCAACCGTCTCCATTGTGACTCTTCCCAGTGATGACATGAAAGGGCGTATAATTGGCAGGGAAGGCCGAAATATTCGCGCTTTTGAAACCGTAACCGGCGTGGATGTTATTGTTGACGATACACCTGAAGCAGTAATCCTCAGCGGATTTGATCCGTACAGGAGAGAACTTGCCCGTATTACGATGGAAAAACTGGTAACGGACGGACGTATTCATCCCGGAAGAATTGAAGAATCCTATGAAAAGATAAAGCAGGAAATGCACGAATATTTTAATGAATTGGGTGAACAGGCGTTGCTTGAAACAGGTATTCATGGTTTACATCCTGATCTGGTAAATATGCTGGGTAAATTGAGATTTAGAACAAGCTATGGTCAGAATGTCTTACAACACAGTAAAGAGGTTGCCATCATCGCGGGAATCATTGCCGCAGAACTGGGTCTTGATGAAGTTTTAGCGAAAAGGGCAGGGATATTGCATGATATAGGTCGAGTTGTCGAAAGACATACCGATGGTAATCACAGTAAACTCGGTTACGAATTTGTTAAAAAATACGGTGAGCATCCGATTGTTTTGAACGCCATCCTGGCGCATCATGGTGACGCCGAAGCTATTTCTCCCATTTCTGTTATCGTCCAGGTTGCTAACGAAATCAGCAGCTCCAGACCGGGTGCAAGAAGAGAAGTGGTTGAAAACTTTATACAAAGAATGCGTTCCGTAGAAGGAATCGCGGAATCCTTTGAAGGTGTTAATTCCGCATATGCCATTCAGGCCGGCAAAGAAGTCCGGGTTATCATCGATCATGAAAAAGTAGATGATGCCGTAAGTTTTCAGCTGGCGAATGACATTGCAAAAAAAATACAAACTGAAATTGATTATCCCGGTCAGATAAAAGTTGTCGTGATTCGTGAATTTCGGTCAGTGGATTTTGCCTGATGATGAATATTTTATTTGCGGGTGACATTGTCGGGGAAGACGGATTACAATTAGCTCTGGACCTGATTCCAAGAATCAAACATGATTTCAAGATTGATTTTTGTATTGTAAATGGCGAAAATATACACCAGGGAAAGGGGCTAACCGCAACTTCGGCAAAAAAACTGCGGCAAATTGGAGTTGACGCTATCACCACCGGAAATCATGTATGGCAAAAAGAGAGCGAAAAAATTCTGACCGATCAAAAGCTCAGAATACTTCGTCCGGCCAATTATCCTGTGGAAAATGCGGGACTTGGATATGGGATTTGGCAATCTGAACAAGGAATACCCGTAGCTGTGGTAAGTTTGCAGGGTAGGAGCTTTATGAATCCTATTGACTGCCCATTCCGAAAAGCAGACGAAATATTATCTCATATCCGAAAAGAAGCCATGGTGATAGTAGTGGACTTTCACGGAGAAGCGACAGCTGAAAAGCAGGCGCTCGGATGGTATCTGGACGGAAAAGTTTCCGCGGTTCTGGGGACTCACACACATGTTCAGACAGCAGATGAAAGGCTATTACCGCAGGGTACAGCCTTTATCACTGATGCGGGGATGACAGGTCCATTTGACAGTGTGATTGGCATGAGAACCGATATAGCAATCAAACGATTTTTGACTCAAACACCGCATTATTATCAGATCGCGAAAAATAATGTGCGTTTTAATGGCATTGTTGTAAAAATTGATCAGAATTCAGGAAAATCAACCCAAATTCAGAGACTTAACTTTTCAAAGGCAGATTATGGAAAAGGGAAAAATTCTTGACGGGAAATTAGTCGCTCAACATGTCACAGAGCGTGTACATAAACAAATTTCATATCTTAAATCCCATGGGGTAACCCCGGGCCTGGCAGTCGTAATTGTCGGGGATGATCCGGCTTCTCAAGTTTATGTGAAACGCAAGGGAAAAGCCTCCCAGCAATTGGGAATGCAGTCCGAAACCATTTTTATGAAAAAAAATACATCCGAATCAGAGCTTCTGTCCCTGATTGATGAACTAAACAAGAACAATGTTTATAACGGAATACTGGTTCAGATGCCCCTCCCTGATCATATCAGTGAAGAGAAGGTGATTCTGCGGATCAGCCCTGACAAGGATGTTGATTGTTTCCATCCCAGAAATGTGGGTTTAATGGTTGCCGGAACACCATATGTGTTGCCTTGCACTCCTGCCGGAATCATTGAAATTCTTCAATATTACAACATTCAATCCGAAGGAAAGCACGTTGTTGTGATCGGTCGAAGCAATATTGTTGGTAAGCCGATGGCGAATTTAATGATGCAAAAAAATAAGAAGGGGAATGCAACCGTAACAATTGTGCACAGCCGAACTGTTGGTATCGAGCAGTACACACATACTGCCGACATATTGATCGCTGCTATGGGTTACCCGGAATTTGTTAAAGCGGACATGGTTAAAGACGGAGTCATTGTCATCGATGTTGGTATGAACCGTGTTGACGCGGATAATGACAGGGGATACCGACTGACAGGTGACGTGGCATTAGAAGAAGTCTCTAAAAAAGCATCCTACATCACGCCGGTCCCCGGCGGAGTGGGTCCGATGACAATTTCGATGCTGATGAGTAACACAACAATTGCGGCTGCAATGCAAAATGGAATTACACTTCCCGAATAACGGTATAAAATTTCTGGCGGGGATCGCTTCATCAATCGCCAGGGACCATTCCTATAGTTGGTCTAAAACCATCAGTTACGCGCGCGAGCTGAAATTTAATACCGTTCAGTTGTACCTGCCCGATTTTAAGAATATCAGTAAAGCATATCGTGAAGTTCTTCCGGATATTGAATATTTTAAGGAAGTTTACTTTCATCTTCCTCCCGACAACAAATGTCTGCGTTATATTCATCCTGACATGAAAAATTGCTTGTTTGTCCAGCATGAACGTTTCATAAACATCGGACTCATGCAAATTATTAGCGATAATGAGGGCTCCCTCGGAGTAGAAAACGATAATCCCTTAGAAATCAGCACACTCATTAATAGAATTGAGGAAGCGGCAAATCATAATGTTGATGTTCATGCCGTGATTGATCCATCCAGATATTATCATTATTTTTATTCACATTTATCCATAGAAACTATAACGGCTGAAATTATTGATGTCTTAAAATATTGTTCAACAAATAATATCCCGGTAATTCTACATATCATTGACCACAACCAATTTAATGCTCACCGCTCAAACTGGACACCATTATTCGAAGGCGTTATTCCCTGGCCAGAAATATTTGAATATATTATCCGAAATAGAATCCAGCTGAGATCGGTTATATTTGAATATGAAATTCCTGAACACACCAGGCAATCCATAAATAACCTGATTGATTGGTTTAACAATTATCATCAGAATTCATTTTAATGGAAACATTTTGGTTTTAGCTCGGTAAAATACCTAAGAAAGTTAATTTGTGAAGTAATATGAATACTTTATTTTATCTGGTTGTAATAGTCGCGGTACTCTTTGTGATTCAGGTGATCGCGTTATTGCGGATGAGGCGCATTATTACTCAGTTGAACCAGTTATTAAGATCCATGGGAGTTTTGCAAAAAAGGGGACTAAAAACGAATACGGCCGTCGTTCCTAAAAACTGCAATAACTGTAAGTTCCGTCAAGCATTTATTCGCGTCAATCAAAGTTATGCATCAGAAGATGAATTCTATTATCGTTGTAAAATTCACCAGATGGAAGTGGCGTTAAATCATTGCTGTGATAAATTTGAACCTGATCCTGCTGTTTTACAATAAATAAGCTAATATTATTGCTTATAATATCATACTTCTTTAAACTAATCAGAAAAACTTACCGGATTTAAATGCAGGATAATTCTTTCAATAAATTTCTCGATCCTAAAGTCTTGTCAACAATAAGCAATCTTGAATTGGTTGCCCGGCTTGTTGTTGAAGGATATCTAACAGGGTTACACAAAAGCCCTTTTCACGGTTTTAGTGTTGAATTTTCGCAACACCGGCCTTACATGTCCGGAGACAGTCTACGATTTGTCGACTGGAAGGTTTACGGACGAACAGATCGTTTTTATATAAAACAATACGAAGAAGAAACTAATCTTAGATGTTATATTGTACTGGATATTTCCAATTCAATGAATTATGGAAGCGCCGGTATAAAAAAATCGGAATATGCCACTTATCTGTCCGCGTCTCTCGCTTATCTGATGATGAAACAGCGGGATGCCACCGGCCTTGTCCTTTTTGATGAAAAAATTCGCAAGCTACTGCCTCCAAGATCCGTTTTCTCATATCTTAACACGCTGCTTAAGTCGATGGAATCAGCTGCCCCCGGCAAAGATACCAACATCGGTTCGGTTCTCCATCAGATTGCCGAGAGATTCAACCGCCGTGGTCTTGTCATCCTGATTTCAGATTTGCTGGATGATCCCGTTAAAATTGTAGAAGGTCTGAAACATTTCCGGTATAATCAGCACGAAGTGCTTGTGTTTCATATACTTGATGAGCAGGAACAGAGTTTTTCCTTTAGCGGTGATGTATTATTTGAGGACATGGAAAGCGGAGAACGCATAAAAACGCAACCCTGGTATATCCGGGAATCTTACAAAGAAAATTTTAGTAAATATCTGGATTATTTTAGACAGGAATTTAGTAATAACAAGATTGATTATCAGCTGTTAAACACAAATACTCTTTTTAATAAGGCATTGACGGAATATTTAATCAAAAGAAAAAGAATGAGATAATGAAAAAGATAAAACTGACTTCACTCGTATCCTGCGCGGGCTGAGCAAGCAAACTTGATCCGGAGGTTCTGGACAGGATTCTTGGAGAATTACCTCAGAATGGCCACCCTGATTTACTGGTAGGTAATAATTCAGCCGATGATGGAAGTGTTTACAAGTTAACTGATGATCTTGCGATCATAAACACTGTCGACTTTTTTACGCCGATAGTGGATGATCCGTATCTTTACGGTCAAATAGCAGCGACAAACGCCTTAAGTGATATTTATGCCATGGGCGGCAAACCGATTCTCGCGTTGAATATCATCGGTTTTCCCGAAGATGTTTTACCTCCCGAAATTTTGAAGGAAATATTAATTGGAGGAGCGGATAAGGCCAGTGAAGCAAATTGCGTCATCGCGGGCGGACATTCCGTTAAGGATAAAGAACTTAAATACGGACTGGCTGTGACGGGAACCGTTCATCCTGAAAAAATATGGCGTAATAACACACTGCAGCCGGGAGATCGACTTATTCTGACAAAACCGCTTGGAACAGGATGTATTTCGACCGCATTGAAGGCTGACAAAGCGAAAAAACCGGATATCGATGAAATCATAGAGAGCATGCTTACGCTTAATAATATTCCTGTGGAAATTTTAACTTCCGGTAAGTACGATGTGCATGCCTGTACAGATATTACGGGATACGGACTGGCTGGTCACTTAATCGAGATGATAAAGGGAAGTGATTGCAGCGCGGAAATAATGCTGAACAGACTCCCTAAATTCAGCCATACTGATGATTATATTTACAATCCCTTATTTCTCCCGGGAGGGTTTCACAAAAATCGCAGATTTAATCAGAATTTTTTAAGCTCCGAACGGCCGCCGGATGATGACAGCTATAATATTCTGTTTGATCCACAAACAAGCGGGGGACTTTTGATAGCAATTCCGGAAGATCAGGTTCAATCATTTCAAAAAGAACTTGCCGGAAAATACCTGTTTGAAGGCAGGGAAATCGGCTTTGTACCGCATGATAAGAAAGGCCGGTTTTTATTTATAAATGAATCATCCTATTAATCAAATTCCAGGTCGATAAATTTTTCCCGCTTAAGCTGAAGAATAAATTTTGACACCCGCTCCCAGACAGAATCCAAATCGGTCCCAAAGTTATCTAATAATCTCTCACCAATATTCTGTACGCTATTGCTGCCGTCGCAGTTTTTCCAGACAACCGAGCCAAGTTCGTCCAGTTTTACTAAAAAATGTGAAGATTTCATAAAGGGTCCGATTATTTTTCTGGCGGTGGGGGAAAGAAATCTCGGCCTTTTAATAATAACTCTGCCGGACTCTTCATCCATATACCATTCCATAAGCGGTACCGGTCTGCACTGAAGTAAATCATTCATATTCTGAGGTTTCATACAATTACAATCCTGAAAAATACAATGACAGGCCGTCAAAACCTGTCATTGTTGATATTTACAGTTTACAATATTTAATTTTTTGATTTATCGAGAGGAATCTTTATCAGGAGATATCCAAGCCCAAGAAAAACAATGAGACCTCCGATAGCGCTGGGTGACGATACGCCCAGGGTATTGACCGCAAAATTCTTCAAACTGAATGTACTTTCGGCAAGATTAGATCCAAGAACGATAAATGCCAGAATAACCGCCATTAACGCTTCGCCCGCAATTAGGCCGGATGAAAGAAGCACACCGTTGTTTTCAGCTTTTGTACGCTGCTCTGGCGTAGCATTGCGTTTTTTTAATATGGTATCAAGAATCCAGCGGATTATACCGCCGACAAAAATGGCCGAAGTGGAGTTAAAAGGCAGATACATTCCTACAGCGATAAGCATCGGAGAAGGCGATTTTATGATGATCAGACCCACGGCGAACAACATTCCTGCGATAACTAGCGGCCATGCCATCTCACCGCCGACAATGCCCTTTGCCATTAAAGCCATCAGACCCGCCTGTGGAGCCGGCAACTCAGCGCTTCCGATATGATACACCTGATCCATCGCGATCATCGGAAACACAAGAACTATGGCCGCGATGATGACACCGATTATTTCACCGGCTTCCATTCGCCATGGAGTACCACCCAATATATGTCCTACTTTTAAATCCTGTGTCATATCACCTGCAATCCCTGCAGATGTACAAACAACACCTGCCACACCGAGTACCGCCATGACACCGTGATCACCTGTTACACCGATAATGACAAGCAGAATGGCTGCAATAAGCAGAGCGCTCAACGTGAGCCCGCTTATAGGATTATTTGAACTTCCAACCAAACCCACCAGGTAACCGGCCACGGCTGCGAATAGAAAACCGAGAATAATCATGACAACGGTCAGCAATAATGCTCCGCCGATGGACTGAGCAAAGTAATTATAAAGAAAGAATAGAGGAATTGCGAGCACGGCTATTGCTATAATGACTTTTTTAAAATCAATATCAATTTCGAGACGATTAACTTCGCTTTCACGATCACGCTTTTCTCTCAAATCACGAACAGCCTTCGAGATTCCGTTGAACAGCGAGTCCTTGAGATTATAAAGTGTATAAAATGCCGCTACAATCATAGTCCCAACGGCAAAAGGGCGTATTTGGCGAAACCATACCTCATCAGCGACATCCATCCAGGTATGGGTATCATTTACAAGATTTGCAAGAGCAGGATTAAGAAAGATACCAAGAGGAACCAGCACAAGCCAACCCATTACGGCTCCCGAAAACAATACCGCTGACACCCTGAGACCGACAATAAAGCCGACACCTGTTAAGGCGGGTGAAGCTGCCGGGGTTTCCAGTAAAAATCCGCCCCCATAATTAAAATCTGTTCCAAGCATTACAATTTTTGACTTTGCCAGAGTAAAGTAATCCCGCGTAGAGTCAACTACTAACTGAATACCATTTGAATTCTTTATCAATTCCCAAAGAGCGGCAAGTCCCATGCTGATAAAAACATAGCTCGCTCCCGTTTGACCTCCCTGACCCGCTTTTACAATCTCCGATGCAGCCACACTCTCAGGAAATGGCAGATCGGCTTCCTCAACCATGCTCCGTCTTAAAAGAACAACGAAAAGGACACCGAGCACGCCGCCTATTAACATTATAAATGTACTTTCCCAATAATGAAGCTCGTCCCATACTCCGCTTATTACAAAAGCGGGGATTGTAAAAATGGCGCCTGCAACCAAAGCTTCACCCACGGAAGCGGTTGTTCTGGCGATATTTTCTTCAAGAATTGTCCCTCCGAATGATCGGAGAGCAGCCATGGCGACAACGGCGGCCGGAAAAGTCGCGGCAACTGTCAGGCCTGCTTTCATTCCCAAATAAGCATTAGCAGCACCCAAAACCACAGCCATCAAGACACCAAGAAATATTGCTTTGAATGAAAATTCTTTCATGTCGATATCTGCTGATACAAAAGGCTTAAATTCCTTTTTATCCATACTGAGTCTCCAGATTGATTAAGACGTATCTAATATTAATGCACCATGCCTTTAAATGACGGTAAAATAACGAGATAAAACTACTTTAAATGAAGGAAAAAATCAAGTTATATATCATTTAAAAAAGACAGTTAAAATTTAAGTTTTCCTTGCATTTAAAGTAATTATTTAAAATATTTAAAGTGTTCATATAAATAATTGATAATGGATTTTTAGTATGCAATATGAAGATGTTTATTATTCAATAGGGCAGGTTTCTGAGATGACAGGAATCCCGCAATCGGCTTTACGATATTGGGAAACTGTTTTTGATGTGCTAAAACCCAAAAAGTCTTCCGGTGGAAACCGGCAATATTTAAAGCATGATATTGATATTATCTTTAAAATTAAAGACTTGCTCTATGAAAAGGCATTTACAATTAAAGGCGCCAACCACCAGTTAAATCAGAATAAAACGGATTTTAAGATGAATAATACCAAGGAAGCCCAGAAACATATTGATACTATTGATCTGACACATAAAAAGCCGAAAGCGGCAGCCGGGTCTGATCCACAACCAGAAAAGAAAATAATCGCAAAGACAATCAGTGAATTAAAGGAAATATTAAAATTATTAGAATGATTCAGATCTTAACGGGTTGCATTTGAATCTAATCTTATTTAAATTCATGCCGTTCGGAGCGTAGCGCAGTCTGGTAGCGCACTTGAATGGGGTTCAAGGGGTCGCTGGTTCGAATCCAGTCGCTCCGACTAGTAACGGGGATTGGAATTACACAATCCCCATTTTTTTATTCAATTCCGGGAGTTAAAGCAAATCCAGACGTCTATGTATAAATATGACATGCTCATCCCCGCGTATAACGCTCAAAATACACTCCCAATACTATTTGAGCAAATTAATCAGCTTGATAAAAAACCTGAAACCATCTTTGTTGTAAATGACGGTTCAACTGACCGGACGGGACAAATCGCGCTAAGTTCAGGGGCTAAAGTAATCAGCCTGGACACAAATCACGGAAAAGGATTTGCGCTGAGAGAAGGGTACAAGGCTTTCAAGGAATCAGGACAATCCGATCTGCTTATTTGTCTGGATGCGGATCTTCAACATCCTGTACATTCAGTCCCGGAATTTCTCGATCACGCCCGTAAACTGAATTCGAAGATTATCATTGGAAACCGGGAAAAAATTCCGTCAAAAATGCCTGCCGCGCGTATTATCTCAAATCGTATAACATCATTCATATTATCATTTCTCACCGGCCAACAGATTAAAGACAGCCAGTGCGGCTATAGACTGATCCACAAAAATGTTCTGGAAAATCTGGAATTTTCGGAAGACGGATTTCAGCTGGAGAGTGAATTTCTCATTAAGGCAGCTCAACAAAATTATAATATCGAATTTGTTAATATCCCAACAATTTATACCGGCGGAAATTCTCATATCCATCATTTTAATGATACAGTGAAATTTATCCGGTTGATTTTAAGAGAGATTTATAAAAAATTATGATTTACAAAAACAAAGCGGAAAAAATGATCACACGCCTGCGAGAAATGGGTGTGAAAGACGAAAAAGTGCTTTCTGCAATGAACACGGTTCCGAGACATTGTTTTGTCCGACATGGGCTTGAATAGCAGGCCTACGATGAAAAGGCGCTGCCTAGTGGATTTGGACAGACCATTGCGCATCCATACACAGTAGCGGTTATGACTCAGGCGCTTGAAGTGAAACCCGGAGATAAAATTCTCGAAATAGGGACCGGATCGGGATATCAGACTGCTGTTTTGTGTCAATTGGGCGCTCAGGTTTTTACAATTGAAAAGGTTTCCGCGCTTGCCGATTTCGCGACGAATAATCTTCATCAATTTGGATTTCATTACGTTATGCGGGTTGGCGACGGGACGCTTGGCTGGCAAAGCTATGCGCCTTATAACTCGGTGATTATAACCGCGGGAGCTCCGGTTTTGCCAGAAGATCTTCTTGGGCAGTTGACTCCAGACGGGAGATTAATTATTCCTGTCGGGGATAAAAAAGAACAGATATTAACACTTTATCTGAAGGAAAACGATCATTTTCGAAAAATTGAACTCGAAAAGCTAAAATTTGTACCGCTTGTCGGAAAGAAAGGGTGGTAGAATATGGATTTCAGGGCGGATGAACCCCGTACTCTGGTAAATAATATGCGTTTGTTCTTTGTTGGGCTGGCGATGGGGGTTGCCAACATTATACCGGGCGTGAGCGGTGGAACAATCGCGGTAGTCTTCGGGATCTATGAAGAACTCATGGAGTCACTGGGAAATTTTCTCACCAACAGTGAAAAGCGCTGGAGATATATAAAATTTCTGGCAATACTTTTTTTGGGATCAGTGATTGCTATAATCGTTTTTGCCCGCTTATTAAGCTGGGCATATCAAAATTATGAGATGATGACCGTCTATTTTTTTATGGGACTTATCCTGGGTAGTATTCCGGTGGTCATCAGATCCCACAACGATATGAAGCCAAATTTAAGCAGAATTATTGTTTTTTTGAGCGGAGTAGTCCTTGTTGTAATTCTTGCATTGCAGCAAAATGATCCCACAGTTGCTAAGAATGCAGTTTTTGACTATACGGCCTATGGGCTAAGCGATTATATTTATTATTTATTCTCTGGTGCTATTGCCGCATCGGCGATGATCATTCCCGGCATAAGCGGCTCTTTCATTTTAATACTTCTCGGAGCTTATTGGGTAGTTCTCAGCTCATTAAATGATTTAACAACTATTCTGGTGGAATCCGGATTGACAGCTGAAATGACGGTTCGATTGAGTATACTTGGATTTTTGGGAGTAGGTATCATTATAGGGATTTTTGGATTTTCCAAGTTAATGAATATCGCATTAAAAAAGCAGCCGGCATTGACGATGTATGCTATTTTGGGTTTAATAATTGGTTCGATTTACCAAATTTATCCCGGTTTTAAAATGAATATGGACGGATTAGGCGCGCTTATTACTTTCGCAGCCGGAATCGGAATTTCGCTTAAATTTGGGGCAGAGTGATCTGAATAAGAAAATTTCGTAAAAATTCTATGGATAACCATAGCTTTACTTGACTTAAATATATATATCCCTTAAATTTGCTTCTTCATTTTAATTCTATTCGTTCGGGGCGTAGCGCAGTCTGGCAGCGCGTACGGTTCGGGACCGTAAGGTCGGAGGTTCAAATCCTCTCGCCCCGACTTCTTTTTCCCGCTCATAATAAAACATGGAGATAAAGGAATGGGGATTCCTTACAAGAATATAGAGAAAAAGTGGAAAAAATACTGGCAGGATAACCATACATTTAAGGTTGATTTATCCAAAACAGATAACAAATGTTATTCATTGGTCATGTTTAGTTATCCATCTTCGGATAAACTGCATTTAGGGCACTGGTTTAATTATGGCCCGACTGACAGCTGGGCACGATTCAAAAGGATGCAGGGTTACAATGTCTTTGAACCAATGGGGTTCGACGCATTCGGATTACCCGCTGAAAATTATGCCGTTAAAACGGGTATTCATCCTCAAATTACCACCGAAGAAAATATTTCTTTTATCCGCGAACAGTTAAAAGCAATTGGCGCGATGTATGACTGGGACTACGAAGTTAACACAAGTCACCCTGACTATTATAAATGGACTCAATGGCTGTTTCTGAAATTATATGAAAAAGGCCTGGCTTATCGCTCGAAAGCGCCGGTTAACTGGTGTCCAAAGGATCAGACTGTTTTGGCGAATGAGCAGGTTGTTGACGGTGCGTGTGAACGCTGCGGCACGCTGGTTGAAAAACGAAATCTGACTCAGTGGTTTTTCAAAATAACCGACTATGCGGATGAGTTACTGGAAAAACTGGATGATCTTGACTGGCCAGAGAAAACGAAGGCGATGCAAACCAACTGGATTGGAAAAAGTTATGGATTACAGATAAATTTCAGCATCGATGGTCATTCAGGCGAACAGATAATGGTGTTCACAACAAGACCGGATACCTTATTCGGGGTCACGTATGTAGTGCTTGCGCCCGAACATGAGCTTGTCGATAAATTGACCATTGAAAAATATCGCGATTCTGTTGATGCATATAAATTAGAGTCTTCAAGAACATCAGAAATCGATCGGGTAGCGACAACGCGTGAAAAATCAGGTGTTTTTACCGGCAGTTATGCCATAAATCCGGTAAATGGAGAGAAAGTCCCCGTCTGGGTTGCCGATTATGTTCTTGCCACTTACGGAACCGGAGCGGTTATGGCTGTTCCGGGACATGATACGCGTGACTTTGAATTTGCAAAGAAATTTGATTTACCGATCAGGAAAGTGATACTTGAAGAAGGAAAAGATCCGCGCGCGGAACTGACCGAAGCTTATGTCGATAACGGAATAATGATCAATTCAGGCAAATATGATTCTCTTGCATCCGGAGGCTGTGCTCAAAAAATTGGTGATGATTTATGTTCGGAAAAGAAAGCTCAATGGACCATCCAGTATAAGCTGCGCGATTGGCTGGTAAGCAGGCAAAGATATTGGGGTGCCCCAATACCAATCATTCATTGTGATTCATGCGGAGAGGTACCGGTGCCTGAACGCGATCTACCGGTTTTGCTGCCTGAAGATGTCGATTTTAATCCGAAAGGACAGTCACCGCTCTCAACATCAGAATCTTTTGTGAACACGACTTGCCCAAAATGCGGGGCATCCGCAAAAAGGGAAGTGGACACAATGGACACATTTGTATGTTCATCATGGTACTATTTAAGATATCCCGATCCGAAAAACAGCAATGAGCCATGGAATAAAGAACTCATAAACAAGATGTTGCCTGTTGATAAATATGTCGGTGGCGCGGAACATGCCACAATGCATTTATTGTATTCCCGGTTTATCACAAAAGCCCTAAGAGATATGGGTTACCTTTCATTTGATGAACCATTTTTAAGCCTGGTACACCAGGGTGTTATAAAGGGCCCTGATGGTATGAGGATGTCAAAATCAAAGGGGAATGTTGTCAATCCCGAAGGTTATCTCGAAAAATACGGCGGCGATGTCTTCCGGACTTACCTGATGTTCGGTTTCGCCTATACAGACGGCGGCCCTTGGGATGATTCCGGTATTACCGCAATTGATCGTTTTTTAAAGCGCGTGTGGCGTTTAATGGAAACCACGCAGTCATATTTTCAGGCGGGCCGAAACGAAACTATATTTGAAGATCCGGAAAAAAATCTGCGCAGAGTTCTGCATAATTCAATAAAAGGCGTCACGCTGGATACAGAGAGATTTCATTTTAACACTTCGATAAGCCGAATCATGGAATTAACCAACGAGCTTTACAAATATGTCCAGGATAGAGATGCGCGTTCCTATAACAGGGAATTACTAAAAGAAGCAGTGACGAATCTTATACTATTACTTGCGCCTTTCACTCCTCATCTTGCGGAAGAGCTGTGGGAACAAGCAGGTGAAAAAAATTCTGTTTTTGATCAGAAGTGGCCTGAATATAAAGATGAATTCCTAAAGGTTGATGAGATTTCGTGGGTTATTCAGGTCAATGGGAAAATTCGGGAACGGTTACAGGCAAGTGCGGATCTGACAAATGATGAAGCAAGAAAAAAGGCAATGGCTTATGGCCGTATTCCTGAATGGATTAATGGAAAAACGATCAAAAAGGTAATCGTAGTGCCCAAAAAACTAATCAATATTGTTGTGGCGGGCTGATAAAAGATCTAGCCAAAAACCCTGATTGTTAAATTCAAATGAGCAGCAATCAGGGTTTTTTATTTAACAGAGTATCACTGCTTTTCAGGGAGAATAAGATAAAAATGACAGGAAAGTTATATCAGGGCAGATACGGCCGGATCCTGCTTTTTATAATTACCTTATTTGTTTTAGCAATATTCCTGAAAGATAACATGGAAGTTTTCCGGTTAAGCGCATATTTATCAATTCTTTTGATGAGCCTTCACCTTATTTTTACAAAGATTTTCGGAGAAAAAGAGTATTCCTACCAGAACCGTATCGAAAGCACAGTTTTAATATTTATTATAACATATTTAGTTATTTTCATTTCGTTGCCATTTTTGTCTTCATCATTCGAAAGCCTAGAGTTTTGGTTTATATCATCTATAGTTTCACTTATAATATCGGTTATTTATCTTGCGGTGCCGGCTAAGCAGCATGCCGTTTGGATTCCGGTCGGCACGGCTATTGTATTAAGTATTTATTTAACAGCAGACAACCAATTACTCTTACAATCATTCTTAGCCGCAATATTGGCACTCATAGTCATTATATTTAGTTATTATGTAAAATTTCTTACCATCGGCGGCTCGCTAATGACTTTCTTGCTCTCCATTTCCATTTTTGGGCTTGGCGGTATAAAATGGGCGGTACCGATTTTAACATTTTTTATACTTTCTTCCATTTTGAGCAAAGTAGGGAAGGGCATTAAAAGCAAGTTTGAAGACACTTTTGAAAAAACCGGAATCAGGGACCAGATGCAGGTGATAGCGAACGGAGGTATTGGCGGAATACTAATACTTCTTAATCATTTTTATCCATCAGACCTATTTTATCTGTTATTTTTAGCATCAATGGCAGTCGCCACAGCAGACACCTGGGCCACGGAAATCGGTGTATTATTTAATGGTAAAACACGTTTAATAACAAATTTCAGAGAGGTCAGCCCCGGTGTTTCAGGAGCAATATCCTTTGCAGGAACAACCGGCGCCTTGCTGGGGAGTTTAACTGTCGTGTCATCGGGAGTGTTGTTTATATCATCCGAAAAACTCATGTTATATTTTTCACTTAGTGTTTTTGGCTTGATCGGAAGCATGATCGACAGCCTTGTTGGCGCAACGCTCCAGTCACAGTATCATTGCCGGGTTTGCGGGAAATACACCGAAAAGTCCCTTCATTGCAATGAGAGGACAAAATTGGTGTCAGGTCATACAATTATCAGCAATGATGTTGTTAATATCACGTCTGCATTCATTACAGTGATATTGTTCTATTTATTTTATAAATTTATCATCCTGCCTCAAATTATATTATAAATCAACTGCGCTTATTCCGAGAGGCTGGAGCAGAAACGGGAAAAAAAATCCCTAAAAAACACGGCGATTGATCAGAAAACCCTGTTGTCCGCACAAAATACATCAAAGTTATTATTTATTTCTTTTGTTATATAATATACATTATGTAAACTATGAAATAAATCAATGATTCGACTTTATCGGGAATTGTCTGGTCTTGGTTGCCGTACAGATTGTCCTTTTAAATTTCCCCTTCTCCCCCCTTCTGATGGCTCTTTTTTCTTATTTGCCAGATTGCTTTGTTTTTTTTAAATTATGAAAAAATAGGAGGAGACCATGGATAAAGATTTAGTTGTTGTTGAATATCTCAAGATATATTTTAAAAGCCATCCGGATTTAGTACCGGATGATGCGGACAAAGCATTTGAACTGTTTCAGAAAATGCATAAAAAATACAAGAATAAATTCATGGATGATTTTAAACAAAAAAGCGAAAAATTCGTGGATAAGTTTTTTGACGATAAGGATAAGAATAAATATTATTGATCAGGCGCTCGTAATAATAAATGCGCCAATCAATATTATAATCGTTCCGGTGATTGTTTTGGTGTAATTCTTCTCGTGAAAAAACATAAATCCGATTACACTGCTGATTAAAATCCCGGCTCGTTTGAAAGAGATGACATAAGTTACAAGGGTATATTTTATCGCTGTCAACTGAGATAGAGCTAATACAGTACTGACGAGTACCAGTAACGCTATAGAAAATGCTAATGACCAATCATATTTAATCTCCCGCCTGTCCCCTTCTCTCTCTTTTTTTCTCATATGTCTGTAAGAAAACAGAAAGGCAATACCAAGCATAAGATGAATTGTTGTCGCATAGATTTCAGGCGTGCTTGCAATAACGGCAATTTTTTCAATACTTGCCGAAATACTCCATAAAAATGCAACGATTATCACATAAACTATGCCTTTTTCTCCTGTAAAGAAGCGAAATCTTAAAGATTTATTTTTTGTCTTCCATTCCCGGGGAAGTTGTAGAATAAAACTCCCGATAACGATTCCAAAAACACCGAGAAACTTCGTTATTGTAACACTCTCACCAAGGATAAGATAAGCTGTAAACACGAGGAATAAGGGAGTAAGACCGACAAAAGGCATCACAAGTGATACAGGAGAGATAATGATCGCTTTCGTCAGCAGCGAGAATGCAACAAGATTGATGATAAAACTTATCAGCAGTGACGGTAAGAACCTTTGGATGTCGATCTCATGCCATGGTGACGTAATTGAGAGAATTAATATAAATACACCGGTACACAAAAATAAAAATTGGAGTATCCCAAACTGATGCAATTTTCTGCTAAGAATTTTTATTAAGACAACCTGAAACCCAAATGAAATTCCGGTCAGAACGGACAAAATAATCGCATCAGATGGGAACATCAATCATTTTTTGACGATTTATTCTTATTTCCGATAACAGATCCGTCACCTTTTCTGGTAACAGGAGACTCAAAGGGCATCCCTTTAACTTTTTCATAGAGTTCTTCCCGGTAAATTTCGATTTGTCGGGGAGCCTCTATTCCCAGTTTCACCTGATTTCCATCGATATCAACAATAATTATGCGTACTTCATCGCCAATGGTGATAGCCTCACCCAACCTCCGTGTCAAAACAAGCATATATCTCCCCCTTTTTTATGATAATATCCACTTTGGTTTACGTTTTTCTATAAATGAGTTGATTCCTTCAATAAAATCTTCAGTCTCACGGAATCCGGTGTTTATTTCTGCCGCTCTCTTTAGTTCAGATTCAATATCACCGAAAGTGAATCCTGCTAATAACTGTTTGGATGTGCTTACAGCCATCGATGAATTCGTTTCCAACTCTGCTGCCAATTCGGCAACACTCTTTTCGAGAGTTGTCACATTTACAAGTGAATTGATCAACCCGATTTTTAAAGCGTCCTCTGCTGAAATTATTCTTCCTGTTAACAGCAATTCCCTTGCTTTGCGTTCCCCCACCTGTCTGATCAAAAACACAGAAACAAGCGCGGCCACAAATCCAATTTTTACTTCAGGATAT
>JBFXGD010000052.1:0-21348 GCA_050178385.1 Calditrichaceae bacterium
AAATGAACCTCCTAACACTTTAAAGGAGTTTAAATTTAGGCGCTGTGATTCATCTTTTACCCAAATTCCACCGAGATTCTGCATTAATGCAAGATGGGGCAAGCTTTTTAGCGGGGTAATTCGGTACTCCGGAATCTGATGATGGAAATTACGCGCGGAGTGGGAAATCCCGGGTGGAAAAATTTCATTAATAATTGTATCCCGCGCAGTATTCTGAGTGTTTTTGTTTTCATACCATTCCAGAGGTTTAATGACATCCATTTGAAACTCCGTTCTAATCATCAATAATTTAATATTAACAAAATATTCAATCGAACTTCTAATACAAATATCACGATTATTTTAATATCTCACAAACATCTTTCTGGTAAATAAGCGTGTCTTCTTAACCCTTATCCGCTATTAAAAAAGTAAATCGTTGAAAATAATATTGACAAGAAATAATTAAGAGAACGCAACCTAAGGGTTGCGTTCTCCAGCTGCTTCTGGTTGATACAGAATTTTTTTAACTTTCAATTTTCTTGTTCCTACCGGAACTTTCCATTCAATCACATCACCAATTTTAAAACCAATAAGCGCGGTACCAATCGGCGCGAGAATTGATATTTTGTTTTTGCTGATATCCGCTGCTTTTGGATAGACCAGTTTGTAGATTAATTCTTCACCCGAATCCATATCTTTAAGACAAACTTCCGAATTCATAGTAATAACATTATCGGGTATTTGGTCTTCGGGAACCACGGTTCCGCGTTCTAATTCATCCGATAAATTCTTCAGAAATTCCCTGTCTCGCGGAGATAAATTTTTAGAAGATTTAATCAGTAAGGTTAATCCCTTGAGATCGGATTCAGTAATAAAAATTTTACGATTTGCCATAACTCATCCCCTATCTTTATAAATTTAATAAAATATGTATATACTCAATGTAGGCTTCAATTAAAAGATAACAAAATAGTTCCATGTAATTGAGCTGAATATGAATTTGATTTTTTCGGCATAGGATAACTCGTTTTCTTGCACCGTTTAAAACCATTATATAGTCAAAATTACAATGGCATAAAGGAGTGCTTATATTTGTGCGGGGGTACTACCCCAGGTGGGGAGGGGTACTTATATAAGTGGGGGAGGGTACTTCAAAGACCCGCGCGCGGGGCTCTGAGCCCGGACGTTGACTCTCTGAGCTCCAATCGTGACTCTTTTTGCTCCGGCATTGACTCTTTTTGCCTCAATCGCCGGGTTCGGAGCCCCGATGTTGACTCTCAGAACTCCAAATTTGAATCTCAGAAGCCCAAACTTCACTCTCTGAGCTCCGATGTTGGAGCTTTTTGCTCCGGGCGCGGGGCAGAGTCTGATATGTTCTGCCTAAATATTTCTCAATAATGATATTGAGATAATACACCGGGATAATTTAAAAAAATCATACAAAAATTTCATATTGCCGGAGAGCATTCGTATCCGTGTGTTATGGATCAAAAAGATAATAATTTTTTTGTAGTAACCTATAGATGTGTTCCGTATTTTTAAGGTTAAAAATTTAATCAACACGGACAGTTATCATGAATCTTATTACGAAAATTAAACCCAAATCACTATTCTATTCACTCAATCAATTTAAAATTGTCAAAGACTATCAGCCATACCGTCAGGTTTTTTACGCTAAGGAAATTGTTGATCTGTATGCCAATTTTGTTTTTTACAATAAGATGTTTGATGAAGAGGATTGGAGCGAGAGCATCACCGTGCGCCTGAACTTTCGTGATTATATGATAACGAAAGAAATCAAAATCATTGAAGTGCCTGTCAGTGTTTCTCAGGAAGAAAATATCGCTGTTGCCTCCTTTAAAATAATTGAAGATTGTAAACCGGATGAATGTCATGCCGGTGAATATTTCTGTGAAGTCGTTTATGAAGATGATGTATTGATTTCAGACAAATTTTATATCGATGACGTGCATACGCAGAAATTTAAACCGGAATCATTTTGCGATATTTTATCGCTCAAACTTTTTACCGGTGGCTCGGACGCTGATGAGTCGGCTGACCGAAGGGCTTATCTCTCACGTTTTTTTTATAAAGGTACCAGATATATCTGGGCGGAACTTGAAATTACCAATATCCTTCCGCAAACCTGGCAGGGAGAGTTCATTTTCAGCTTCTACAATGACATAAGAGAACTTGCCGGGCAGGAACGTCGTATTGTGACGATTGACCATGAAAATCCAAACAGCGCCAATACCATTATGGCGGGGATAGGCTCCGATACAGAGATCACATGGGCGGAGGACAATTACACCGTCGAAATCGTTTTCCTGAACCAACTTATTGCCACCGCCTTTTTTGAAGTCGGCAGTTCCAATTCAAGCAGCCCTCTAAAAACAATTATCCCGTCAAAAGAAAATCTCTCGTCAAAACGAACTACGACTATTGGCGCCGAGGAAACAATATTTGCTGAAATTGATCATCTGGTGGGGCTGCCTTATATCAAACAAAAACTGCATGACCATTTTGGCTATGTCAAATACCTGAAACTTCGGAAAAATAAAGGATTAAGTTCGCTGGAAGACATTAATTTAAATTTTGTCTTCGCCGGTAATCCGGGGACAGGTAAAACCAAAGTGGCCTTATTGCTGGGTAAAATCTATAAACAGCTTGGCTTACTTTCGAAAAGCTCTGTTTATGAAGTTGACAGATCAGATCTTATCGGACGGTATATCGGAGATACCGCGCCGCTGACAAAGGAAGTCATCGAAAAAGCGCGTGGCGGCATATTATTTATCGATGAAGCATACGCGCTCTGGAGGGATGATGATAAGGACTTCGGGCGCGAATCAATTGAAATCCTGGTCAAGGAACTTTCAGACGGACCGGGAGATCTCGCGGTTATTGTCGCAGGCTACCCGAAAGAAATGAAGGAGTTTTTGGAATCAAACACGGGTTTGAAATCCCGCTTTAATTTTACATTTGAGTTTCCCGATTATACACCGGATGAGCTTATGGCAATCGCGAAATTAATGCTTGCCGGTAAATCATTATTTATGACCGAAAAAGCGGAAGAAATTCTTTATAAAATGGTTGTCGAAGAATACAGGAAACGGGATAAACATTTTGGTAACGCGCGGTATATCAATTCAATCATCGAAGAAGCACAGGTGAATCTTGGCTTGCGTATTGTCAGATCGGGCGCCGCGGGCGATGTTTCTGATACTGAATTATCTACAGTCACAGAGGATGATATCAGCAGGATCAGGCGAAATGTCGGTTCAAAATTTGTTGATCTTCCCATCAATGAGGAGTTGTTAAAAGATGCCATGGGCAGACTGAACCGGCTTGTCGGGCTTGAAAATGTTAAAAATACGGTTCGCGAGCTTGTAAAATTAGCCCGGTTCTACAAACAAAGCCACAAGGTCCTGCTTAACTCCCTGTCACTTCATAATGTTTTTATCGGTAATCCTGGAACGGGTAAAACAACCGTCGCCAGGATTATCGCGGATATTTATAAGGCATTAGGGCTGCTGGAACGCGGACATCTGGTGGAGTGTTCGCGTGATTCGCTGGTTGCCGGATATATCGGTCAGACGGCGCTGCAAACCAAATCGATGCTTGAAGAATCCCTGGGAGGGGTTTTGTTTATCGATGAAGCATACTCTCTCTCCCAGGGGAACGGTGTAAGTGATTTTGGGCATGAAGCAATCGAAGTGCTTTTAAAATTTATGGAAGATAACAGAGGGGAGTTCGGAATAATTGCCGCGGGATACACCCAGGAGATGATAAAATTCCTTGAAACCAATCCAGGGTTACGTTCCCGTTTTGATAATATCATCTCGTTTGAAGATTTAAGCGCGGGAGATTTACTTTTGGTTGCCGAAAGAATTCTTGCCGAACGAAACATGCATTTTGAAAAAAAAGCAAAAATGCATCTTCAGAATTTTTTTGAGTTTCATTATTCAGAACGGGATAAATTTTTCGGAAACGCCCGGTTTGTCAGAAAGGTGGTTGACAGCGTTATTCGCAATCAGCATCTGCGTTTATCTGACATGTCACCGGATAAAAGAGATGATAAAACAATAAGAACCATCAAATTTGATGATGTTGATGACTTTGTTCCACAGAAGGATTTTGTTACGAGAAACAGAAAAAAAATAGGGTTTTAAATGGGTCTGCAAATGACAACTCTTTGCAAAAACTAAACAGGAAGACAAATGAAAATTCGTGATTTGGAATGGTGGATTGTCGGAGTCTTGGGTATTATTGCATTCATACTTGCCATGATAGGTTTTAATATCATGTTTACTTGTGCCGGTATTGAAAGAAACATGCTGGATCTTGCTTTTCAGTCGATGAAAATTTTTGGGATGGAATTTGTAGATGAATTCGCGTCCCCTCTCCCGGTGCAGCTTGAAATTGCCAGGTGGCTCGCGCCGTTGGTGGTGCTCTATACCGCGGCTAAGGCAATCATTTATTTTGTCCGGCGTGAATTTAGATCACTGCTGATTAAGTTTAATAATGATCACATAATCATTACGTCACTGAATGACAAATCCAGATTTTTAATCAATGATTTGCTGGCAAAGAATGAAAAAGTAATCGTCGTCGCCTCTATTGATTCTCCGGGAAAGCTGGATCTCATCGAAAAAGACGGGGCAATATTAATTGAAGGCAGCATATCTGATCAGAGATTTCTAAAAAACATCGCGGCGCATAAAGCCAGGTATATGATGTTTATGGAGGATGATGATGAGAAGAATATTTCATCAGCCATATCGGTCTATCAGTTTCTGGAAAAATACGGTAAAGACAAAATACAAACATTGTTTGTGCATGTGGCTGATGACCTGAAGCTAAATGAACTCAAAGAGCTGAGCTTTTTTGAAGAGTTTGCCAGCGGTAAAAATATCAATGAAGTTTGTGATATCAGAATATTTTCAATGAATGAGCGGACTTCACGGATATTGTTTAACAAATATTCCCCCGATATTTTTACTCCGGTGCATTCTTCCGATGCTGCGCAGCTGCATGTGGCTTTGTTCGGATCGAATGATTTAACCCAAAGTATGATCATACGGCTCGCGAGACTGGGTAGGTACGCGAATTTAAAGAAGCTAAAGATTACTCTGTTTCACGAAGGTGACCGGATTGTAAATAAATTGAAAAACAGCTTCCCGGCCCTGAATCAACTGATTGATCTTGATCTGATCGACGCTCCCTTAGATATGTTTGATATTGAAATATTCGATAAAATACACATCGGACATCCGTTTTCGTCTGCATATATCCTATGCAAGGATGATGCGCTTTCCTCATATATTTTAAATAAGCTTTCAAAAACAAAATCTGAAAATAAAATTGATGTTATCATTGGGCTGATGAATCCGGATGGCATATTAAATAAATGGTACACCGGAAGAATGCTGGAAAAAATAAATCTTCATAAATTCAATTTAATTGAAGAATCATTTACTAAAAACGCCATTATCTCCGAAGAAATTGATAAGCTGGCAATGATTATTCATCAGGATTATTTAAGTAAACTAAAAAAGAGAGATCCCGCGAAACTTTCTCACCAGGACTGGGCCGCGCTTCCGGTAGATTTCAAAAATCAAAATCGTGAACAGGCCGATCATTTATATGTAAAATTGAGGGCGATGAATTGTGAAGCCCTGCTGTCCGGCCAGGAAAAAGGAAAGTCCGTCTCAATTTCAAATGATTCTCCGTTTATGGAACTGCTTGCGGAAATGGAGCATGACAGATGGCAGGCGCATATGCTTTTAAACGGCTGGACCTATAACAAAACCCGCGATGATCAAAAAAAGTATCATACCGACCTGGTACCATACAATCAGCTTAGTGAAGAAGTTAAAGACTGGGATCGAAATGCTATCGCGAATATGCCGGTGTTGCTTTCGAAGTTAGGATTTGTAATCCGGAAACTTTAATCAGGGAGGATTGTAACGATGCAAAAATCAATCTTTAATCTATATAAAAACAGAGAAGTCAGAGTATTTATCTCTTCTACCTTCCGAGACATGATGGCTGAGCGGGAGTATCTTGTAAAAAAAGTATTCCCCGAATTGTGTAAAAAATACGCGAACCGGGGAGTAACTATCACAGAGATTGATTTACGGTGGGGGGTTCTCGAGGAAGATGCGGAAAACGGAAAAGTGATTGATATCTGTCTTACGGAGATTGATCACAGCCGTCCCTATTTTATAGGAATTCTAGGAGAAAGATATGGCTGGATACCGGATCATTCGGAATATGATAAACACAAAAAAATAATTGAAAACTTTGGCTGGGTGGTAAAGGATATTGAAAACAATTTAAGCATAACGGAAATGGAAATTCAGTATGGGGTTTTAAGAAATCCAGGAATGATTGAAAGATCGGCGTTTTTTCTGCGGGACAGTAAGAACGAATCTTCAATCGCATATAAAGAAACACCCGGTTCCGAAGAAGAGAATAAACTTAAGATTCTTAAGAATATTATTGAGAACAACCGGGAACTAGAGAGTTCTTCATTTAATGATGCCGCTGAATTGGGAAAAAAAGTATTTGAACATCTCAGCAGGATTATTGAAGCGGACTTTCCGCTTCTGGATGAAAAGACAAAAAAGATTTTACCTCAGCTCAATTTTATTAATGCCCGGCGTAAAGTATATATCAAAGAAGAAAAATATTTTGGTTTAATATCCGATCATATTAAAAGAACATCTTCGCCCATAGTAATCACCGGTAAAACAGGCGCGGGAGCATCGTCACTTCTCGCAAACTACCTTGTTGAGTACGCTGAAAAAAATCCGGATGATTTGTTGCTTTACAATTTTAGTAACGCCTCGGAAAATTCATCAAATTATATCCAGGTACTCAGGAGATTTTGTGAAGAATTGTCCGGAAGAGAAATCAATCTGCAAGAAGAGTTTGCTGAAAACAGCGGCGAACAGCTAAAAAATTATCTGGATGAACTGATCACGCAAAAGGCGCCGCAAAATATTCTGATGGTTATTGACGGATTGGATGAATTTGATAATGAGGATAATTCACTTCTGCTAAATTGGCTGTCGTACAGTTTTGATGATAACGCAAAGGTTATTGTGTCTTGCGGCGCGGGTGATTCGCTGGAGAGACTGAAGAAGAGAAGATATGAAGTGGTTTATATCACCGAACCGGATAAAGGTGCCAAAGAAAAATTTATTAACGATTATCTATCGGAATTTAGTAAAAAATTACCGTCTAAATATGTGGAAGCGATTGTTAGCGATGATATTTCGGAGCTGCCCCTGACCCTGAAGTCGTTTCTTGATGAATTGCGTCAGTTCGGCCTGCATGAAGAGCTGGACAGTCAGATAAAATATTATACTTCCGCCGACGGGCCGGTTGAATTTTTTGACAGACTTCTACAGCGTCTGGAAACGGACTTTGAGGAGAACAAAAAAGGCCTGATTGAGGATATTTTTACGCTTTTGTACACTTCAGGAACCGGATTATCGGAAACGGAGATACTCTCAATACTTGAAATTCCGCCGCTTTACTGGACTCCGGTTTATAATGCCATTGAGAGCAATATCCTGAATATGAACGGACAGCTGAGGATTGCCCATAAGTATCTATCCGACGCGGTCAAACAACGTTATTTAAAATCTTCTGAAAACCAGAAAAAAATTAGCGGAAAAATCATCACTTATTTTATCGAAGATATCCGTGACTCACGGGCGGTTCAGGAAGTGGCGCACCAATATATATTATTAAATGATAAAAAAGGCCTATACGATTTTCTCTCGGCTATGGAGACGGTGATCAGTCTTTTTGTCAGCAGGGATAACGAGTTATTGCTTTTGCGGTACTGGGTCTGGTTATATCCCGATTATTCTCCAGGAGGTATTTACTCACCGACTCAGTTAATAGATTTTATTGAAGCAAAAGAATATAATTTTAAAGAAGCCATCACTGTTATTACGGTATTTGGCTTGCTGTTTAAAAACCTGGGTATTTTGGATGTAGCCGAAGATTATTTTAAAACCGTTTATGTTTGGAGTAAAAAGCATCTGGATGAGCGTGATGATCTCATACGATCATCACTGGCCCGTCTTGTCTTAACAAATCTTGATCTGAACAAAATTGAACAGGCCGAGAAATACGCCGGGGAGGCCGTTTTACTTTGCGATAAATATCTTGCCAAAGAAGACAGTAATTATATCGCTGCTTATTCAAATCTTGGATTGGTTTTGTCGGCGAAGGAAAAGTATAGTGAAGCCATCGAAATTTACAAGGTGCTCCTGGAAATTATTGATGATGATGAAACAAAAACAGAAAAATCAAAGCTCAGTATACTCAATAATCTTGCTACCGCATATTTTAATAATAATTTAATAGATGAATCAATCAAGATTTACATAGAGCTCATCAATACAGGGGAAAATCTGTATGGCTCCGATCATGCCGAAAACATTATTCCGCTTAGCAATTTAGCTTTTATTTATTCTCAGATCGGTAAACATGAGGAAGCTCATGAATATTTTAACAAAGGTATTGAGATCTGCACAAAAACGTATGGAGAATCTCATCCGGAAACAATAAGCATCCTTTTCAATTTTATCGGCGTGCTTCTTTCCGAAGGAAATTATGATCTGGCGGGTTCATATTTAGATAATATCGAAACGATTCTGAAGCGGGAAAATATAAAAGGCGAAAAATTCGGTCAGCTGCTGCATTTGCGGGCACAATTATTTAGTTCAAAAGATGACTCCCAAAAAGCGATTAGCTTTGAAAAAGATGCATTAAAAATATTCACGGAAGAATTTGGGATTGACCACAAAAATACGATAAACAGTCTTCAAAATCTTTCCGCATATTATTTGGAAGCTGATCAACTTGCTGAAGCTGAAGAAACGATCAGGAACACCGAAAATATTCTGCTGGATAAATCCGGGAAAAAGGATGTTCGTCTCGCTGAAGTGTATAACTTATATGGCGGATTATACAAAAATAAGGGAGAATTAGGATTAGCCGAAGAATATTTAGGTAAAGGCCTGGAATTAAGAATTGATATTCTTGGTGAAATGCATAAGGATACGATCAAGAATTTTCAAAATTATGCCGTAATTTTAATTGCAAATAATAAAATGGATCGGGCGATGGAGGTTGTTGAGTATAATTTAAAATTAAGCGAAGACAGATTTGGAAAAGATTCAATAAGATATTGTGAAAGCCTGGAATTGATGAATGAGATTCTATCCAGGCAAAAAGAATTTGACGCGCTCGAATCAAACTTGCTGCATATCTATGAATTTTACGGGAAAACCTATGGGCAGAATCACCGGATCACCTATAACACTCTGATCAGACTTATTAATGTAAAAAAAGAGTTGGGACATAAAGAGCAGGTTTTGGTGATGACTCCAAAAGCGATTGAAATTGCCAAAAGTATTTGGGATGAAGATGATAGCAATTATCAAAATTTGCTTCTCGACACAGGTATGAATTTCGCCAATGAAAAGGAATTTGAAAGAGCCATATCATTATTTGAAGAATTATACAAAATTCAGATCAGAAATTTCGGCAAATTTGACAGTCGGACCATCTTGACTTTGAATAATATCGCCGGGGCAAAAAAGCTAAACGGGGACATGAACGGCGCCGGGCGGGATTATGAAGAATTATTTGATTCAATCGGGAAAAACAAGACTCCGTACAATGACGAAATACTAACCTGTTTAAGTAACTATGCCAGAATTAGCCATGAACTCGGGGATCTGGATAAAGCGGACACAAACTATCGAAGTTGTTTTGAGAATGCATCGAAGATCCACGGTTTTACGCATGAGACTACCCTGGACCATTTAAATTATTTAGGGCAATTCTATAATAATACGGATCGGTTTGATGAGGCAGAAGCCTTATACAGAAGGTATCTTAATAATTTGACATCCGCGGATGAAGAAACAGAAATAGCACTCATTGAAGTTCTCAAATTATTAATCAACCTGATCGCGCCCCAAAAGGATTACGAAGCGCTTGAGCCATTATTGCTAAGGCGCGCCGGATTGTCCGAAAAAATCTATGGCATAAACTCTGTCCGGACAGTCAGGGTTTTGCTGGTACTTTCCGTCAATTATCAGCTTAAAGAAGATTATCAGAACAGTGTCGCTATTCTCAACAGGATCGCAAAAGAATGCACATCTGAAACATTGTATGGCTCGGGTGATGAATATGTTCAGATTTACAATGATTTAATCACTTTTTACAATGGAAAAGATACTGAGCAAAAGGAAGAAGCGCCCGCCGATGAAAGCTGGAAAGAAAAAACGGATCAAAATAAAAAACTAATTGAACAAGCGGAAAGCGAAGGCGATACCCGCCGGACACTGGAAATATTGGCGGATAATATCGAACTGTACGAGAAGCATCAGGGGGCTGAGCATCCTGATACAGTCTTTTGCAAGCGTGATTACGCGAATAAACTCATCGAGATTGACCAGTTCGAATTCGCGGGCAAAATTCTTGAAGAGGTTTTGGGCATTTTAAAAAACACTTTAGGCGTAAATCATACAGAATATACATTAACGCTTTATTCACTTGCCAAAGCACAAAAAGGTTTGGGTAAATTTGACGATGCTCTCGCGGGATTTAAGAAAGTAAAAGATCAGGCTGCCGCTGGCCTCGAAAGCAATCACCCGTTTTTGTATGAGATCAACAAAAAAATTGCCGACACATATTTTGTGATGTTTAAAAATGAAGAAGCATTACGAATATTTAACACTCTCCTGGAAATGATTCCTGAAGAGAACGGCATTGAAAGAGCATATATCATACTGCAGATCGGACAGTTATATATACGGCTGGAAATGTATGACGATGCCATAAAATATCTAAGCAAAGCAGAACAATTTTATGATGGGCAGTTTAAAGAAAATAATCCTTATTCCATTATGATTCCGGATCTGTTGGCGTTTATATATTGGAAAAAAGATGAACTTGAAGCCGCTGAAAAATATTATTGTCAGGCGGTGGAGAACGCCAGAAAAATGCTCCCGCCCGAACATCCGGCGTACATAAAAACCATCAAAACTATGGCGCTCTTTTATTTTAATAACAATAGATTTAGCGAATCATTGACCTATCACAATGAATTGTTGAATAATTATATTCAGACTTATTCCGGGAAAGATCAAATTGTTGTCGAACAAAAATTAACCGTCGCGCTGATATATCATAATCTGGAGATGCACAGAGAAGCCGTTGGTTTGTTAAAGGAATCCATCGAAGCCGAACCGGAAGTTTTATCTGAAAACGCTCAAAAAATGATGATGAATTTGTATAATTTTTATTCGAAAGGTGATTGAGTATTCGGTTAAAAAATACTCTTAAACTATTATGCCAGAGAATATTGACAAGACAATACGCATTGATGATTCAGATTCGGAAACTAAGCCGGATAATACCATCCGGATAGACGAGAGCAGCTCGCGGGATTTGGATCAGACGATTAGAATGGATCATAACTCCGTCATTAAATCCGGTCTGGGCGGGGGTATTTCGGCAAAGGCAAACCGACATAATTTGTATGATTTGAATGGCAGAGAATACCGCGTATTAAGAAAAATCTCCGAATCTACTTCCGAGGCTCAAATATTTTTAGTCGAAATAGATGGCGGACAGTATATTCTCAAATATTATTATCCCTTCATCAAACCCAAACAGGAAGTGATCAATAAATTAAGGTCTTTGTCACATCCGGATATCATCTCCGTTTTGGATTCCGGCTATTACGAAGAGCGGTTTTTTGAGATATTGACATACGCT
The DNA here is from genome assembly GCA_050178385.1 of Calditrichaceae bacterium. Lineage (GTDB taxonomy): Bacteria > Calditrichota > Calditrichia > Calditrichales > JBFXGD01 > JBFXGD01. Next base: position 11,797 of record JBFXGD010000052.1, read on the forward strand.
GATCAGGGTTCACTTGCTGAACATATCCCGATTAAAAATATTAAAAAAATTAAGAAGTATGTGACGGAAATTTCAAACGCCTTAAAATTTTGTCATGACAACGGGATCATTCATCGGGATATAAAACCTTCAAACATATTCCTGAAGGATAAAAGTAAAAACGATGTGCTTGTGGGTGATTTCGGGATCGCGTCGATTGTCAGTGATGGCGAAGAATTAAGAAGGACAACCACCTTCCAGACGCCGGTGTACGCGGCGCCGGAATTTAAATTATCGTTAAGGGGCGAAACGATCATCACTAAAGCGGTTGATTATTACGCGCTCGGGATATCCGTCTGGGAGATGTACAGCGGGGTCATACCGCCGGACGGAATGGATGATCTGGAATTTCTGCGTGAAATGTTTGAGGGTGAACCCCCTCTGCCGGCAGATATGAATGAGGAAATTGCCAATCTCATCAAGGGATTAACGGTTCGGAATTATAAAAAAAGATGGGGATATGAGGAAGTCGGCAAATGGCTGAAAGGTGAATATGTTGAAATACATACCGAAATTAACGATGAATCCGGGGCTGTATTCGATTTCGGTGAGGATGATAAGGGAAAGACGCTTGTCGCCGGCAATCCGCAGGAATTAGCCAAACTGATTTATCGGTATCCCGATTTAGGGAGAAAGCATCTATACCGGGGCACCATAAAAGACTGGCTGAAAAAAACCGGTAATCAAAGATTGTTGATTGAAGTTGCTGATATCACCGAATATATTTATAAGGATGATGAGAAAACTGGTACAAATTACGCGGTATATATTCTTGATAAAAACTTTCCGTTTTATTCACTTTCCAATAAACCGCTCAGAACAAAAAAGGAACTGGTTGATGAATTAAGACTAAACTGGAAAGTTTACACACCGGAACTTAAGGATCCCAATCATAAATTATATCTGTATCTTCAGTCAAAAATCGCGCGTGATGATGTCGAAAAATTTAGAGAATGCTATAAACAAAAAAAAGATGAATACGCATTCTATAACATACTGTACACTCTTGAGTTTTCCTATGACAAGAATGCTCCGTTCGCTATCTTTACAAGGGGGGTTCTAAAAACACTCATTAGATCACTGGAAGAATTATCCGGGTATTTTTTGAAAAATTGTTCAACAAGAAAGTCATTGTTTCTCAGCGCCGATTTCTGGGTTTGGCTTGAGTTCAAAGACCGGGAAATAGTATCCACCCTTCAAGAACTATTCAAAGAAGAAGACGGAGCGAGTAAAAATCTTCTTGGCCAGCTGCCTTATCTGATTTCACCGGATTCAGGGTATAAAGGATTAAAGGGGAATGAAATATTTCCTTTTCAGGATTTCGGTAAAGAATTCTATGAAAATTTTGAAGCGTATAAAAAGATATTCAAGAATGAGGAAAGCGAGATATTTTATTATCTAAAGTCGAAAAACCTACCCGGTGAGATATCTTTTATACAAAAATGTTTTAATCCCGACAACAAGCCGACTCCATTTAATGAAAATCTGGCGATGATTAAAATCATCAAGGGATTTGAGTATGATTTGCCTTATGTGAATAAGAGTGATTACTTTTTTTCCCCCGATGAATTAATGGCCTCTCTGAAAGGCTCTTCCAGGATTAAAGAGGAACTATCGGATCAGGCTTCCTTTCTAAACATGTGGTTATCTGTGTTTTTCCACGAACAGCCGCTAAGTGATGACAGAAAATTTTACATCTATTACCGGGATGATTTTGATAAACAGCTTGAAAAATATTTAGTTTTTATCAAAAAACTTCACAAAAAAAATGAGATTTCCGGGCGGTATGAAACCGCGAAGAATAAAGTAAAAAGTATCCAGAATAAATACAGCAGGATTGGCTCAAACCGTGTTATAAAAAATATTTTCTATTATGGATTGCCTCTGATACCGGCTGTCTTGCTGGTATTATATTCGGTATTTTCAGAAAATAATCCCCTGCCTGCGAATATCTTTAACGTGGGTCAATGGTATTTTATACCGGTAGCCCTTCTGGTCACGGGTTATTTGTTCAAAGTCATGCATGACAATAATGAAATGGAGTTCAGTACCGGGTGTGTTGGCGGGCCGGTTCTCGGACTAATTGTCGCTGTTATCTTGTATTATGTTTCTCTTTTCATCATATCTGTTCCACTACTTCTGGTGATAACCCTGGGGATAACATTCTATTTTATATTCAAAAAATTATATTATCTGATAAAAGAGTATTCTGAAGCCCTGAATAGCGAGAAATCCTATGTTGATATGGATGGCATTAATGATTTGGTTTATTCCTACACTTTTAAGAAAAAAAATAACATATCCGTTTATGAATCAGAAGGTTTAAAAGAGGCGCATAGTTATACTAAATCAATAAGGCTGAAAGTATGGGCAATGTTATTGACACCGGCGTTATTCCTAAGCGCAATCGTGTTATTGCTTGTTTATTATAGCCCGGAATTAAACTTATTAAAAATATTAAAAGGTCAGTAATGTCGTTAGTCTGCAGTAAATGTAAAGCCGAGAACCGGGTCAGCGCGAAATACTGCAAAGCTTGCGGTAGAGCGATTGAGAAACAAATGTATTCCGGCCTGGATGATGTAATTGGCCGTGAGGATATTAAAGCGACTTTAAACCGGGTTGTTAAGTCAATCGCGCAATTTAAAAAGGGCTGGAACGGCGAACTTGAATTTAATAAAAATATGATCATTACCGGAAATTCCGGTACCGGCAAAACGAGTTTGGTTCTCTCGATCGCTGATCTGTTTTACAATGAAAATATAACCGGTAAAAAGCAATGTGTCATTGTTGACGCTTCGGAGTTCGAAGAATTTATTGCGAATATAGAGACTGAATATGCAAAGGCCAAAGACGGAATTCTGTTTATTGATAATTTCCATAAAATAGTTAACGGCTCAAATAATGCGGGGCCGGCTGATGTGGATAAACTGATCTACAGAATGGGAAAGGATGGAGCCAATCCGATCGTTATTGTAGCCGGAAATCCATCAGAAATCGATAATTATTTTATGAACAACGCTTCTGCAAAAAACAGATTCGAATTTAGCTTCAGATTGTATGATTTTACTTCGGCGGAACTGTACGACATATGTAAACAACGCATCGAGAAAGTTGGATTACGGTTGAACGAAAAATCTGCCAACAAACTCTCGTGGCTATTTAAATACAAAGTTAAAACCAAAGATGCCTCCTTTGGGAATGCTCACTATGCTCTGAACGTGGCTGAAGATATTACTTTAGCGTATTATCACCGGATATCTCTCGGATCCAGCGATGATAAAATAATTATTGAATCGGATATAACAGAAAATGTACCAAAACAGAAAACGTTAAATGAAATATTCTCTGAACTTGATTCATACGTGGGCCTGGAGAAAGTAAAGGCCGCCATACATGATATTGCTCTGCAAATAAAAAATCAGCAGAAATTAGAATCTAAGGGTAAAAAGGAAAAACTGCAGTTTGGATTTCATATGGTGCTTACGGGTAATCCCGGCACCGGCAAAACGATGCTTGTAAGAAAACTGGGAGAAGTCCTTTCGGCGATCAATTATCTTGACCGTGGCCATGTGGTTGAGGTGGATAAGAGCAAGCTGGTCGGACAGTTTATTGGATCGACGCCTCAGATTGTTCAAAAAAGATGCGACGAGGCCATGGGGGGAATTCTTTTTATCGATGAAGCCTATGCTCTTGCTCCCAAGGCGGGAGACGCCAATCAATTTGGGCAGGAAGCAATTGAAACCCTGCTTAAACGAATGGAAGATGACCGGGACAAATTTGTCGTTGTTGCCGCCGGATACAGAAATGAGATGCAGCACTTCATCAATGCCAATCCTGGGTTAAGAGGCAGATTTGACAGATTTATTCATCTTGATGATTATAATCCGGATGAGCTCGTTGAGATATTCAAATTTCTCTTAAACAAAAGTAATTATTCCATGTCACCGGAGGCGTACGCTAAACTTCCCGAAATCATCAATGAACTTTATGAAAAAAGGGAAAAAATTTTTGCTAACGGCAGGGAAGTGAGAAAATTGTTTGAAGAAACCGTTATAAATTTATCAAAAAGAGTATCATGTCTCCGAAGTGAGGAGCAAACATATGATAGAATGACGAGAATAGAATCCGCGGACTTTCCTATACAGATTGAAAAAAATGACAACCTGGATGATATATTTAAGGAGTTAAATTCTCTGGTCGGGCTGCGGAATATTAAGGGCGAATTCGAAAAATTAGTTTCTTATGTAAAAGTGGAGCAAAAGCGGAAAGAACTTGGCGGTGAGTACGGCGGATTAAGTAACCATTTTGTATTTATGGGAAATCCCGGAACAGGAAAAACCACTGTAGCCAGACTGCTCGGTAAGATTTTTAAATCTCTGGGAGTGCTGACAAAAGGTCATGTGATTGAAGTTGACAGATCCGGACTCGTTGCGCAGTTCGTCGGCCAGACATCAGCCAAAACAAATGAAGTGATTGATTCAGCCATGGGCGGGGTTCTTTTTATTGATGAAGCATATTCCTTAATCGTAAACGATTCAAAGAACGACTTCGGAAAACAGGCAATACAAGCATTATTAAAAAGGATGGAAGATGATGCCGATAGGTTTGTTGTAATAACCGCCGGTTATCCGAAGGAGATGGATGAATTTATTAATTCAAATCCCGGCCTGAGCTCACGATTTAAGAGGAAAATACAATTTCCAGATTATAATCCGGATGAACTTTTTGAGATATTTAAATTAATGATGAATAAAAAAAGGTTGCGATTGACGGATGATGCAGGCAAAAAGGCAAAAAATTTATTTGTTCAGATATATGAATCGCGGGGAAAAAATTTCGGAAATGGCAGAATGGTGAGAAATATTTTTGAAGCTACGTTGGAAAATCAAAGTTTTCGGGTGGCGCGGTTATTAAACTCGCCTGATTTGGATAAAGATACTCTCTACAAAATTGAAGCGGAGGATGTTCAATATTGATTTGTCCATATTGTTTAAAAGAGATTGACGATGATTCGGCTTACTGCGATCAATGCGGTGGAGAGTTGTTTGTCTGTCCGGTATGCGGAAAAACGGGCAGGGAAATGGTTTGTGAAGATGATCATGTAAAATATATTTCGGTAAGCGGTAACAAAAAGATTGCAATTGGAAACTTCTTCAAAACAGAAAGAATCGACAAGATACCGCATTCAGAATCAAAGATTGAAGCGCCCGGACTTATTTTTTCAAACAAAAATATCGGAATTGATCTCAGGATGGTGAACGATGATATCATCGGAAGAAAAAGTAAAAAATTTTCTGACATCCTTGGAAACTATAAACAGATATCAGGCAGTCATGCCAAGGTGAATTTTAGTTCAGGCTCGGGATGGACTATCATTGATTTAAATTCATCAAACGGTACAATATATAATGATAAAAAATTGGTGCCGTTTGAGTCGGTTAAATTGCAGAATGAAACTTTTATCACCCTCGCCGACATTGAGTTTTATGTCTTGATTGACAATTGAGTTTCGGGTCTGCTTCTACGGATCTGGTGATTTGAGTGATGTCATAGTTTGATAGATAAAGACGACGTATTCAAACTAATGGTGAGAATATACAATACTGCAGGATCGGCAACCGGTATAATTTGATTAGAAACATGAGTTGTGTTTTGAGAAACGGGGTGTACTTCGACAGACAGGTTTCCCTGCAGATCATTGAATATACCTTCTATTCAATCTTTGGCTCTTTTGAAGACTGTTCTTCCTGTTTTTTCCCGGCCTTTGTCTCAACTATCTGAACAACGGCTTTTTTCTTGTCATTATTATAGAATGAATCGGTAGCGCCCAGCATGGTGGTGGTAAGACTTCCTCCCCCTCTTCTTAATCTCCGGGATATGATGATAAATATTGAAATGACAATAAGCAGGAAAAACAGAATCAATAAAAACTCTATCAAATTTTGCATGCCTTATCAACCCTTAAAAGTCAAATTATTTTAAAGATCATAATGCGCTGATCAGGTTCCGGATACGCAATCTGCTGTCCTGATGCATCCTAAAGATACAATCCCGAGACTTTTTAATACACCTCTGCCGGCGTCATGGACAATTTTTCAATTTCCAGGGTTAGGAGCTGGATGGCTTCCATGCTTGCGTCTATTTCACTCAAAATATGTGATTTTGTATCTTCAAAAATGTCTTTCAGGTCGCTAAAAAGCGCGCGATAATAGTTCGCGCCTTCCTGAAGATTACCGGCAAAAGTTAACAGATATTTTTCCTGTTTTTCGGACATGGAAACCCGTGTTTCGTCTATTTTATTTTTCAGATAATCAATATAGATTCTCAATTCTTTTATAAACATATTGGGACGATCGGTCCGGGTGATCACATTTATTCTGCCGTAGATGTGATCGGTGATTTCCTTCAGGGTCATAATTTTTGAAAAATACGCCATGTTCGGGCCGGGACATACCGAAACTCCCGGACCTTCAACTATTGTATCTAAATCATGTACCAGCAGGGCGGATGTGCCAAGGCCCACGCAGATGCAAGATTTATCCGTGATGTCCTTGAATCTTTTCTGGTACTCCTCCGTGGATACCCCCTCTTCGTCCAGTTCTTTTAATTTTAAGTATTGATATTGACGCGATGCCGTACAAATAGATTTTTCGGTAAACTCTTTATTGATCGACGCATGTTTATTGGGGCATGAACTGCCCGGCTTCCCTTTGGCGATCAGAGCAAATTTTTCCAGATCTTTTGTGTTGCCCTTTAGACTGTTGAACGGAACACCCAATGGTGAAATATTACTTAAATATAAATCATCTTCTTTGGCGTCGCTTAATTTATCCAGAGTAGGATCGTCAACGGTTGTCGCTTCCGGCACCAGAAGAAACGGAGTGCCCCATCCGACTGAATCAACCTGATAATGATTGAGAAGAAACTGATGCTCTTCCGCTGTGCCGACACCACCCTGAGCGGTTATTTTCAGAGGCAGTTCTTTTTCCGGAACATGACGGTTTTTAGCGGAGAGCGCCCGCGCCATAATATTGTGAATGGTTTCTTTGAGTTCTTGTTTTTTGTCCCGGAATTCGGCTAAGATGGGACCCAAAAGATATCCGTCGGTTGCGAAAGCATGCCCGCCGCAATTCAATCCCGATTCAATTCTGAATTCTGAAACCCACAGTCCTTTTTTTGCCAAAAATTTACCCTGAATAAAAGCAGACCGGTAGTCGCTCACTTTTAGTACGATTCTCTTTTTGATTTTTCCGTTCTGATCCGGATAGAAATCTTCAAACTGTTCCATATAGCCGTAGAGTCCCGGATTCATTCCCGCCGAAAAAATGACCGACGAATTTAGATCGCTATTGGCATAGCCTCTTAGCGCGGCATGGGCGTCGTTGTATTCAACTGGGAGTTTTTTGTCTTTTATGTAGTTTTCCTTATCAAGTTTGGTCATTATATTTACATCGATACTGCCTTTTGAAAGATGCTCGTTGATCCAACTTCTGAAATCATTCAGATTAAAATATTTTGAGCTTAAACTCCTGAATTCCTGCTTTATGGCGGAGCTGTCAGGCAGCATGTTGAAATATTCTTTTATCTCATGGCTTTTATCGATCGCCGCATTTTTTAATTCTTCCAGTTTCACGTCAACCAGAGTGTTTATCAGATTCAGATAAGATGTGATTCTTTTTGCGCGGAAGTCATCTGTCTTGTTGGAGATTTCATCATAAGGGAGCTTATACTTTCCGCAGTACATTTTTCTTAACTTTTCCAAAAGAATGTCATCGACTAAAGATATAACGGAATCCATTCCGTAGTGGGAGACCTTTAGCGGAGTATCGATAGTAAAACCGATTCCCATTACGGGTATATGAAATGAATGTGTTTTTGTCTTCATATCTTAAAACCTCTTTATTGTTCTGACTAAATTTGGTGTCCGGACAGGCGATCGTTCTTGAAATCGTGCCGGATATATGCGATTATAAATCTTTTGTCATGTCTCCTAAATTAATTTTTTCCGCTTTTGTAAAGGTGATATCTCTTACAAGTTTCATGTCACCCCACAAATATTTATGGCCTCTCATTCCTTTGGTGGGCTTCATTCTTTTCATGAGCCGGCTCAGTTCAATCTCTGTAGCTTCTCTTTTTTCTCCAAGCTGTCCATATAGTTTAATTGCCGGATGAAGATTGAAGTTTCCTTTTATTAAAGATTTTATCCAAAACCAGCTATTGCTGTTCACCGCCAAAACACAAATGTTTTTGTTCGTATCGGCGTGAACAGGCAGTTTTGAAGGATACTTTTCAAAATAAAAACCTGTCTGGTTCTTGTTTAAAAACAACGAACCGATTGGCGTAACCGTCGGATTGTTTTCAGAATCGACCGATGCGATTGAAACATGAAAGTTTGAGCTAAAACTTTTATTAAAATGAGATCGTATTTGTTTCCACTCGGTTTTTATATTCATATTTCGCAATTTGTCTTTACGCAACAGGGGTATATACTCACTTTGGTTCTATACCCGATGACGATAAATGTACATAATTATTATATAATTTTTACACTTATATAATGACCATTCTAAGAAATCATCAGCGGGATTACAAATTTAATTGTTCTGAAAAATTATGAAGACTTACCTTAAAGGGAAGTGATTGGAAATTTAAACTTATTTTTATCAAGGCTGAAGTTTGCTAAAAATCAAATCAATTAAATATACCTTCCTGAAAGAAAAAGTTTTTAATCAGGATTGAACCATAACAGCTTTAAGATATAGTTAATTTATCGATCATTTCCGGTAATTTGATCTTTAGAGTGATTAACAAATCTCATTTTTTTGAGCAAGGCAATAAATCTTTTATCGGTCCGAACAGCATCGTATAATGGATCGATATTGATTAAAATTAATTCTTCAGTCCTTTGTTGGTAGGCTTTTTCAAGCCATGCGAAAGCCTGGTCCGGATCGCCAAGGTTAATATAGATAATGGCAATCAGGTCAGGGCGAACATATTCTCCTTTTGCATGTAAGGACAACAACTTTTCGAGAATCATTCGGGCTTCCTTGGTCAATCCCGCCGCGGCATAGGCCATTCCTTTGGTCTTTATTTGTTTCACAATGGCAGATTCATTTTTTTCATAAATGCCATATAACGTTCGTCTTTTTCAATGTTACGCAAAAGAGGATCCCCTTTCATTTCAGTCAGGCCTCCGTCGTGCTGTTGAAATGCACGTTCCAGCCATTCAAACGCCTTGTCTGCAATTCCCATATAGGCATATATCTCGGCAATTTGGTATGCAAAATCATCCTGATAATCTCTGATTGCTGTTTTCAACTCGGTCATGGCCAGCTCCCTTTGCCCCATATCATGATACGTCAGCGCCAGTCCGAATAAACGCCATGCAGGATCAGATTCTTTCCTTATTTCGGCGAGTGCTGAAGCCGGATTATTCTTCGCCAGATGGATAAGAGTAAGATATGGATACACTCCTGGATATCCTGAATTTAATTCCAGGGTTTTCCTGAAAGC
>JBFXGD010000053.1:0-21160 GCA_050178385.1 Calditrichaceae bacterium
TAACTCTTAACTCTTAACGCTATTAAATTCCTACTTCCTACTTCCCACTTCTTACTTTTCTTCTCTTTTATCTTTTTTCTTAAACTTCCTACTTCTTACTTCTTACTTCTCTTCCTCCCCCTACATATACCCGTCTTTCCTAAGCGTTTCCAGCCCACCGCCGTCGTCCTTGTCCTGAGCGCGGCCGGAGCGTTCAGCGATATTGGCGAATTTCCCTGTTTTAAGTTCTTCGATTATTTCATCCACATTTCGCGCGTCCGACTCCACCGGTGTAGTGCAGGGATGGCAACCCAGGGAGCGGTAGCGTATACCATCTCCCTGATTGTAGTAAAGAGAAACGGTCGGAATCTTTTCCCGTTTTATATATTCCCAGATATTGAGCTCGGTCCAGTCGAGCAACGGATGAATTCTAAGATGCGTACCCGGCGCGAAATCGGTTTTATACTGGTTCCAGAATTCAGGCGGCTGATCACCCACATCCCAGAGATTTTCACGATCCCGTGGAGAAAAATAACGTTCCTTTGAACGGCTACCTTCTTCATCCGCGCGCACACCGACGATGATGCCGGTAAAGGCTTCGGTGTTTTTATCCACATCGTATTTTCCCGTGGCGTGATTCATCCGGAAACGTTTCCAGCTTCCTTCCAGCGTATGCTTTAGGGCATCTGTCTTTAACGCCCTGCAGCATGCGATACGATCCAGATTACCATCCGGAAAAGTCTGTTTACTCGCCAGCGCTTCTTCATTCTGACCGTAGATCATATCCAGATTCCATTCGATCGCCAGACGATCACGATATTCGATCATTTCAGGAATTTTAAAGGCCGTGTCGATATGCACCAGGGGAAAAGGCACATGACCAAAGAAGGCTTTTCGCGCCAGCCAAAGGAGCACGGTGCTGTCTTTTCCAATGGACCACAACATCCCGAGATTCTTAAAATTATTGTATGCTTCACGTAATATATGGATACTTTTATTTTCCAACTGATCCAGATGATCCATTGCTTCACTCCTGACGAATTCATTGATAACTTTTTTATAAATAATATGATCTGAACTCTCTGATTTCCAAATTCTTAATCATGGTCTTCATTTAATCATTTTCACCCGCCAGAGGCGGACAGGTCACAGTTCAGACAACTTCTTACTTCCTACTCCCTACTTTCCTAACCCACCCCGGCCACGATAAATCGTGCCCTTCCCCTCCCTTATGCATAAGGGAGGGGATCGAGGGGAGGGTCAGGCCCAGACGCCCCAACTCTTAACACTATTCTCTTAACGCTCTTTTTTCTTTTATCTTTTTTCTTAAACTTCTTACTTCTTACTTCCTACTTCAGACGCTCTTCTGCGTCTCTACTCTTCTCTTTTTTCTTTTTTCTTTTATCTTTTTTCTTACAATTCCTACTTCTTACTTATCTTCCCCTTCCCGGCCTTCCGAAAAAATCGGTTGAAATTCAGGCGAGCGGAACGACCGAAATTCTTTCTGTCTGAGACCGCTGCCAGGCGGGCGAGTTAAAGAATTTCAGTGCAGCGAGCCGTTTAATTTCACGATTTTTTGGGACAGCCTTGATCTTTTGGTTCTTTTCCATCAAGGGAAAAGAACAATATATTCCCCGAACAGAAAATTCGCCCCAAAGAATCCCAAACGGTTGCCTTCAGATTAACAACAAGGTTATCCTGACCAGCAGAATAGGGATTCCCGCTGTAATTGTTCGACCCCTACGGGGCCGCGGGATGTTGTGGGGTCCGATTTTCTACAAAAATGCCATCCCTTCGGGATTGGAGATCCAATTTTCTTTACCCGCCCAACTCTTAACTCTTAACTCTTTTCTCTTAACGCTCTTAAATTCTTACTTCCTACTTCAGACGCTCTTCTGCGTCTCTACTCTTCTCTTTTTTCTTTTTTCTTTTATCTTTTTTCTTAAAATCCCTACTTCCTACTTCTCACTTCTTACTTCCTACTTCTTACTTTTCTACTCCAAATATTTTTTATTCAGAAACGCCATGATCTGATTTTTTGCATCATCCAGGCTGTTTTTTTCCATATCGATAATCAGATCTGGATTACCGGATGACTCATAAGCAATGTCAACACCCGGAACATTGGATATTTCACCTTTTTCCGCCTTTTCGAACAATCCGTTATGATCAAACTTCCGGGCAAAATCTGTGGATGTTTTCAAATAGACTTCAATATAATTATTACATATACTTTTGACAAATTCACGGCTGGTCCTGTAAGGTGACACAAAGGAAGCGATGCTGATGATACCCTGTTTCTCCAGCATAGATGCCAGATGGCCGACACGTTTGATATGATTATCCACTTCTTCCCGGGTAAATCCGGTCTCAGGGAAAAAAGCGCGAACATCATGACTGTCAAGACGCTGGGTTTTACGACCATTTTTCTTTTTTATTTCTTCCAGTATCATATCGGCTATCGTTGTTTTACCCGAAAGAGGGATCCCGGTAATCCATACAACAAAGGCGGGTAATTCATGTTTACCATACTTTATTTTATCCCAGCCCCGCTCATGAACGTAAAAAATAACCAGTTTAGCAATCATTTCAAGCAAACCGACTTCTATAGCTGTTTTAATCTGTCCGGTAAGCAGAAATACAATTAGTGTTGTAGTTAAAGTCGCTGTAACACGCCATGTCACGGTTTTTAAAATTGTTCTTAATTTACTGTCCTTGTACATGCAGAGGCTTTTCCTGTATTAACGGTAGAAATTTAGTTCTCACTAAAAAAAGAATCATCTTTTTCTTCGGATGTACTTTTGTCATCTTTAATAAAATATTTTCCAAGCAAGGAATAAAATGGTTTGATGAGAGCGGTGACCCAAAGACTCCCCGTCAAAAAATACATGGTCAGGAGAAAAAGCCAGGGCGTCGCCGACCAGTTTTTATATAAACCGATATTCGCCAAGATCAGAAATATGGCTGAAATCATATATCCGAATCTTTTTATCGGCAAATTTTCTTTAGATGTCTTTCCCTGAAGAAATCCGCTCATTTTATACCGCCTTGTTTTCTTCAATTTTTTTAACCATATCCGAATCAATTTCGACTGACACCGACTGCATAAGGCCTTCAATGGCAACGACAATGCGGGTTTCGCCTTTTAAATTACGAACCATGCCTTTCATCCCCTTAAACGGTCCGGCAATCACATCGACAATCTCTCCCGGTTTGATATATTTTTCCAGCCGGAGCGTCTCCGGATGCTCCAAAATCATTTTTAAAGAATCGATCTGCCAGGCGGGAACTACCGCGGGTTCATTTCTAAAATTGACAATTTTGACGATGCCGTTTGTTTCAAGCACAGAGAATCTTTGTTTATAGTCAATTCGAACAAAAAGGTAGCTTTTGAACAGCGGAACTTCCACCTTTTTCTTACGGTCTTTCCAGAGATGCACTTCTGTGACAAGCGGTAAAAAGACCTCCTGATTTTTCTCCTCCAGCAGATCTCTTACCTTTTTTTCATGTCTTGGTCTTGTATATATGGCGTACCAGTTTATCATTATTTTCTCTTAATTATTCTATTCAGTATGCAATTGTATCAGTGCCGTGATAAATTAGATTTATGATGGAATTCGACCTGTTTTTTTGAATGAGTAGAAATTTAACATAATTTTTAGATTTTGCAACATTGACGCATTTTGAATCCGTATAAACCTATTTTTTACTTCATTGTTCCTGTACATTTATATCTCTCATTACTTTTTCTCAATAGAAATTTCGTAGTAATATTTTTTCTTCCTTTCCTAACCCACCCCGGGGAGGATCAGCTGTACTGCTTCAGGCGAATTAACCGGTTTCGCCGCGCTTGTCTATCACAGCTGGCACCCGGATCGGGACGCCCCTACTCTTAACTCTTTTCTCTTAACGCTTTTTATTCCTACTTCTGTACTCTTTTTTCTTTTATCTTTTTTCTTTTATCTTTTATCTTAAAATTCCTACTTCTTACTTTCCTAACCCACCCCGGCCCCGATAAATCGTGCCCTTCCCCTCCCTTATGCATAAGGGAGGGGATTGAGGGGAGGGTCAGTCTCACTCGAACAGAAAATTCGCCCCAAAGAATCCTCTTTTCTAAATCCTTTCAAGATAGACAATGGCTTACAGCATGACAGAAACGGAGGGTCACTGTTCAACGGCGACTATCCTCAGTATGTCATTCCGTAGGAATCCTATGCTTTGTCCGAACAATTTTCCCAAGAAAGCAGAAGATCCCTCTTCTTAAAACCCGCCTCTGGCGGGCAGGTCACAGTTCAGACAACTTCTTATCTTTTTTCTTAAAATTCTTACTTCTTACTTCCTACTTCTTACTTTCCCTCTCTTCCCAAGTAAGCAGAAGATCCCTGCGGGATGACAAGCACGGCGGCCGGTGTGATGAACATCTACTCTTTTTTCTTTTATCTTTTTTCTTAAACTTCTTACTTCCTACTTCCCACTTCCCACTTCTTACTTTTCTTCTCTTTTTTCTTTTTTCTTTTATCTTTTTTCTTAAACTTCCTACTTCCTACTTCCTACTTCCTACTTCTTACTTATTCTTCTCCCCCATCCAATCCAAAATTAGAGTTGAAATATCCGTGATGGAGAGACGTTTCTCCGGCAATTCTCGCTCCCGCGCCAGAATAAAAGCATCATCAAAGGTATGCATACCATTAAAAACCGTTTTCTCAAACAGATTTTCTCGCCACAACGCGCCCTTTAAATCATATCCATCGTATGGGGCAGCGATCAGATCAGGCGTTATTGAATTTGTTTCATTCTGCCCCCGGCCGGGATCAAATTGATCATGTCCTCCATAAATTTCCTCCCCGTTTAAGACGTGTTTTATCACCGGTTGTGCTGTCCTGGGATCCTGAATCTGTAATAGCGATTCTTTTAAACTCCGCCTTATTTGTTCATACTCGAGACCGGGATTAACGGATCCTGTTTTCTCCCTGCCCTTCAGATTTATATAGATCCTTCCGGGATAGAGGCTGTATGCAATGCTGGAGGGATGTATATCTTTTAAGTTATTCGGGACAGGTTTTGTGAATCGCAATAAACCTTTTTCCCATAACCAGCGGTTGAGATATACTTCTTTTTTCAAAGTGGTGAATCCGTGATCCGATAAAAGAATCAGGTCCATATCCTTTGGTATTTTTACAATGATGTCTCCGATCAACCGGTCAATTCTCTGATAAAATTTCATAAAAACAGATTCGTATTTCGGATGCCGGGTCTCCATCAATTCCCAGGTGAAATGATGCAAACGATCCGTTTCCATGATATGAGTCATGAAAAATTCCCATTTTTCACGCTCAAAATATTCCCACATGGTTTCAATTCTTTTTTCCAAAACCTCATTCAGATCATTTATGAAGGCATCAAGATCTTTTTTTGCCAACTCAACATCCGAATCGATTCTATAACCTTTTGCCTTTAGAAGAGTGCCGATTTCAGATGGGTATGTTCCTTTTGTAATGTCCGAACCCAGAAATCCGCAGATCATGATACCATTGACTTTTTGCGGTGGATAGGTCATGGGTACATTCATGACAAACACCCGTTTATTTTGTTCAGAAAGAATCGTCCATAAGGTTTTTTCACGTAAACGGTCCGCAAGGGGTACATACCATTCCATGGTTGACGGATCCCGGTCAATGAATCCCATAATCCCGTGCTGATGAGGCTGACACCCGGTCATAAAAGATGCCCAGGCAACCGAGGAGACAGGCGGCAGAACAGAATCCATTTGCGCGAAGGATGATTTTTTAACCAAAGTGGCCAGATTCGGCATTTTCCCGGAATTGATCATCCTGTTGAGAAAGGAATACGGGGTACCGTCAAGCGCCAGCACAAATATACGTTTTCCTGCGCTCAAAACGCATGCCCCGTTCTGTTATTTTTTATATTCATTATTATCAATAGATTATTCTTACTTCCTACTTCTTACTTCTTACTTTTCGTCTCTTCCCAAGCAAACAAAAGATCCTTCCTGGATGACAAGTTTGAGAATGTAATCTAACGCCCCTACTTCTTACTTTTCTTCTCTTTTTTCTTTTTTCTTTTATCTTTTTTCTTAAAATTCCAACTTCTTACTTCTCACTTCTTACTTATTCTTCTCCCCCTACTTTTTGAATGGCCAAAAAGTAGCAAAAAGCCCTGGCGAATTTTAACTCGTGATAATTATTTCTATTTTTCTAATTCATCCACTCGGACAGAAAATTCGCCCCGAAGAATCGTAAACAGCTGTTTTGGGATTAACAACAAGATTATTCCGACCAGCAGAAGATCCTTACTGGATGACATCCTTGTGAATCGACAGTGTCCAAATCATGTCATTCCGTAGGAATCTTCTGGTTTGTCCGAACAATTTTCCCAGGTAAGCAGAAGATCCGTCTTCTTAAAACCCGCCTCTGGCGGGCAGGATGACACAGTTATGCCTATTTTCAGGCGCGGGACGCTCCCTACTCTTAACTCTTTTCTCTTAACGCTCTTTTTTCTTTTATCTTTTATCTTTTATCTTACTTTCCTAACCCACCCCGGGCCTGATAAATCATGCCCTTCCCCTCCCTTATGCATAAGGGAGGGGATCGAGGGGAGGGTCAGTCCTTCAGCTCAATCAGAAAATTCGCCACGAAGAATCGTAAACAGCTGTTTTGGGATTAACAACCCAATTATCCTGACCAGCAGAATAGAGATTCCCGCTGTAATTGTTCGACCCCTACGGGGCCGCGGGATGTTATGGGGTCCGTTTTTCTACAAAAATGCCATCCCTTCTGGATTGGAGATCCAATTTTCTTTACCCGCCCTACACTTAACTCTTAACTCTTTTCTCTTAACGCTCTTTACTTCTTACTTCTTACTTCCTACTTCTTACTTCCTACTTCTTACTTTTCTTCTCTTTTTTCTTTTTTCTTTTATCTTTTATCTTAAACATCTTACTTCTTACTTATTCTTATTCTTCCTCCCCTCCATATCCTCCGGAACAGGCAATCCCATTCTGGTCAGGATCGTTGGAGCAATGTCGTAAATGCTAATTTCTTTTGTGTATTCTGGACTAATATCTCTGCCATTCATGATAAAGATTCCATAATAATCATGATTAGCGCCATCCGGCCCGGTATCATTTTTATGGGTATAAATCCCCCCCAGGCCGACATTCCCAATAGAGCGCCATGCCAGATCATCAAAATAAATGAACAAATCAGGCGCGATACCATTTACAACAGGATATTTTTCCGCCGCCGTAAAGGCGCGATTATTCATTGGATTTCCCGAATCATCCTTCAAATGCTGTATTTTTGATCTTATTTCCGCTAATAAATCCCGATATTGTGATTCCAAAACAATCCCCAGTGGTTCACGCCCCTTTAAATTTACAAAGAGCCTCCCGTAATACCCGCCTTCCCCCCAGGCCATCGTGCGGCTCCAGTCAACGAGTTCCGGAGTCAGTTTTACCGGTTTCTCAGGGATTTTTTTTAGGGTTAGATACCATTCCCTGATCAGCCATTCGTTTATGCAAAAACCGCCTTTCATTGTTTTCGCACCGTGATCCGAAACAACGATAATATCTGTATCATTATCAAGACGCTTTAACAGCGAACCGATTTCCATGTCAATATATTGATAGTATTTGTAAATGACCCGTTCATATTTATTCCCCGCGACATAATCGGGGCTGTCGGCGGCGAAATGATGCCAGAAGGCGTGATGAATCCTGTCCACACCCATTTCTACAAACATGAAGAAATCCCACCGCTGGTGATCCAACATATGACGAACAAGTTTGAATCGCGCTGCTGTCATTCCGTAAATATCTTTGAGTAACCGCATTTTCTCATCGGTTCTGAAATCCGACACATCCGGCAGATAATCTGGGGTGATACGATACAATTCATTTTTGAATTTCTTTGGCCATGTAAAATCCGCATCTTTTGACGGTGTCATCATCCCGGAAACAAGATATCCTTTAACGGGACGCGGCGGATAGGTCTGCGGCACACCAATCACAATGGATGTCCGGCCATTTTTGGTCATGATATCCCATAGCCGATCGGCATGAACATACGATCCGTTTGCGATAAAAAGATCATCATACGAATGATTTTTTCGGTTTCTGAATCCGTAAATCCCCAGTGTTCCGGGGCTTTTACTGCTCATCATGCTGGTCCATGCCGGGATAGTGATCGGCGGATCGGTGCTGCGCATTCGGGCGGAGTACCCATTATCGATCAAAGCTGCCAAATTAGGAAGATCATTTTTCCAGCGATTAAAGATTAAATCCGGATCAGCGCAATCCAGACCAATAATGAAGGTTTTTCTGGTTTTCATATTGATGCTTGTTTTCTATCTTATTGTCATTCCACGCCGGCCTTCCGAAAAAACCGTCGGAAATTCAGGTGAGCGGAACGGTCGAAATTCTTCATTGTCTGAACTATGATTTATCTGATGATCTGAACACTCTGATTTCCAATTTCTTAATCATGCTTATCAGTTAATCATTCTAATTCACCCAAGGCGGACAGGTCACAGTTCAGACCAGTTCTTCTCTTTTTTCTTTTTTCTTTTATCTTTTTTCTTAAAATTCTTACTTCCTACTTCCTACTTCTTACTTCCTACTTTTCTAACCCACCCCGGGCCTGATAAATCATGCCCTTCCCCTCCCTTATGCATAAGGGAGGGGATCGAGGGGAGGGTCAGTCCTTCAGCTCAATCAGAAAATTCGCCACGAAGAATCGTAAACAGCTGTTTTGGGATTAACAACAAGGTTATCCTGACTAGCAGAATAGGGATTCCCGCTGTAATTGTTCGACCCCTACGGGGCCGCGGGATGTTGTGGGGTCCGTTTTTCTACAAAAATGCCATCCCTTCGGGATTGGAGATCCAATTTTCTTTACCCGCCCTACTCTTAACTCTTAACTCTTTTCTCTTAACGCTTTTAAATTCTTACTTCCTACTTCCCACTTCTTACTTTTCTTCTCTTTTTTCTTTTATCTTTTATCTTTTTTCTTAAACTTCTTACTTCCTACTTCTTACTTCTCTCACTTCCTCCCTCAGCCTCTCCACAATCTCCGGTGGAATGACAAGACCGCCTCTTCCGATTCCCGGTTCAACATCGGGTTTGGCCGAGCCATGAAAATCAGAACCGCCGGAAACAACCAAATTATTCTTCCCGGCGAATTTGACCAGCCATTCTGTCAAATATTTATCATGCCCCGGATAGTAGGCCTCTATTCCATCGAGTCCGACGGCTTTCATTTCGAGTATTTTTTCGCCCAGCTCACGGTAGGTTTCGTATTTCAGGCTTACCGGATGCGCGATGATCGCCAGCCCGCCGGCCCGGTGAATAAGCTCAATCGCCGGTTCCAATTTTAATTTTGTCTTTGGCACATATCCCGGCCGCCCTTTGCTCAGATATTTGTCAAATGCCTCATAAATATCGCTTACGACACCTTTCTTTATCAGTATCGCGGCGATATGAGGGCGCCCGGCGCTTCCCTGACCGACAGCATCTATCAGATCATCGGCATCAATCGGTATCCCGGCTTCCCGCAATTTTTGAACGATCCTAAACGCGCGCTCTTCACGCGCTTTTTTAAGTTTGTTCAATTCTTCTATTAAAGTGACATTTTCCGGATCAAACAGCAGGCCGAGCATATGAAGATGAGCCCCACCGGTTAACTCCATATCAATACTGAGTTCAACTCCCGGGATCACATCAACCCGCTTTTTTTCCCCGTACTCCCTTGCGGGAAGCACCCCGCCGATTTCGTCATGGTCTGTAACGGCAATGATTCCTACATCACGCGCGCTGACATAATCGATGAGCTCTTCCGGGGAGAAGGAACCGTCTGAATAATTTGTATGCATATGAAGATCGATTAACATTACAGATACCCCAGATCTTCAAGACGTTTTTTTATTTCATCTGATTCATTATCTGAATATCCGTTTTCATTTTTAATTCCGCTCTGATCAATAAAATCCTGTAGCACAAATAATACCAGATCATCAATCGATGTGAAGCTGGTTTCACCCAAATATTTTTCAAGTTCCCGCCATAGTTTATCGGGCAATTGTATATTCATCTCTTATTTTCCTCATTTTTTCCTTTTGTAAAGATAGCAAACATAATACAAATAAAAAAGGCGGAACAAGTCCGCCTTTATCAGAATGGTGACCTGTTTAAGCTTTGATAATATTTTCCCGGTTTTCAGTCACATCTTTCGTGGCATTGCGGGTATCGACAACCAATTTTGAATTTCTCACTATAAATTCCCAGTCATAGACCGAGTGATCCGTTGAAATGAGAACACAGTCATATCCCGCCAGATTTTCAACCGTTAAATCAATGCTCTTTTTCTTGATGTCATACATGCGCATATCCGGGAGCGCCGGAATGAACGGATCATTATAATCCACCATGGCGCCTTTTTCAAGCAAAAGTTCCATAAGCTTAAAGGATGGAGATTCACGCGGATCGTCAATATCTTTTTTATAAGCCGCGCCCAGAACAAGAATTTTTGCCCCCTTCATACTCTTACCGTGATCATTCAACGCGTCCATCACTTTTGAGATCACCCAGAAGGGCATGGATGTATTGACTTCACCGGCAAGTTCTATAAATCGCGTATTCATTTCAAATTCACGGGCTTTCCAGGTTAGATAAAACGGATCGATTGGAATACAGTGACCTCCCAAACCGGGCCCGGGGTAAAACGGCATATACCCGAAAGGTTTGGTCGATGCTGCGTTTATGACTTCCCACACATCGATCCCCATACGGTCAAGGATCATCTTCATTTCATTGACAAGCGCGATATTGACACTCCGGAAAATATTCTCCAGAAGTTTTGTGGCTTCCGCCGCCTGACTGCTGGAAACCGGAATCGTTTTCACGATCACTTTTTCATACAGCGCCATGGCCAGTTGCCGGGCATATTCGGTATTCGCGCCAACGACCTTCGGGATAGTGCGGGTGTTGTACTTTGGATTATTCGGATCTTCTCTCTCAGGTGAAAAAGCCACCCAGAAATCACTGTCACCCTTTAGCCCCGATTCTTCCAGTATCGGTTTCAGGACTTCCTCCGTGGTTCCGGGATAGGTGGAGCTTTCAAGGACGATAAACTGTCCCTTCCGGATGTGCTTTGCCAATGTTTGAGCAGTACCCGTAATGAAGGACATATCCGGTTCGCGATGACGTGTCAGAGGTGTTGGTACGCAGATCAGAATACAATCTACATCCTTAATCCTGCTAAAATCATTTGTGGCTTCAAAGATTTTTGTATCCCTGACCGCCTTTACCCTTTTTTCATCAATATGTTTGATATAAGATTTACCGTCGTTGAGCATTTCCACCTTGCGCCCGTCAATATCAAAACCGACCGTATTAAATCCCTGTTCAACAAACTCCATCAGCAGGGGAAGACCAACATACCCCAGGCCGACCACACCGATAACTGCTTCCTTCGAATTAATTTTATCAAGAAGATTCATAGACACTCCTGTTCGTTATAAGCTCGGATCAAACTTTCGTATTAAATTTGAGATCCGGACGGCCAATTGAAAAATAGTTAATTCCAAAATTTTTCATACGCTCCGGATTATACAGATTTCTTCCGTCAAATATAGCCGGATTATTTAACAGGTCTTTGATGAGATAAAAATCGGGCTCTCTGAACTCATTCCACTCAGTCATAATGACAAGAGCGTCTGCGCCTTCGAGCGCTTCATACCGTTTATGGAAAAGGGTGATATCCTTTCCAACCCTGTCTTTAAAAATTCTTTCTGCCTCTTTTAGCGCTTCAGGATCATGCGCCTGAATTTTAGCCCCTTCAGCGGTGAACGCATCGATTATTGAAATGGCCGGAGCTTCACGCATATCATCAGTTTTAGGCTTGAAAGCCAGTCCCCAAATCGCGAAGGTTTTTCCTTTCAGGTCACCATTAAAATATGTTTTTATTTTATTTATTAATATCGTTTTCTGTCGGTCATTTACGTCTTCCACCGCCTGGAGAACATTCAGTTTCATCCCATATTCCTGAGCAGTTTTGATGATCGCTTTCACATCTTTAGGGAAACAGGATCCGCCATACCCGGTTCCCGGGAATATAAAATAAGGACCGATGCGTCGATCCGATCCGATCCCCTTACGAACCATTTCAATATTCGCGTCCATAAGGTCACATAAGTTCGCCATTTCATTCATAAAGGATATCTTTGTCGCTAAAAGAGAATTCGCCGCGTACTTGGTAAGTTCCGCGCTTTTTTCATCCATGACAATAATGGGCTTACCTGTACGCACAAAAGGAGCATAGAGATTCTTCATAATCTCCTGCGCTTCCGTATCGCTGGTCCCTACAATTACACGGTCGGGCTGCATAAAATCGTTGATCGCCGCGCCTTCTTTGAGAAATTCCGGATTAGAAACCACAGCAAACTCATGATCCGTATGCTTCCTGATTTCCGCTCTTACTTTCTCAGCGGTTCCAACCGGAACCGTACTCTTATCGACGACTACCTTGTAGCTGTTCATGTATTTTCCAATATCTGACGCTACCGCAAGAACATATTTTAGATCGGCGGAACCATCTTCATCAGGGGGCGTGCCTACGGCAATAAAAATTATTTTTGATTCCTGAACGGCGCTTTTTATATCGGTGACAAACTTCAGACGCTCTTCACGCACATTCCGTTTGATCATTTCTTCAAGACCCGGTTCATAAATCGGAATTTCACCCCGGTTTAACATATCTATTTTCTTTTCATTCACATCAACACAAATGACTTCGTTACCGGTATCGGCGAAACAGGTACCGGCCACGAGTCCGACATAACCGGTGCCAACAACTGCAACTTTCACATCAAACTCCTTAGCTTCAATATTTGTATTCGTTTTAGCCTGAAAGCAAAGCTAAAAATAATTTCAATTAATCAATTTTTATTTATCCGGGATCACAATTATCTTGAAAAAACACCGGGTTTTTTCGTTTTCATCTTTTTTCCGGGCTTTGAATAGTAGTTATGGTAATAATAATAGTAATAGCTTCCGTATGTTCCTTCCACATCCACGTTGTTCAGCAGGAATCCAAGTATACGAGCGCCGACATTATCGAGAAGCGACTGTGAACGCAAAAGCGCGTCACGGTTTGTCTGACCCGAGGAGACGATGATAATTACCCCGTCAACTTTTGTGCTCAGGATTGCCGCGTCGGTAACCGCGATCACCGGCGGACTGTCAAATAAAATAATATCAAAATCTTCTTTGAGCCGTTCGAGCAATCCTTCCATTTTATGGGAAGAGATGAGTTCGGATGGGTTCGGCGGGAGAATCCCGCTTGTTATAATAAACAGATTATTTATAGGTGTCGTTTTTGCCAGTTCTTCGTAGGGAATGGCATCCATCAGATAGTTAGTGACTCCTGAATCCTTTTCCTGCCCGAAGATGGAATGCACAACGGGCCGGCGCAGATCGGCATCCACAAGCACGACCCTATTTCCCGACTGAGCCATGGCAATGGCCAGATTGGCCGCCGTTGTTGATTTACCCTCTTTGGGTCCGGAACTCGTGACCAGGATCGTTTTGAGTTTCTCATCTATCTTACTGAACTGCAGATTGGTTCTTAGAGTGCGATAAGCCTCCGAAACCGGCGACTTCGGATCAAAATGCGCTATCAGACGGGCTTCAATCTTTTTACCTTCGATCGGGCCGAGTCTTGACAGTTTGCTTTCCATTTTTTTCTCTACTTTATCCGTCGCGATAGTCGGTATTGTACCCAGAATATTCAGCCCCATTCTCTCGATATCTTCATGAGTCTTGATGGTGTTGTCAAAATATTCCACGAGGAATATGAGACCGATTCCCAGTCCAAGACCTATCAGCGCACCAAGCATCAGATTCATTTTTTTCTTTGGTTTAACCGGCGCGTATGGTTCAATTGCTTCATCTATAATTCTGACTTCATTCCGCTGACCCGCTTCCTGGATTTTGGTTTCTTCCATTTTCTGAGTCATCATGATATAGGTTTGCTCATCCACCATCCTGCGTCGCTCCAGGCGAGCCAGCTCAAGAACTTTTTCCGGTAAAATTTCCATTTTTCTGTTGTATTCGTTCACCACATCCTGAAGCGCGCTAATTTTTGCGGTCAGTGTTTTTATCTCGGCATCACTTGTCAATAGTTGTGTCACCAGATCTTGCGAAATCTGAAAGGGATCTTTTACCATGCTCGAAGTCGATATCTTCCGCGCCTCTTCTTCCAATTTCTGCTTCATCGCTTTAATTTTATCGTCATATTGCTTTATATTTGCTTCGAAATGCCTTTTGTTCACATCCTGGACTTCAATTTCGATGGCGGTTGTGTATTTGGTTCGTTCCGCTACAATGGATGCCAGTTCCTGCTGCAGAGAGCTGAGGTACGGTGTGGATATCTCACTCAGATCGGTCGATAAGGTCTGCTTCCTTTCATCCAGTTGTTTCGCGAGAGAGCTTTTCATTTCCAGCTTTGCCTGTAATTCCACCTGTGCCTGCTCAAGCATGGATTCCACTCCGGAAAGACGGCCGACCAATCCGGATGTTTCATCATCCAAACTGGCTACTTTTTCACGTTCCTGGTAGTCCCTCAATCGTTCTTCCGACAACCGAAGCTCTTCACCTTTTTTTGATAACTGAGTTTCCAGAAATTTACGCAGATCGCTTATTTCGCCGCGGCTGGCCTCGGCATTCGCGTACTGAAATTCATCGGCTATGGTGTTGGCTATATAAGCGGACTCAAAAGGAGTGCTCGCCTGATAGGTAATCTGAATAATATCCGTTTCTTTTTTATGGGAAACATCCATGCTTGATTTGATTACTCCGATCATTCCGCGCATTGTCAGATATTCGCCCTGGCTGTTTGGCTGGAAGAGCGCTAAGGAATCACGAACATCGGAGAGATCCAGTCTTTTTACAACCCGTTCTGAAAGCGAGCGGCTTCTAATAATTTCAAGCTGATTGGCGATGGTAGTGTTCTGCCCGCCAAAACCGCCCATATCATAAAATGTCCGCTCCATTGCCCCATTGCGGTCGATAATTACCGAAGTTGTCGATTCATATACGGGTGTCGCGGTCATGGTGTAATACAGCGTAAACAAAAATACCACCAGGAATGATATGAGAATTATCCATCTTCCACGGTATAGTATCCGCAGATAATCATTCAGACTTAACTGTTGTTCGTTAAATTCCAGTTCATTTTGATCCAACGATCTTCTCCTTTTTAATGATCAGCCGGCTTTGGAGCTTATCCTTAAAATATCTTTTTGATACCGTTCACTTTTGCAAAAATCCTGTCTATCCAGGATTCATTTATCATCAGTCCGTCAAGCGATGGAACATCTATAGATCCGCCTTTTACCGCCAGCGCCGGATTAAGCTTGAAAAGTCGATCCGCGTCTTCCGGTGTCATAAGGTCAAGTGTGATTTTATACGCTTCCGCCAGTATTTTATAGCTGCGGTATTCCAGATCATGGGCGTCAGATGCTATAAACTGGCACAACCCCGCTTTTAGAAGCCGCTGTGAAAATCCGGCTGCTTTGCCGCCAAACTGCCCGGTAAGGCTGCCCGCGTCCACCTGAATAAGACATCCCTGCCGGTACCATTCATAAATGGTCTCGGGTGTATCATGCAGACGGATGTATCGCTCGGGATGAGCTATAACCGGTGTAATATTTCTCAACCGACAGCGGAAAATAAAGTCACTTACTCCGTCGGGTACAGCCATAAGCGGCAGTTCAAAGAGCAGATATCTTTTTTTACCGTTGAACGTAGCCCAGGGATAGTCCAGCCAGTGGTAAATCCGGTCAGAAAAAAACAATTCGGAGCCCAAAGAAATTTCAACCGGAATCTTCTCTGCCAGAACCCTGTCCTTTAATATTTTGAAATTATCCTGAATCTGGCGACTCACGCCGTCTTCTGTAATCTCTGTGGCGTGAGGTGTTGCCAGAAGATTCCTTATATCTAATGATGCCGCCTGTTCCAGCATCTTTAAAGATTGATCAATATTTCGGGCGCCGTCATCAACTCCGAATAAAAAGTGAGAATGGATATCGGTGTAGCCCATTTTTGTCATTATGTGTGAGTCTCCCGGCTCTACCGCATGTCGACGACCTGCATCTTATCAGTCTCCTGAAAGCGGAACATCTGATCGGTCAACTTGCTTTTTGCGTCTATATCGCTGATTTCAAAGGTACTTACATTCCCGTTTAAATCAGTGGTTTCTATTTTAATAATATGCCAACTATTTTTCTGAATCCATAATTTCATGTACTTCACATAGCCGTGTATATTTTCTTTCGGATCCATTCTTATATTGTACACCTTCTCGCCGTCGACCTTCTGTTCACCGAGTAATGTGGAAATATAATTTTTCGGATACTCAAATAAAAGATCACGTGGTAACAGCGCGCCGGAATTCTTACGGACATTGTCGATCAGCAGCTGCTTTGTCATATTATTAAATGTCCAGATCGTCTTTCCGTCGGTTACTATTATTTGATCGTCAGATTCGAACCGATACTTTACTTTATCTTTTATAAAAATTCTTCCGGATGCTTCCGAAACCGAACCGGTGATCAGGAACGTATCAACCTGCCGGAATGAAGCGGTCAGGTTTTCCATCTTATCATACGTCTTCTGAACATTTTTGATAATATCGTTTACATCATCCGCCGCTTCCGCCCGGAATACCGAAAACAAAAGTATGGTAAATACCAGCATCATTTTCTTATACATAATCGTTTCCTTTGTTAAATCTGACCTAATTCTTCAAGAGTCATCAACACTTCTCTCGGTTTACTGCCGTCTGGCGCTCCGACGATACCGTCTTCCTCAAGTTCATCCATAAGTCTCGCCGCGCGGGCGTATCCTATCTTCAACCGGCGCTGCAGAAGTGAAATGGATCCCTGCTGATGCTGAACCACAATCGCCCTGGCATCGGCATACAGCGGATCACGGTCGCTTCCCATACTGAACTCGTTCCCGGATTGCCTTGATTCCGCAGGCTGAGGCAGACTGTAGTGAGGCAATTTGGGCTGCCTGGAGACATGAGTAATGACATCTTCAACTTCCCTGGTGGATACAAAGGGATTTTGCAGACGCACCGGCTTTGGCAATCCTGCCGGTAAAAACAGCATATCCCCGTTGCCAAGTAGCTGCTCGGCGCCATTCATGTCGAGAATCGTTCTGGAATCAACTTTGGTTGCTACCTGATACGCTATTCTCGCCGGGAAGTTCGCTTTGATCATACCGGTAATGACATCAACACTCGGGCGTTGAGTGGCAACAATAAGATGGATTCCTACAGCACGGGCCATCTGGGCCAGTCGGGCGATAGGTGTTTCCACTTCTTTGGCGGCGACCATCATTAAATCGGCAAGTTCATCAATGAGTACCACTATGTAAGGAAGCTGCTGCAATTTGGCGTCTTTGACCTTACTGCCGCCTTCCTGTATTCGCTTATCATAATCGACAATATTTCGAACTCCGAGATGGGCCAGTTTATCATATCGGCGCTCCATCTCAAGAACTATACTGTTTAACATGCTGACCGCGTTATTCGGTTTTGTGATCACTTCTTCGTCAAGATCCGTTCTCCATAACAGGTAATGATCACGAAGCTCCTTATACAGCGATAATTCAAGCTTTTTGGGATCGATCATCATGAATTTGACTTTACCCGGATTAACCGAATACATCAGGGACAGGATGATGGTGTTTATCCCCACACTTTTACCCGCCCCGGTCGAGCCGGCGATTAACAAATGGGGCATTTTTGTCAAATCGGTAATATATGATTCCCCGTTGATCGTTTTTCCGAGCGCCATAGGCAGCTCAAAATTTGATGTGTTAAATTTTTCCGACCGAATTAAAGTTTTAAGATAAACCATCTGCGGATTTCTGTTCGGAATTTCGATACCGACAGCCGCTTTACCCGGAATCGGTGCAATCATACGGATCCCGCGCGCTTCCATTGCCAGGGCAAGATCATTGGCAAGATTGACAATCGAGCTGACCTTGACACCGGGAGCGGGCTGCAGTTCATACAGCGTGATAACCGGCCCGGCGGTCACACGAATAACTTTGGCATTTACACCAAAATCAAGCAATTTCAGTTCGAGAAGCTCGGCGTTTGATTTTAATTCTTCCTTCGTGATGGTTGTTTCTTGTGTTACCGGATCTTCAAGAAGATCGATGGACGGAAATTTATATCGGGCAATACTCTCTTTTACAAGATCATCATAATCCAGTTCTACATCTTTTGTCTCTTCTCTGAATTCAAAATCAACTTCTTCTACCCCCTCCGTCTGATTTTCAGCCGGCTCGGGTTTGCTCTGCTGTCTGTTGCGCTGCGCTTTGTCAATCTGAGCAATTATTTCATCAAGCGATGTTTCAATTAGACCGGAATCTTCAAAATCACTGCCTTCTTCTGGTTCTTCCTTTACAGAGATTTTTTCGGGGTCATCATCGATAGTAATTTCCGGAGGATTTTCCTCCAATTGAATTTTTGCCTTTTGCTCTTCCAGTTTTTTCTGCTCTTCCCGCTCCTGCTTTTTGATCAGCCTGATTTCTTTAGCCCGCTGACGATGCTCCATAAACTTATCCCATTCTGAACGGACAATCTCTCTAAGCGATCTGATCTGGTCGGATAACACCGCGATGATTCCTGTAACTTCAATTCTCATTGTAAGAACCACCAGCGCAAGCGTTAAGAAAAGCAGCAGTGAAAGTCCGCCGAATTTTCCGAGGTAAATAATGAATTTTGAAGCAATCCAGCCGCCTATCAGACCGCTGGGGTAATATTCGGTAATCTGGCCGGAGGTTTCAAACGCTTCGGGCATGGCCAGAAAAACAGAAATAAGTAATGCCCAAACCGAGAAGGAAATGGCAGGCCTGATAAGATCTTCCAGGTTTTTGCCCTGCACGGTATAAAGGCCGATTAACGCCAGGAGTCCGGGTAAAACAAGAATCGGGTAACCCAGAGTCCATTGCATCAGGATGTAGGATATCATCGCGCCCAACGGTCCCAGCCAGTTATTGATCGTAATGCGGTTTCCCTCGACGCTCAAATTTACGGGATCATTTACATTGAAAGAAATAATTGAGAGAAACAGGAGAAGCGCGATCCCGAGGAGCAGGACGCCTATCGCCTGACGCTTATTTTCTTTGACTTCTTTTGACTTTCTTTTTGCCATTTATGACTCATTCTGCTTCTGTGAAAACTTGAAAAATATACTTAATTAGTCATATTAAAACAAGAAATTACACTGACATGATGAGTTCGTCGCCTGACAGTGTCGGTATGAGTTTAAAGCGATTTATATCGGCGCAAAATTGTAAATCTTTTGCAAATCCGATCTTTTTTAAATGCACTCCATGTATGGTATTTCCCAGCAGGACGGTTAATTGCTCAGCCGTGGGGGCCGGATTCTGACCGAATAAACCGAGAAACGCGTAATATGACCATCGCGCCCCGTCACTCATCGACAGATTACAGACACGGCGGTTCAATTCATAGGACATCATTCCCGCGCAAAGCGCGTCTTCCCACGAAAAACCACCGGCTCGGCCGGCGGGAAGCATCACGATATCCTGTCCAGCGGACAAGGATTTATCCAAAACAGCGTTCAGGTTTACAAAAGATCCGACAAAAACAATGTTGGCTTTTTTCGCGATAGTCAATGCCCGGGTTCCGTTGGTGGTCGTTAATATAAGATCTTTTCCAGACACTTTTTCAGATGTGTACTCAAAGGGTGAATTTCCCAGATGAAAAAAATCCGGCCGGAGCCCGTCTCTCTCCCCGCATAACAGAGCGTCAGGCGATTTTATATGCATAGATTTCGCTTCTTCAAGCGATTCAACCGGGTAAATGGATCTGCATCCGTTCGCGAACGCGGCAACTATGGATGTCGATGCCCTGAGTACATCAATGACAATGACCGTTTTTTGGGAAAGACTATTCAGATCATCAAATGAGTAAGCAACTTCTATATTCATCTTTCAGTACTTTGAACCTTTTATTTAAAAATGCGCTTCCAAAAATCTTCGCCGACAAAATAAACCCCTGGATCCGAATTTGATTATTTAATAAAAAATGGCAATCCCTGACCCGAGGAACTGCCATACTCAAACTCAACTTAAAGGATAATCTTTACCGATCAAATGAACGGCGGTTTTATGATGGTGGCAGGCAGGAGTTTATTCCTTACCTCTATTTCTATTGGTGTTCCGATTTTTGACCATTCGACCGGAACATAAGCCAGACCGATACCCTTATCCAGCATGGGAGAAACCGTGCCGCTTGTGACCACGCCAATTTTGGCTCCGTTTTTGACCACATTATAACCGTGCCGCGGAAATCCGGCGTCATCCATCGTAAATGCGACCAGGCGTCGTGATAATCCGGCTTCCTTCACTTTCAGGATGGCTTCCCGTCCTATAAATTCGCCTTTATCCGGTTTAGTGATCCACCCCAATCCGGCTTCGAGCGGGTTGGTTTCCGCATCGATATCATTTCCGTACAGACACATTTTCTTTTCAAGCCGGAGAGAATCTCTCGCGCCGAGACCAATCGGTTCTATATCATACTCCTTACCCGCTTCGAAAACTTTATTCCAGACATCGACCGCGTATTTATTTTCAAAATAAAGCTCAAATCCGGGCTCACCGGTGTATCCCGTTCTTGAAATAAGCATCGGAACGCCCGCCATTTTTCCGTCTGTAAACCAATAAAACTGGATTGCCGACAAGTTAACATCAGTTAATTTTTGAAGTGTGGCTTCCGCTTTTTTCCCCTGAACCGCGATCTGAGTGATGCTATCGCTTATATCTTTAATCTCACATCCGTCGATCTTGTTTTTAAGCATCCATTCAAAATCTTTATCTTTATTTGAAGCGTTTACCACAAGCAGAAATTTATCGCTGTACCGATAAACCAGCAGATCATCGACGATTCCGCCGTTTTCATAACACATGGCTGAATACTGCACCTGGCCAATGTCCAGCATCGACGCGTCATTTATTGTTATAAGCTGCGTCATTTCGAGCGCGCGGGGGCCGGTAATTTCAATTTCCCCCATATGTGAAACATCAAATACACCGACAGATTTCCTTACTCTTCTGTGTTCATCC
>JBFXGD010000054.1:0-20948 GCA_050178385.1 Calditrichaceae bacterium
CTTGCTGAAGAAAATGAACAGCGTCAGAGAAATCAGCTTGAAATTCAGGCCGTAAGCCGCGAAGCATACGATCAAACCTTAAATAACCTTAACATTTTCAAAAGCGAAATCGATCTGATCATGGCGCAAATCGCGAAAACTGAGATTCGTTCGGCGTTTGACGGTAGGATCGGCCTTAAATTTGTGAGTGACGGGAGTTATATAAACAGCAGCACGCACATCGCCACTCTCGTGGATAATACCCCTCTGAAAATCGAATTTTCCATTCCCGGAAAATACGCGGGCCGTGTTCAGCGGGGTGATTCGGTTAATTTTTATGTTCAGGGTATTGGGAAACAACTTAAAGCAGCGATCTACGCGACTGAACCCAAAGTCGATCCGGCCACACGCACGCTGACTATGCGCGCGCTTTATAATAATTCAGAGCAGGAATTACTGCCCGGTTCATTCGCGGATATCGAACTGACTGTTTCCAGCAGTGATGACGCTTTATTAATCCCAACCGAAGCCCTGATCCCTGAGCTAAACGGCAGCATAGTATTTTTGTACAAGAACGGTACGGCACAGCCGGTTCCGGTCAAAACGGGATTACGGACCAGCCGGAGCATTGAAATTAAGGAAGGATTGAGCCCCGGAGACACTCTTATTACGAGCGGTTTGCTCGAATTAAGACCGGGTGTGGCGGTAAAAATCTCAGAAATTCAGTAAATCAATTAGCAGGAAATTCAATTTTAATTCAGGTTTGATCAGATACAACACATTTAATATCGGGAATTTCAGATGAGTTTATCATCAATTAGTATAAGACGGCCCGTACTGGCGATGGTCATGTCAATTGTCATTGTTCTGTTCGGGGTTATCGGCTATAATTTTCTAGGTGTACGCGAGTACCCGAATGTGGATCCTCCCATCATAACTGTAACCGCAAACTACACCGGTGCCAATGCCGATGTGATTGAATCGCAGATTACTGAACCGCTTGAAGAATCAATCAGCGGAATCGCGGGTATCCGTACGATCTCCTCAGTCAGCCGGGACGGCCGCGCGACGGTGACGGTTGAATTTGACCTTGGAATTGATCTCGAAGCAGCCGCGAATGACGTTCGCGATCGCGTCTCCCGCTCTATCAGCCGCCTGCCCCCTGACGCCGACAATCCAATCGTTCAGAAAGCCGACGCTAACGCCAGTCCGATAGTATTTCTTAATATAAAAAGCGATAAACGGAATCTTCTTGATTTAACCGATATCGCGACAAATACTTTTAAAGAACGTGTTCAGACAATTCCCGGTGTCAGTGAAGTACAAATATGGGGTTCAAAAACCTACGCGATGCGTCTGTGGATGGATCCCGCCAAATTATCCGCCTATAGGCTCACGCCTCTTGATATACGTACTGAACTGCTGCGCCAAAATGTGGAACTGCCCTCCGGCTCCGTGGAGGGATCATCGACTGAATTGACAGTGAGAACCATCAGCAGACTCGAAGATGTGCAGGCGTTTAATAACCTGATTATAAAAGAAGAGAATGGAAATATTATCCGGTTCAAAGATATCGGGTTTGCGGAACTGGGTCCGGAAAACTTAAGAACCGTTTTAAAACGGGACGCGGTACCCATGGTCGGGCTGGTATTAATCCCTCAACCGGGAGCGAACCATATCGCCATAGTGGATGAATTTGAAAACCGGCTCAGGCAGATTGAGAAAGATCTTCCTAAGGATATTACGCTTGGCATTGGCTTTGATACATCAAAATATATTCGTGAATCTATAAGCGAAGTCGGACAGACATTTATGCTGGCGTTCTTACTGGTGATTTTGATCATATTCCTTTTCCTCAGGGATTGGAGAACAACCATTATCCCTATTATCACGGTTCCGATCTCCATCATCGGTACTTTTTTTATCATGTATATTGCCGATTATTCAATTAATGTACTCACCCTGCTGGGTCTTGTTCTGGCAATAGGTATGGTTGTTGATGACGCCATCGTGATGCTGGAAAATATTTATGCTAAAATTGAACAAGGCATGCCATCCGTTGCCGCGGGTATTGAGGGATCACGCGAAGTATTTTTAGCCATCATCGCAACCACACTCGCTCTCATCGCGGTGTTTCTCCCCGTCATCTTTCTACAGGGTCTGACGGGCAGGTTATTCAGAGAATTCGGAATCGTTGTGGCCAGTGCCGTATCCATCTCATCCTTTGTAGCGTTAACGCTGACTCCGGTGCTTACAACAAAATTACTAAAAGGAAAAACCGATCATGGAAAATTTTATAAAAGAACAGAAGATTTTTTCATAAAACTGAACAAAGCCTACCGCGGTATCTTGAATAAATTTTTAAGCAAAAAGAAATGGGCCATCATATTTGTTCTTGTCTCTTTTATTGTCATCGTGGCGTTTGGTATGATTTTGCCGAGGGAATTAGCGCCACTTGAAGACCGTAGCGGTGTTCGTCTCTATTCCGTGGCACCGGAAGGCGCTACGTATGAATATATGGATCAATTTATGAATCAGGTTATAAACTTGATCGAAGAGAATGTCCCGGAGAAAGATGCCATCATTTCGGTTACTTCACCTGGTTTCGGCTCGAGCAGTTCAGTCAATTCCGGCTTTGTTCGTTTGATTTTAAAAAATCCTGACGATCGTAAACGCTCCCAGATGGAGATAGCAAATCAGCTATCATCACAGGTTAAACAATTATCAGCAGCCAGAACTTATGTTTCCCAGGATCAGTCAATTGGTACAAGCCGGGGAGCCCTGCCCGTTCAATACGTGATTGAAGCGCCTAATTTTGACCGGCTCAGGGAAATACTGCCGAAGTTTCTGGATCAGGCCCGGCAGGATCCTAATTTCCAATTTGTTGACGCTAACTTAAAATTCAATAAACCGGAGCTGAGAATCGAAATCGAGCGTGAACGCGCGCAATCATTAGGTGTGTCGGTTATCGATATTGCTCAGGTCCTGCAGCTTGCTCTTAGCGGGCAACGATTTGATTATTTTATCATGAACGGGAAACAGTATCAGGTTATTGGTCAGCTCGCGCGTGAAGGTCGAAATGAACCGCTTGATCTGCGGTCATTGTATGTGCGTAATAAACGAGGCGAGATGATACAACTTGATAATCTGGTTCACATCTCTGAACAAAGCAGTCCTCCTCAGCTTTACCATTTTAACCGTTATGTATCAGCCACCGTATCGGCAGGCCTGGCTCCCGGAAAAACAATCGGAGAGGGGATCGCTGCAATGGACCGGGTAGCGAAGCAGGTGTTGGATGAATCATTCAGAACGGACCTCGCCGGACCCTCACGTGATTTTATTGAGAGCGCGTCAAGTCTGGAGTTTGCTTTTGTTCTGGCGCTGCTGATTATCTATCTTGTTCTCGCCGCGCAGTTTGAGAGTTTTCGTGACCCGTTGATCATCATGTTCAGCGTTCCGCTCGCTCTCGCGGGCGCCCTTTTCTCACTCTGGTATTTTGGACAGACCCTAAATATTTTTAGCCAGATAGGGCAAATCATGCTGATCGGACTCGTTACAAAGAACGGAATCCTGATTGTAGAATTCGCGAATCAGCGAAAAGCAAACGGATTAACGGTCAGCGAAGCTATCCGTGATGCGGCCGCGGCCCGTTTCCGGCCGATATTGATGACCAGTCTCTCCACAATTCTCGGAATTCTGCCCATTGCCCTGGCGTTAGGCGCCGGTTCTGAAAGCAGAATACCAATGGGAATCGCAGTGATCGGCGGACTCATCATCGGAACTGTTTTAAGCCTGTTTATCATTCCCGCCATTTATCTTATGATATCAAAGGAAGGCGCGCCACCTTTAATGGAAATCGATGAAAAGGAATTGGAATTGATTACAGAATCCAACTGATA
Organism: Calditrichaceae bacterium; assembly: GCA_050178385.1. Lineage (GTDB taxonomy): Bacteria > Calditrichota > Calditrichia > Calditrichales > JBFXGD01 > JBFXGD01. The sequence goes on from JBFXGD010000054.1 coordinate 3,879, forward strand.
TTAGCGATTCAGTCACGTAAAGATATAGAATCACAAAGGATCAAGGGGATATGAAGCATCTTATTACATCCGTTTTATTAAAAAATTTTACTCCGGTTTTCGGATTTATTTTCTTTTTTTCCATGTTATCTTCCGGTATCACACAAGAGCTTCTAACTCTCGATGAAGCCCTTCAGATATCTCTCGAAAATAATTATTCGATACAAATATCAAAAAATACCGCTCTGATCGCCGCCAAAAATTATTCAGCCGGGAACGCCGGAATGCTCCCCGAACTTGATATTGATGCCGGTTACAATAAAAGTAAAACCAACAGCAAGCAGAATTACGCCAGCGGAACTTCTATCGATCGCACCGGAGCTGAATCTGAAAACAAAACCGCCAGCCTGGAACTGAACTGGACAATATTTGACGGTTTTAAAATGTTTCATTCCTATTCCCGCCTCGGCATACTGAATAATATCGGACAGCAGGAATTCAAACAGCAGGTTGAAAATTCGGTTGCGGACGTGACGGAGGCTTATTATGATATTATTCGACAGAAATTAAATCATGATGTTCTTCAGGAAGCAGTTGATATCTCCAAAGAAAGACTCCATATAGCGGAGCAGAATTTTACACTCGGCGCTTCCTCAAAGCTCGATCTCCTTCAGGCGAGAGTGGATCTGAACGCTGACCGGTCAGCGCTCTTAGAGCAATCCGCAGATCTCAGCGCCGCCATGATCACCTTAAATTATCTGCTGGCGCGAGCGGTGGACATAGAATTTCAGGTTAGCGACTCAATTAATCTCCTACAGAAATTAGACCGCCGGGAACTTGAAGAATCCGCGCTTATGAATAACAGAGCCTTTGTTATAAAAAAGAAAGAATACGAGATTTCCGGAGAGGAAATCGGTGAAATTAAATCCGAAAAATATCCCGAGATTGATTTGATAGCCCGCTACAATTACGCTAAATCAGAATCAGACGCAGGTTTTTTTATATCCAGTGAAACGGATGGCCTTTTTTATGGTGTTTCACTGACTATGAATCTTTATGACGGATTTAACACAAAACGCAGACAACAAACGGCAAGGCTAATCCAAAGGAATATCGCGATTGAACTGGATGAAGTAAAAAACAGCATTATAGCCGGGATAAGAACGGGATATATCATCTATGACAACAGCCTTACCCGAATGCAACTGGAGGAGGAAAACATTTCAGCGGCAAAGGAAAATGTCGATATCGCGTTAGAGAATTTCAGATTAGGTTTGCTCACGCCTTTGGAGCTTAGGGAAGTTCAAAAGAACTATATTCAGGCAAAAAGCCGCTATATCAACGCGGCATTCGAAGCCAAACAGAATGAAATTAATCTGTTGAAATTAAGCGGACGATTGATTACAACCAATTCTGAACTTTAGCCGGAATTAAAGTCGCTTTATTACACTTTTAATTAACCATCCGGTCAGTTTTTTCTTATTTAGAACGATGCTCTGCCGCCGTGTCTTTGCCGGATTTTTTTAGCAATTTTTCCGCAAGATCAGATCTGTTCAACGCGTTTAGTGTTTTCTGTATCCACTCACGGTTTTCCCGTTTATACCAGAAGAAAAATTTTCTTTGATCAAGTTTTTCATTTTTGTTTCTTGCGGTCTGCACGGGTTTGAGCGTATAAGGGTGATAGCCTGAGTAGTATATGACCGTTGCAACGGTCATCGGGGTCGGTGTAAAATCCTGAACCTGTTCCAGCTCGAAACCGATCTCTTTTGTTTCCACTGACAGCTGCGCCATGTCTTCCAGATTGCTTCCGGGATGACTCGAAATAAAATAAGGAATCAGGTACTGTTTTAAACCCAGTTTTTTATTAATCGCGTCAAACTTCTTTTTAAATTCATAAAACAGTTTAAACGAAGGCTTCCGCATTATCTTTAATACATTTTCCGACGTATGCTCCGGGGCAATTTTTAGGCGTCCAGAAGTATGATTGGAAACAACCTGCTCTATATATTCATTGTATCCGTTCTTCTTCTCATCTTTTTCATCCTTCCCGACGAGCAGATCATATCGGATTCCGCTGGAAACAAAGGCTTTTTTGATTCCGGGTTTTGACGCGACAGCCTGATAAATCTCAGTCAGCGGGTGATGGTCAGTATCCAGATTAAAACAAATATTCGGATAGATACAGGAGGGCTTTATACATTTATCGCAAATATCCTGGTCAATCCCCTTCATTTTATACATATTAGCCGAAGGACCGCCGAGATCGCTGATGTATCCCTTAAAATCCGGCATTTTGATGATGGCATCCACTTCTTTTAGGATTGATTCCTTTGAGCGGCTCGCGATCATTTTGCCCTGGTGCGCTGAGATCGTGCAAAAACTGCATCCGCCAAAACAGCCGCGATGCAAATTCATCGAAAATTTTATCATCTCATACGCTGGAATGACGCCGCGATTTTTATATTTCGGATGAGGCAGACGGGTAAAAGGGAGATCAAAAGACGCGTCAATCTGTCCTTCGGTCATTGTCTGATACGGCGGATTGATGACCAGTGTCCGCTCACCTATCTTCTGGATAAGCCTTCGGGCAAATTGTTTATTCGATTCCTGTTCGATATGTTTAAAATTCGCGGCAAATGCTTTTTTATCAACTAAACAGACTTCATGCGATGTTAATTCAAACGAGTCCCAATTTTTGTTTTTTGGAACAGACTGATTCTCATTCAGCAAAAGCGCCGTCTGTGGAATCGTATCAATCCGGGAAACAGGAACATTCCTGTTTAAAAGCCTTATTATTTCCTTCAATGGCAGTTCACCCATACCATAAACCAGCAAATCAGCTCCGCTCTCGGCAAGTATGCTGGGTTTTAAACGGTCTGACCAATAATCATAGTGGGTGACTCTTCTAAGAGATGCCTCGATGCCGCCGATCAGCACCGGCACATCCGGAAAGATTTCTTTAAGGATTTTGGTATAGACTGTTGTAGCGTAATCCGGCCGGAAACCCGCTTCCCCTCCGGGTGTATAAGCATCAGATGACCTGAGGCGTTTATTTGCGGTGTAGTGGTTAACCATAGAATCCATGTTTCCGGAGGTCACCGCGAAAAACAACCTTGGTTTGCCAAGTTTCTTAAAGTCCCTTAAATCATCGCGCCAGTTTGGCTGCGGAACAATCGCTACGCGGAGTCCTTCCTGTTCAATGAGCCTCCCGATAACCGCTGCCCCAAATGCCGGATGATCCACATAGGCATCTCCTGAAATGATGATTACATCCAGCTCATCCCAGCCGCGCAACCGGACTTCCTTCAAAGTTATCGGCAGCCAGTCCGTCAAATTATATTCCATGTATTCCAACCGTTTGTTTTGTCGTATATGAAACACCGGATCTCATTCATAATAATCCTGAATCGTTCTGTTTTCTTCGATTCCGGATGTCCGGTTTCTTCCATTTCAGCGTTATTTTCTGAATTGATGCCGAATTTAGGATACCCATTCCGTCAAAGCAAATAAATACCATGAAACGGAAATTGTTCAAAAAACGATGGTAAATTGAAGATTGTGACGGCCGCCCCCATAGACACTTTTCCGGTCTGCTGATGAACTTCCCGTAGTTCCGCTATCTTCATCAGGCCGGGATGTGGATCTCAGCGGAATATATTGTGAAAATCCATATGTAATTTGGAATTTATGTATCGATTTCGCAAAATTTACCTGAAGATAAACGCCATCTTGTTCACTGATATCCAGTAAATATTTATTCAGATTTTTTTGGCCAAACACCAGAAATTCAGGCTCCCACGTTTTTAGATTTCCTTCAGTCGTCAAATGTTCAAAATCCATCCGGTATCCTGCGTCAAAGTCTGATTTTTTATAAAGATATCCCAAACCGACCCGCTTAAAATGATAACCGGCCTGAGAATTTGTATAATAGCGTAACCCGAGCAAATCCGTCCATGTATCACTGAACGGCCATGTTTCAACATGTCCCCTGCCCTTCAGAAGTCCTTTTCCCCATGAAAAATTTGCCGTAAATTCAGAATTTTCCGTTATTACCGAAATTTCCGGTGAGAATGATTCATAAAATTGACTGAATTGAGTGACTTTTCCAAATGAAATTTTTTGTTCATAAAAACGCCCCGAATAATCCAGATTCCTTACTGTATAAGTAAATCCCAGACCGATCATCCCGGATGGGCTGTAGAATGCCTTATATTCGCCTGTCTCATGATCCCCTGTCGGAATATAAACCGTCTGCATCTTTTGTAAATCGTATGGCCGGTTTACAGAATTTTCAAGGATTAAGGCGTCAAAACCAAGCTTTTCAGTTAACATTACTCTGAACATTATTTCATGGATTCGTTCTTCTTCCATCGAGTCAAATTCAAGCGGTGAACCTTCATAATTAAAATCAAATTTCCAGTTCATATAATCTTTGTACACCGTATAGCCAAACTGTAAAAACCAGCTGAATTTGACAATTGCCCCGATGGAATAAGGATTGTAAGACTCAGACGCGTATTTCTTCTCGCCGACGCTGCCCGAAAGAAAAAACACCTCACGCCAAAGCGGAACAGAAAGTGATATACCATATTCGCTTGAAACGGATTCCATACTTAGATGTTCAATGTCAGTGACATCATAGCTGATGCTTCTCCTGTCGAAACTGGCATATGCTCCGGCAGAGAAATCAATATTTTTTACGCGTAGAGGGATCGTCAATTCATTTTGCTGAATGATTGTGTAAATATCTCTGTCTATTATATTATTTTTTCTTTCCCTGTAATAATCATTATAGATGAGTGATGACTTAAATTGAATTTTATCTGGTGGGATATTTATATCAAAAACAGCTTTACGACTTGACTGCATATGCTTTCCGCTGATGAACATTTCCGGCATATCCAGAATCGATTCAAATTTCGACTGACCAAAGCCTGCCGAGACAATCAGACAAACAAAAACAATATGGAGATTGCGCAAGAATCAGTTACCCAATTTGTTAAACGGAATCATAAATAAGGCTGCCCGGAGTCGTTTTATGTGTTTGAAAACATAGTGCACCGGACAGCCTTCGCGATGGTTTCTCTGTTAATATAATCTGATTGTTTTTTCCCAGTCATCAGCCGTAAGACCAATAATCCGTTTAAATTCGGAATCTGTCATTCCGGGTAAGATGCCATTGAATGTGGCATCCGGTAATATCCATTCAGAAAAGGCAGAAGCATTCCATGTAATTATTGGTACATAGATCGCCTGAGATGGTGTTTCCTGACTGTAATACCATTCAATATCCGTAATAATCTGATATTGCCCGGCTTCGTTGAAATATTGATAGAAATAGATATAAACATAAAAAGATTCAATATTATTTATATTGACAAGTTCGTCTATTTTTGCTGAAAATGCTTCATCAAATGACGGGACCTCCATATCGGCAGTAAAATAATTGTATTCATATCCCCATTTATCCCATGAATATGAATGATAATACTGATAGCCACCAGGGCCGGGAACATCTATATTAGCTGTAAGCGCGGATGTCAGATATTCACTCCAGAAATAGTCCCAATCCACTGTGTCTCTGCCGACGGAAACTGTATACGCCGGTAATTTGGATTTGAAATCATTAACCGGATTATCAAAGAACTTACCAAAATTGAAGGTAAGATTCTCATCCGGTGTGGAGAAATCGTCATCCCAGTCATCGCTGAAGGTCATATCCGCGGTGAAAATATCACGGACATCATCGGTGTGAGCTAGGATAGAATCCAGATCGGCGGCGGTTACATCATCCGGACCGATTTTGATAATATCATTGCCCTGAGGATCAGACTCAGTTCGCAAAAAATTGATCCCGTCTTCCAGTTTGTCCACAGCTGATAATACGGAAGATTTTGCATCCGAAAGGTACACTCCGCCGTCCCTTACAGTCAGGAATGTACTGCCCTGAGAAAAAGTTTCCTTGACCCCTAAACTGTCATAACTACTAAAATCAACGTTGTAGGAAATGGCCATATCGACCATCGCTTTTAGAACATTGAGACTGACCTCAAGGGCGTAAATTTCTGTAAGATCCACTTCAAGCGTATCTTCAAGCATGTCACCCTGCATTTTCGGAGTAATTTTGAAGACATAATCAGGATTGTCATCTATCCGGTCAAGGGCAGTGATTGCAAAATTAAGAACCGGCAGCATTTTACTCTTTAGAATATTTTGAATAGTGCTTAATTTAGGTGCATCCGCAAGGGCCATTTTCTGAGTTCCGACCATGGTTTTTGCGAAAGACTGAACCGGAATATTAAAATATTCTATTCCTGTTGGAAAACCAATTTTAACGTCCGACTTTGATTTTTTCGCCAACGGCGCTTCAAACGGACTATTCTCACCAAGATACACCGACCAGTCTTCAAAGGCATCAATCAGCAGTTGATCCTGTGTCATCATCAAAATCCCGCATAATCCCAGACCGAAATTCGCGTCAAGATTTGAATTATCTTTGGCATATGCCTCATTATACAATCCAAACGGTTCGGTGAAATTAATTTCATCAGGCCCGCTCACTCCATCACTGTTAATAAGATTATACAGTACCGTTCCCAAAGCTTCATTGGCCTGATCCACAAGAGCTTTGGCACCATCAGGATCATCTCCTGTAGGCCCATTATCACTCTCGGAACAGGCTAAAACCAAAAAAACCGTTAAAACAGAAAAGCGGAGAAAGTACCGAAACAAGTTCATAGCGACCTCCATTCCACATGTTTAAATTGGCTAAAAATCTTTCATTTATATCGGGAAAAAATTCAACTTTTATAATTTCTTATAAACCGTTCTGATTGAAAATTTTGTCAGACCGGAAAAAGCGCCTTGAGTTTCCGCAACAGAAGGTTAGCCATAATATTAAATCATTTGGAGAGCAGTATTGATTTCAGACACAACATTAGAGGGAATGTAGTCGAACCAAAATAATAAGGCAAGAACAAATAATTTATCCCGACGAATATCATCCTCGCTGAATATTTATCCCGCCTCATTATGGTTTTTACCGCTTTTATTACTGAACCCTTTCGTTTATATTAATCCACAGGTGCTCAAACAGGAGGCATGCTAGTGAGAGTTTTATTTTCCATTTTTTACCTCTTTTTATTTATGTTCCTGGCAACAAGCTGCGATGAAAACAACACAGAATCTTCAGCCGAATATCCCACAAAAACCGGAATCCGCTGGGTCTATTCGAGATTCTCTGAATTCCGGAACTTCCAACCTGATTCTGCGGATAATCAATTAGAGCTTTCAGATTCATCTCAGGTTTCTATTGAAATTATTGGCACATTTGATCTTTATGATGAATATATTTTAAATAATTTTTATCAATAATAATATTTTCCGGAACGGCCGGTATATTTTATTGACTAAAACTTTTCCTGCTTTCAGACGTAAATTCAAATAATTTGATTTGACAGACTGTAGATTTTTCGTTTATTCCGCAAGTATTTACCGGTTTATCATGAGGTTAATCTTTATGCAGCGTTCACATCTGTCTTGTATTTTATTATTTTTATTTTGCTTTTGTCTTCCGTCATTCGCGCAGGTAATCATATCAGGGTCAGTCAGTGACGCTGAAACGGGTCAGCTTTTACCTGCTGCAAATCTGCAAATTGAAGGCACCTACCGGGGCACAATTACCAATGAGGATGGAAAATTTCGCCTTGAAACATCACCACCGCCTGTGACACTCATTATTACCTACATCGGATATGAGACAAAAAAAATTCTTATACATTCCGAATCTGACCGACAACTCCATATAACACTGAGGCCTGTTGTCCTTGAATCCGATCCGATAATTGTGATTGCGGAAGATCCTGCTATGGGAATAATGAGGGAGGTGATTAAACGAAAGCTGGAATGGCAGAAAAGGATCAATACCTATAAAGCCGATGCCTATACGCGGGTTATTCTCGAAAATGATTCCGGGATTGTTTCCATTGCGGAAAGTATCTCTGAAACGTTCTGGGATAAGAAACAGGGCGCGCGGGAAATTATCAAATCCCGCCGGCAGACAGGCAACCTGAAATCGGACGATAATTTCGCGTTCAGCAGTTATTTTCCGAACCTTTACAACGACGATATAAGAATACAGGGATCAAACCTGATCGGTCCCACTCACCCCAAAGCCTTTGACTATTATGAATTTAAGTTAACAGGAAAACGGTATCTTGATTCTACCATAGTGTTTGATATAGAAGTCATACCGACCACAAAATTACAACCGGTTTTTGTCGGAAACATTTCAGTTCTCGATAGTTTTTACTGTATGATTGAAGCGAATCTAAAACCCGACAGCCGCACGACATTCTTTCCCCCTCCGGTTCAGGATTGGAATCTTTATTACAAACAACAGTTTAGTAATTTTGGAAAGGAATTCTGGCTGCCTGTTGATATCCGCGTAAACGGAGATATCAAATTCGGGATCACCGGACTTGATATCCCCAGAATAAAATACAAACAGGTAGGCCGACTTACCGACTATCAGATTAATGTTATGCTGCCGGATTCACTATACCTTAAAAAGGACATACTGACACTTGACACATTATCCGTAAAAAATGATACTATGTTTGCTCTTTCTAAGGAGATAGTTCCGCTCTCGGCTTCCGAAGAGAACGCGTATGAAGAGATCGACAGCACAGATACGCTTGAAAAGGCATTTAAGCCAACCGGTGTTCTTGCCAAACTGGTGAGTATCTCATTTGGAAATGATGATAACGGGGAAAATAATGGTCAGGGAAGTCTGCTCAACAGTCTGAGCCCGCAACTATGGTTTAACCGTGTTGATGGTCTTCATGCGGGGATTACTTTCAAACATAATTTTAAGGACAATTGGGAATATTCTTTGACCGGAGCTTATAACACAGACCTGGACAAGGGAAGTTTTGAAGCCGGTTTAAAATATTTGGTCGGCCGGTCGAGATCGGGCTGGATAGGCCTAAACTATTCATCAGGATCCTTAACAAGATATGAATCGGAAACATATTCAAGAACGGTTGCAAGTGTCCTTCCGTTGCTGGCCAAATGCGATTATTTCGATTATTACTGGAATGAATCAGTTCAAATGGAAACCGGTTACCGGTTTGAAAAGATAAATTCTATCATCTCGGCCGCGTTCGCCAGCGAAGAACACTCGTCACTTTCAAAAAATAATGATTATAACCTGCTCGGATATGACTTTACACAGAGAATAAATCCGGAAATTGATGAAGGACAATTAAGATCATTGACTCTCACCATGCAATATGGTGATAACTTTATCCCGTTCGGTCTGATCGGGCAGACCGGGGCAAAAATCGCTGTCGAATACAGTTCACCGGATATTTTAAACAGCGACTTTTCGTTCACAAAAATCACCGGCAGCATCGATTTTCATATCAATACATTTCTGACAAGAAGGCTGTTTCCAAACGCCTTGAATATTCATATTACGGGTGGTGTTTCTGATGGTGAGCTTCCTGTTCAGCGTTTCGGAATTCTTGATGCCGGCTTGAGTATTTTCAGTCCATTCGCGGCATTCCGGTCTGTCAGGAATAGTCCCTACGAGGGTGAAGACTATCTTGCCCTTTTCTGGGAACACAATTTCAGAACAGTTCCGTTTGAACTTATCGGGCTTCGTTTTCTGGCGGATAGAAATATCGGGATTCTCCTTCATGGCGCGCACGGATCGACACATATTTCAGATCAAAGAAAAAAATCGCTCGATGATCATTACAATGAAACCGGCGGCATTCATCATGAACTTGGGATTTCAGTAAACGGATTACTCGGTTTATTTCGTATGGATATCACTAAACAGCTTGATACTAAAGACTTTTATGTGGGTTTTGGATTATTTCGCTGGCTCTAAACAATTTTGGAATTATCGGCTTCTTTTCGTATTTTGGCATGACTATCATACAAAATAATAAAATGTTAATTGTGTATTAATTAAAAGGGGTATTGCATGGCAATCAAACCTGATCAGGTTGTTACTGTACATTTTACATTAAAGGATGAGAGCGGAACAACCCTTGAAGTAGCAGACAAAAATCAACCATATTCTTTCATAAGCGGACGTGATCAGATTCTCCCGAAACTTGAGGAAAAAATCAGTACCATGCTGATCAATTCCAAAGGAACTGTCGAATTACTTCCGGAAGATGCTTACGGTGAATTTGAAGAAAATGCCATCCAGAAAGCAAGCCGCGCTGATTTTCCTGAAGATTTGGAACTGGAAGAAGGCATGAATTTTATGGCAGATATGGGTGACGGAAAACAACTTCCGTTTTTTATCAAAGAAATTGAAAATGATGAAATAACAATAGATTTCAACCATCCGCTGGCTGGCAAAAGTTTGACATTCGATCTCGAGCTGGTAGACGTACGCGATGCTTCTCCCGAAGAATTGGCACACGGACATGTACACGGAGCGGGCGGGCATCATCATTAACATTTAGCAACGATTAAGAAAATGCCGGATGATGCCTGACCGGCATTTTTTTTCTCAAGTAAGGGATGTTTTCGTTTTTTCTGTTACCATAGATTAAGTTATTTTATGAATTTTTGAAACTTAAATAAGTTCTGGATCTAAAAAGCACGCACAAACCGGAATTTTGCATGTCTTCATTAAAAAACGTTACTCTTTGGAAGACTGTTTTTATCTCTTTGCTATTAGTACTTTTTATCGGATTAATAGATTTTATCTCCGGAAAAGAAATCAGTTTTTCCATTTTTTATCTCTTACCAATCATATACGCATCCTGGAATGGGAACAGGAAAATCGGTCTTTTCTTCGCCGCATTAGCAGGGCTTGAATGGCTTTTAGCCGATTTACTCGGTGGTCACATTTATTCATCTATCATTATCGGATACTGGAATATGACCGTCCGCCTGGCCTTTTTTGTTCTCATAGTCATAATGATTTCAAAATTAAAAGAACTGCTGCAAATTGAACAAAAACTATCTCGCACAGATTCGATGACCGGAGTTTCCAATCCGCGCAATTTCAACGAAATTGCTAAGCTTGAGATTTTACGCGCTGAACGATTCAATCATCCGTTATCTTTCGCTTTTGTCGATCTTGATAATTTCAAATGGATAAATGACAATCTTGGGCATGACACCGGGGATCTGCTTTTAAAATCAACCGCTCAAATCATACAAAAAAATATTCGGGCAATCGATATGATCGCGCGTCTGGGTGGCGATGAATTTATCATCATGTTCCCGGAGATTACTAAGGATGAAGCGCGCAAAACCATCGACAGAATTCAAAAAATACTTTTAGAATATATGAAAGAAAACCAATGGCCGGTGACATTTAGCATAGGTCATGTCACTTATAATTTACCGCCCGTGTCTGTAAACGCAGCTATTAAAGAAGCGGATAATCTGATGTACATCGCCAAAAAAAACGGCAAAAACAAAATAGAATACCGCACTCTTTAACGACGCTTACGCTTCCATCGTTATGATTCTGATTCCAAATTTATTCGTTTTATTTGTAAACACACATACTTCATATTTAATCAATTAACCACAAAAATGACATTGATTTTTTTCCATTGATTTAAAATATAATCTTAATTAATTTTAGTGCCTGATAGCAGTTAATCTTCGATTAACTTTAAAATTATGCTACGCTGTTATCACATAATATCTTTAAGTACAAGTTTTATTGGGAGGTTTTTTTCAAATGGCTGATCGTCAAACAGGTACCGTAAAATGGTTTGATGCCAAGAAAGGTTATGGCTTTATCAGTATTGATAATGGTGAGGATATCTTTGTTCATTATTCCGCCATTCAGACCGAAGGATTTAAAACTCTGGATGAATCGCAAAAAGTCGAATTTACTGTTGTTGATGGAAATAAAGGACCGGTCGCCAGTGATTTGGTACTCATTAGCTAAAATTAATTGTCGCTAAAAATTACAAAAAATCCGTTACTTCGTCAGATGTGGCGGATTTTTTTTATCATTAATATACAGATTAAAATAATTATCGCTTAGCTTTTGTTTTAGTAACCGCTATCACATAAATAAATTATTATTTGATTAAATTATGACCATCCTGACGTTTAAATATTTAATTTATTGGATTGTTTGACTCATTTGAGACAAACATTCGGAAATTTAATTCGAGAATTTAAATAGTGCTTATAGAAATTCCGCGGAAATTCCTGATAACTTCGATTTTATTCATGCTCCCCTGTTTACTTCACGCGCAGAACGGATTTGGCAGCATAACAGGCATAATCACAGACAGTGAAAATATACCTGTACCGAACGCTTATATAACAATTTCAAGATCAGCGGCGACTCTAATTTCGGACAATGAAGGAAGATTTGCATTTGAGTCTCTAAATCCCGGAAAATATGATTTAAAAATCTCGCATATCGGTTATCAGCTCAAAATTATTAAGGACATTTTAGTCTCAGAAAATTCGGGAGTAACGCTTGACCAGATTCGGCTAAAGGAGCAGATGTTTGAGACTGAAGCAGCTGTTATAACCGCCACCAGATCCCGACAGGAAACCTATGAACTTTCTACCCCTGTTAATTCAGTCAGCGCGATAAAAATACTTGAAAGAAATTCGAAAACAACCGCCGAAGCGTTGCGCGAAGAAAATGGCATTTTTGTCCAAAAAACAAATCATGGGGGCGGCTCGGCGATAATAAGGGGATTCGGCTCAAATCGGATTCTCATCCTGGTGGACGGTATAAGGCTAAATAATTCAACATACAGATTAGGCAATCATCAGTATTTGACAACGGTTGACAATCAGAATCTGGAAAAAATTGAAGTCGTTCGCGGACCATCATCTGTGCTTTACGGAAGTGATGCCCTCGGAGGGACAATCAATCTAATGACAAAAGAACCCGGTTTGACCGATACCGAAAAATCCTTTATTTATTCGCTGACCGGCCGTTATTCATCTGCGGATGAGGAGCGTTTACTCAGAGGCAGTATTTCCTACCGGACTGAGAAATTCGCTTTCAGCGGCGGCTATACTCTAAAGGACTACGATGATCTGCGGAGAGGCAGCAACAGCAGTAATATCCAACTCGAGAATTCAACTAGCGGTCTCTTGCAGTCGCCCAGCGGTTACGCCGCTCAGGATATGGACGCAAAATTGATATTTTCCCCGGGTTCCGCGGGACGGTTTATTCTATCATATCAATTGTCAAATCAGGATGATGTTCCGCGCTATGATAAGTACGAAAATGATGGTTATTCAAAATGGCTCTATGAACCGCAAAAACGCAGCCTTATTTACTTTATGTATGAGAACAAACCGCGCGGTAAATATATAAACGAGATTAAATCAACTGTTTCATTTCAGAAACAGGAAGAAGGACGAAAGACTCAAAAAACAGGATCATCTTTTTTGACAATCGAATCCGATGATGTAGAAACACTCGGTCTAAATCTGCAGATAAATTCAGCACATACACGCCATCTGCTTACCGCCGGTACAGATATCTACCATGATTACATAGACAGCAGGAGAAGAGTTTACGATGAGCTTACCGGAATTTCTGAATACGACCGAAGCGGGCGTTACCCGGACGGAGCGGTTTACGACAGCTATGGATTCTATGTACAGGATGAAACAACTGTTTCTAAACGATTTAGCACTACTCTTGGGGTCAGATACAATTTCTCCCATACAAATTTTTTAATTATGCAGAACACCTCGGCTGATTCCGGATCAAACAGATTCGCACAAGATTTTCATTCTGTCACCGGCAGTATTGGAGGAGTTTATAAGCTTACCGGTAGTATTAACATCACCGCCCACGCCGGCCAGGCTTTTCGCGCGCCAAATTTAAGTGATCTTTCAAAACTTGGCGAATCAAAAGGAAATACGTATGAAGTACCAAATCCGGATTTGGATGCTGAAAAAATATGGAGTTATGATCTGGGTCTGAGAATTCATACAGACAGACTGATGGCTGGATTAGACGCCTATTATTCTGATATTGCTGACCTGATTGCCAGCGCGGACGCAACGTATAATGGCCTGTCTTATATTGTGAAAAACAATACTGAGTATCAAGTCAAATCAAAACAGAATATCGGCAAAGCCTATATTTTGGGAATTGAAGCAAGCGGGGATTATTTTATTGCTCAAAATTTGAATCTGCGGGGGAATATTACCGCTACCCGGGGACAAAACAAAACGCTGGATGAACCCGTTGGCGGAATTCCGCCTGTATTCGGTTTGTTAGGATTCAAGTGGACTTATGAGAGCGGATATGCCGATTTCTATTTCCGTTTTGCTGACAAACAGAACCGGCTTTCTTCAGATGATAAAGACGATCCACGCATACCGGCAGGCGGCACTCCGGGATGGAGGACGTACAACATCAGAGTGGGGTACACATACTCCAAAAATGTTGAAATTCGCCTGGCCATGGAAAATATAACAGATGTAAATTACAGGGAACACGGATCCGGGATAAACGGTCCGGGAAGAAATCTGATTGCCGGTTTTACGCTCAGACATTGATTTTTAAAGTATTTTTTAAACATCAGCAGTTTGATATACACATTCCGGGCGTGTCTTTTATTCCATCAAAGCAGATTTATAAACATCCAGGGCTCTATTTCGCGCGTACGGATGTTCAATTATCGGTTTAGGGTAATCAGCAGTTTCGAATTCAGGAATCCATTTTCTAATATATTTAAGCCCGGCATCAAACTTTTTTGCCTGGATTATAGGATTAAAAATTCTGAAATAAGGCGCCGCGTCGCATCCGCATCCGGCTGCCCACTGCCAGTTGCCATTATTGGCCGCAAGATCAAAGTCGAGCAATTTTTCAGCAAAATATCTCTCCCCTTTTCTCCAGTCTATAAGTAAATGTTTTGTGAGAAAACCCGCCGTGATCATACGAACACGATTATGCATGAAACCGGTCTGATTCAGTTCCCGCATCCCGGCGTCAACGATCGGGTAGCCGGTTTTGCCCGCGCGCCAGCGCTCAAATCCTTCCGGATCGTCACGCCATGGAATATTTGTATATTTATCTCTGAAAGGAGCATTAATCACTTTTGGAAAATGCCATAAAATCATCATAAAAAATTCCCGCCAGATAAGTTCTCCTAACCAGGTCTCATTAAGCTCAAGAGCTCTTTTTACCAGATACCGGATGCTTATCGTACCAAATCTCAAATGCACGCTCAGCCTCGATGTTCCATTGATGCCGGGAAAATCTCTTTTGCTCTCGTAATCCGCAATAATTTCATCAATGATGATTTTTTCCGGATAGGTAAATCCGGATTTTACAAAACCCAATTGGCTTAGATCCGGAATTTTGTCCGCTCTCATAACGCGGAAATGATCTATTAGCTGATCGGATGGATATTCCGTGAGATCTTTGATGCTTAAGCGATTTTCCCATTTTTTTCGATATGGAGTATAGATCGAGTATGGATGACCATTCTCACGGACAATCTCCTTCTTTTCGAAAATAACCTGATCTTTAAAAGTATGAGAGTCAATACCGTTTTCCTTGAGAAGCGTCTTTATATTACCATCACGGCTGATTGCATACGGTTCATAATCGTGATTCATATAAACTGATTTTATCCGGAATTTTTTTATCAGTTTTCGCCATACCGATTCAGGGCTTCCATGTAAAATCAACATACTTCGTCCTGATAATGCAAGTTTTGACTGCATATCCATAAGAGAATCGTGTATAAATTCCACGCGCCGGTCATTCCTGTCATTTAGCTGATTAAGTATTTCGGTATCAAAGATGAATACAGGGATAACGGGTAAACCGGACTCCAGGCAGTGGTACAAACCCGCATTGTCATTCAACCGTAAATCCCGGCGAAACCAGAAAATATTGACAATCTCGCTGTTTTCTGATTCATTTTTTTGATTATTGATAGTTGTCTCCTGATGGAAAAAGGTACTTTATCAGTTTGTCCAATTATTTTCAATATAATTCAAAGTAAACTGACCAGCTGCTTTGTCCTGTATTCAAATATTTTTTCAATATTCTTTTTGACAAAAAAATACCGGACCGGAGCGCTTAGCGAACCGAAAGGCAGAGCATACTTAACTTCATCCTTCATTATTGTTTTATTTCCATGTTTTTCAAATCGATGCGTATGAATCCACTCTTTGTACGGTCCTTTGAGTTGGATATCGACAAAATAATCCGGCGGGTTCCATTCAAAAATTTTTGTCCGCCAGTGAAATGGTATTCCGAACAATTTTAACTGGTAGTCAATTAACGCGTCCGCTTTCATTTCGATCGGAAGTTTAGAGATAATTTTAAAATGCAGCCATGGTGGGGTTAGTTCCTGTAAATTAGCCGCGTCGCTGAAAAACGCAAAAACGGTTTCTAAAGGTTTTTCGATGATGGTCTCAGTTATAAATTTATGATATTTCATGAATGATTATTCCCGTCTTATTCACATGGTGAATAAATTTAATTGTCTGTTTATGAGAATCGACTTTATACTGAACTTCTCAGCATTAATTCTTTTGGATAAGGATTCAAATAAATCTGGCTTTTAATCCAGGGCACAGGGTACCTGTTTAAGTGATGATTTATCAATGTGAGGGGAACGACCAGGGGTACATATTTCTGACGATATTCGTCAATTATTGAAGCAAGTTCCCAGCGGTCAGGAGAAGATAGAACTTTTTTGAAATATCCGGCCATGTGATACAATACGTTTGTATGATTTTTCACGCTGGCGATTGTATTCATAACAGACATAAACAGATGAAGATATTGTTCAAGCCTCGCTTTTGCGCCTTCATTGCCTGCCTGAGAAACGATCTTGCCCAATTTACTTAAACCAGCCGGGCTGTGGGCGAGAAGCATCAATTTATGTCTCGCGTGAAAACTAATGAAGTCTGAAGCATAGGGATTAGTTTCCAAAAACTTTTGCAAACGGTAATATGTGAATACTCTTTCCAAAAAATTTTCACTAAGGGTCATATCATTCAAACGTCCCTCTTCTTCAACCGGCAATAGCGGATTGGATTCCATCAATCTTTTTGCGAATAAACCGGTTCCGTTGTTTAAAGGTATAT